>DAIDKM010000016.1 GCA_027450045.1 Paludibacter sp. | reverse complement strand
ATCCAAGGCGATCCGGCTACAACGCCATTCGCTTTCAGGGAACTGCTTTGTGGAATTTCCAGAAGCGTTATCTGATCAACTTTCAACGAGTCTTTGGGAGTCAAGGTAAACTTCTGACGAATATAATTGGAATGATCACGGAGAATAACTTGCCAATGAATCTTCAAATTGACTTTTTTACAATATAAATCAGCAAAGAGTTCTTTCCCATTGTCTTTTCCCGATCGCTTGACTGAAGTGCTGATCCCCTTAACGGATCTAATTTGCGGGGCAGACATGATTCGAAAATCATTGGAGGTTAACGTCTCTCCATCTTTAAGCTGAATAGAAAACCAGGGAGTGTGATTCCAATCAACTTTTTGCCCTGTTTCTTTATTCTGAAAAGATTGCGCCTGCATAGTTTGCTCCTGTATTGCCCACCGGGCACAAAGCACATGATTCTCAACTAAAACAAGGCCTCGCGATGATTGAATGACCGCTTGGCCTATCGGCTGCCCGGGATAAATAGATTGCCCAAAGATAACGCCCGAATACAACGAGAGCAGTAATAAAATAAATAGATTCTTTCTCATGGTTTTTGTTTTTATGAATAATTGAATTCAAAGCACTATTATCATTTCATCAAATGACAATAAAAGAATAAGATTCAGAAATGAAATAAGAATGTCTGTCTTTGATGGATGAAATCAACTTTTTTCTGTTTGTCTGTACATTTCTGGTAATCTTTAATAAGATCGTGCCACAATAGACTGCATTATTTTCTCCTTATCGGCATATCGTTGTAGCAATGCAAGCTGATTTTCACCTCGCACTAAATTATGGGTTTCATACTTTGCCCCGTAATAAGCATCATTGTTCAAATAGTCGGTAATAAAGCGCAATGCTTGCATGTAAATCATGAAGCTGCCCGAATAAACAAAATAGGATTTCTCCAAAGCAGTAAGTACTTTCCCCATTTCACTCATGTACCCTGAAACAATGGCTTCAAAGAAATCCATACGAATAACATGTTTTGCCCCGTCTTTTTCTTCTTCACTGATGGGTGACAGGTAGGTTCGCATCATATCCCCTATGTCACTGATATAATAACCCGGCATGATCGTATCAAAATCAATAAGACACATCCCTTTATTCTCCCCATCGAACAACACGTTGCTGATCTTCGCATCATGATGAATTACCCTGAACGGCATTTTAGTTATTTTCGTGGCGGCTTCGGCTATATTCCCATAATCCAATAGCTGTTGAATATTTTCCTTGCATTGTGATATACGTTGGGAATTTCCATTTTTAATGGCCATCTTAAATTGTTCAAAACGTAAAGGCAAATTATGAAAATCGGGCAATGTGATGTTAAGCTGTCTTGCATCAAAATCAGCTAAATTGGCTGTGAATTTACCAAACTGTTTAGCAGCTTCGTATGCCTCCTTCGGATCTTTAACCACATCGACGGTATGTGATCCCTCTACGAAACGATATAATCGGAAATATTCACCCTCAGCTTTAACCATATTTTCTCCCTCAATAGTTTTGAGTGGAGCTTCAAATAAATAGTCGGGATAGTTCTTCTTGAGGAAGGTATCTATTAGGCTAATATTCTTGGCAATAGCTTCAGGCGATTTAAAAACAGCATGATTGATCCGTTGCAAAATAAATTGCTTTGAGCTTTTCTCATCCGTTACTAACCATGTGTGATTGATCAACCCTGTACCAAAAGCCAACATCGTGTAACTACTTGGCCTAAAACCGTATTTCTCTAAAATCTTTTGTGTCATAAGAATAATATGATTGAGTGAACTTGATGATTCCTATTGTTTGGTCAACATGATTTTGCATGTTTAATGAAATTGATCAATTAACTTTTGCAGTTATCGCACTTGAATAACAGTTGTCTCATGAGTAGACAGAGTTGGCGTTTTGATATGAATAATGCCTTGCTTATTCAAGTCATAATACCAGCCCGATGATGCGCTCAGAAACCTGTTGGCATTTTTCTCATGTTTCAACTGTTTACTCCCTATAAATATCTTTTTTGGTGATGCGAGTGAATGAATCACTAAAAGATAAACACGGTTCTTTTGCCTCCCTTTGAATTCACCTTTAGCAGCATGCAATATGATAGCAATGGGCACCTCTCCGTTTGCCGAAGCATGTACTTCAAATTGTGTTGTGGCAAACATGCCTTTCCGGTAATCTCGGGTCAACCCATCATCTTCATACATTACAAAAGAAGACTTCCCTTGTGGATAAATATCAAGGGTAAGAGTATCAATTGGACGTTCCCAATTATACATCATCGGTTGATACATAGGAATAATGGCTCCGGCACGTACAAAAAGAGGCAACTTGTCAAGTGGTGCAGGATAATGCATCAACGTGATATGCCCTTTATACCGATCTCCATTCCAATAGTCTATCCATTCCCCTGCAGGAAGATAAATGCTGTCTCGATATGCTTGCGATTTGTAAACGGGAGCTACTAACAGGCTTTTCCCAAGCAGATATTCATATTTTGTGGCATTACCCCAAGTGATCGAATCATGAGGATATTCAAGCACCAAGGCTCTGACAGCCGGGACGCCTGTTTGTGAGGCTTCATGGCATAAAGTGTACATATAAGGCGTCATTATTTCTTTAAGTATTAAATACTTACGGTTAATGCTCGTGAAGGGTTCTCCAAACAACCAGGGTTGTTTGTCCTTAATCCCGTTTTTGTTGTTATAAGCCCATCCAGACATCGCCATAAAAACGGGGGTAAAACACTTCCATTCCAAATCACGCGTGTAGGTTGAATCGCTTCCTCCAAAGATACCATCGACGTCGCCCGTTGCATAGTTCTGCGCCGAAAGGCCTGATCCTATTACAGTAGGAATGTGCCAACGGATGTAATTCCAACTTCCGTTTTGATCTCCAGTCCACAAAACCGAATAGCGCTGAGCGCCTGTCCATCCGCACACCATCCACACGAAGCCTCGCGCGTTACTGTTATTCTCAATTCCTGTATACGCTGTTTTTGCTGCATTCATGGCAAAATGAAATCCGGGTCCAACCCACGCTACGTCTAATTTACACAGTCGCGATCCGTCTACACCTACCTCGCGAGCAATCTTTGAAACTCCGTTTTCCGTCCATAGTCCGGTATAAAAACCTCGCTTATGTAAAGCTTGCACTACAGAGTCAAGTTTCGTATAACCACAACCATATCCGTCATTCGGGATGATCCATCCCCTGGGCATTTTTTCTTCAATATATTTATCTGCTATCAAATGAATGACACTGGGGGTTAACCCGTCATATCCTGTTGAAGTGGAACCGTTTGTTTTACCTGACTTTGCCCCTCGGTTGTAACAATTGGAATCTCCCATTCCCAATCCCCATTTAGGAACTAAAAAAGGCTTCCCGGTTAAATCCGTATAATCGTTTAATAAGCCTTTTAGTGAGTCATTTACAAAATAGTAACAATCAAAACGGCTTTCGTTATGTACTGTCTTGATCGTATCTCCAAAATAATAATATCCTGTGGCATACGTATTCCTCACTGCTCCATATCCTTTGGTACTCATATAGAAAGTGGCAGGATTTGGATTTCCTCCATCCTCCCAATCATAGTCTATAGTCATTTTAATGGTATCTCCCCGATGCGAAAACCGTCCATTCTGCATTCCACCTCCATAAAACTGTTCTTCATTTTCCCGTTTAAGATACTGTATGGTTTGCTTCCCGTAGGTAATACCCCTGGCTTCCTTCCAAATTAATGTTTTATTATCTGCTTTGTATAAAGCAAAATGCAGCGGATCTTTGTACGCTCGTAATGATAAATCAGGAGTGTGCATTACATAATATGCCCCTTTATCTTCAGTGGTAACATAAACAGGAGCCTTTAGCTTATTTATGATTAAATCATGCCCTGCCGGATTGGTGAAAATGCCATCGTATGCCATCCAGATCCGGAACAAGTCGTCCCTTAAAAATTGAATTCTGAACTTAGTTTGATGACATTGAAGATAGATCGTGTCTTTCTTTGATGTACATTGCGTAATGTCACCTAATTGACATGCTTTGGAATACAGTTCCATGGATAATGTGTCATTCGAGGGACGCATGTCTCCATCTAAAGCAGTATAAAACTTAATTTTATGGATGCCGATATCTGTCAGATCAAGGCTATCAAAGGATATCTTCATCGTGTCGATGATACCAAAAGGACTATGTTCTGAAGCACGAATCACTTTCTTGATCAATGGCCTTTGATCTATTTGCAGATAACAATCAAAATCATGCTCTACCGGATAGGCTCCTAAATTGACAATATGAAAGGATAACGTATCTGATTTTAAAAAAACGTTTCCTTCAGTTTTCCTGCCCGTAAGGTCTATGACTTCTATATCTTTGTCATACCCTTCTGATAAGGATATGTCATCAATCATCCAATACCATTGATACATCTGATGCCACAAAAAGCGAATATATACTGTCTTTTGTCCCGCTGCTTCACGAGTAATGTTCAACTCAACATTCATAGGATTGGGGCAATCCTCAGCCGGCCCAATCCCGTTATGGACATCATATTGTTTCCAATCTTTTCCATTATGACTGACGGCAACAATTAATCCTGAATTTGCGGAGGAACGCTCCCACTCACCCCAAAAAAAGTTTTGCTGAAAACGCAAAACTACTGACTTCTTCCCCGAACAATCAATAGCCGGCGTCTGAATATAGGCATCCGGGAATATGCCTGCCTTTGCCCATTTCTTAATGTTTTTCCCCACCTTGACACCTGGGGCGATCATCAGGTAGTAACCCCGGCTCTTTGATGCAATCGGCGGCGCCTGATAATTGCGCCCGTAAGATCCCGGATAGGGCTGATCAGTAACCGTCCAACTAACATTGCTGTCATTCAACGCTACATCTTTCCAACCGGAGGGTATTACCCCTTTATTGAAATTCTCTTGCCAAAAAATTTTACAGATAGGCTTTGTGGCAAATGAAAGTATTGCCACAAAAATGAATACAATAAAAAAAGCGCCTTTTTTCATACATGTTCGGTTAAATGAATCTTTTTCCCATATTGCTCAAAAACACATTTTATTCCTCCTTTTTAATGAGTATTTCTCCGCCGTTTCCCTCTCTTGATAAACTTGATAAAAGAGATAGATTGACGACTAACTTCGTGCTTGTGTCTTTAGTGATTTGTTGTGTTTGGTTCACGCTATAATCGAAGGTATCGATCTTTCTCAGAAATTCCGGGTGAGCACGTTCCTCCTGAAAATAAAGAGCCACGCTATCCACTTGTAATACTGTCTGGTTACCACTATCAGATGGGATTATCTTTATTTCATATTGACCTGCTTCGGGTATGAATGGGGTTAAATTCACCTTGAGTGAAAGATGGTCGTTTTTAAATGCGTTCGAGTTCCATTCTGCGCATATTTGCCAATCTTTTTGTTTGTCGTCTGTAATTGGGATGAACCCTTTAACATGATACACGGCAAATGAACGAATAAGTGGGGATGCAGCCGCTTGAAGAACACGTAAGCGAACGCGGGAAACTGTGACATTGTTGAAATAATCAATCTTTTTTCTTCCTATTGAAATCCCTTCTGTCAGCTTTTTCCATAATCCATGCTCGAATCCTTCAATGATATAGGAACGAATCCGTTCTCCCTGTCTGTAATCCTCCATAATGATAGCATGATTGATTACAGTCGGCCTCTGAAAAGAAATTTCGGCAAGATTCCCCTTTATATGTTCAACTTTTGCTAATGGAGTAACAAACCTGCGGTTTATTTCTTTGCCTAATTGTGCATATAATTTTACATCATTTGCCGGAATAAGTCCGGTAGTGTCAGGGGTAGCATTCAATAACATAACACCACCATACCCTACAGACTTATAGTAAATATCCATAAGCTGATTTAATGAAAGACACTTCTTTTCTTTTTCAGGACTCCAAAACCAAAAATGGGTATATAAGGGGACATCTGCTTCTAATGGCGCCCATGCATCTCCATTCGGATCGCTTTGTTGCTCTGTCGCTACACCCGTCACCAAATCACTTTTCTTTAGCGTATTCCATGCCGGATAGCTTAATTTACCATCTTCATTCCCCGCCCAACGAATTGTTGCTTCCGGCCCCTGGAAAACAACAGCATTGGGCGCATACTTCTGCAATATATCTTTTACGTTGATCTGACAATTCCCGTCAAACCAAACTTCCTTTATATCTCCATATCGGGTGAGCACTTCTTTCAGCTGTTCTCTGTATGTCTTATTATAAGCTGCTTGTTGGGATGGGTCTTTTGTTTTGCCTGCACTTCCAAGATCATTTCCGGGGTATACATATATACCAAGATTCAATCCATATTTCTTGCACGAAGCGGATAATCGTCCTAACACATCCCCTTTACCTCCTTGATACGGCGTATGGCTGATATTATAATCCGTCGTCTTAGTAGGCCACCAACAAAATCCTCCTACATGTTTGGCTACAAACAGAATCTCTTTAGCTCCCCATGACTTTGCTACCCTGCACCATTGATCTGTATTCAATGACTTGGGATTGATACGTGATAAAGGGGTAGAATGATTGTCATACTCTCTTCCTTGCCATGTGGCAGGCCCATAGGTGATAAACATAATCCGTCCTTGCTCATGCCATGAATATTGAGTTACCGTTGGTTTGGGCAATGGGTTACCCAAACTTTGAATTAATAGAGACTCAACTAAAATAAGAATCAATAAACTTATTGTTTTCATATATGAATAATTTGTTTTGGCCTTATAGAATCCGCATGTCAATTATTCTCATCTCTATTCTACTTGTAAAGCGCCTTTGATTTTCAAAACAATGACGGAGGCAATCTTGTCCGGTGCGACGGGAGGAACGAAAATAATCACGCCATCATTGCTGTTGACAGTTTTCAACTGCTTGTGTTCACCGGAAACAGTCAAAAGATAAGCATCTGCAATCGGATTCTTCAGTTTAGGGACAAAGAGTTTTCCGTCTTTTGGCCAATCGAACACAAGTAAATTAAGCGTTGTGCCTTCGGTGGTTGTTTCTCGGGTGCAACGACCCCACGGCAATTGCTCTGTAAACGGGCTCGCCATGGTGCCATAAATGGCTTGTCCGTTTATTTTAAGCCACGCCCCCATCTCTTTGAGCCGTTGTACTTCGGGTTGAGGAATCACTCCGGTTGCATCCGGCCCGACATTGAGGAGATAATTGCCACCTTTACTGGCGATGTCAATCAGGTTGTGTAAAAGAGTGTCCGCTGACTTCCAATTATGATCTTCCGCGTTGTAACCCCAACTTCCATTGATGGTCATGCAGGTTTCCCAGTCGTGACCGGGCAATCCATTGGGGGGAATTTGCTGTTCGGGGGTTTCATAATCGCCGGCGCCTTTGATACGGTTATTAATGATCAGTTTGGGATCCAAAGACCGCAAATAACCGTACAAATTCCGACCGTCCTGATCTGTCCATCCATTCATCCATTCGCCGTCAAACCAAATCAGGGCAGGATGATATTGATCGATCAATTCTTTGAGTTCAGCCTTCATGTATGCGATATAGGCTTCCTTCTTTCCAGGCACGAAACTGGTTGGATTGTAAGTAGGATTTTCCGCATCAGGGTTGGCTGCTAACTGATCGGGACTATGCCAATCCATGATGGAATAATAGACGCAAAATCTGACGCCATACCGATGGCACGCCCGGCTTAATGCAAGAAGCGGATCTTTGTGCCAGGGCGTAGCTTTCACCACATTGTAGGATGTGGCTTTGGTATTAAACATGCAAAACCCGTCGTGATGCTTTGAGGTAATAACCAAATATTTCATGCCGGCCTCTTTTGCAATCTTGACCCATTGATCGGCATTAAATTTTGTCGGATCAAATTGTTTCGCATACTCTTCATATTTACCGCGTGGCACATGTCCGTTGGTCATATACCATTCGGCGTGAGCAGGCACTGCATAGATTCCCCAATGAATAAACATGCCAAAACGGGCATCCTGCCACCATGCCATTCGGGCATCCGACTGTTTGGCAGTAGTTTTTGTATTCGTTTTGCCAACAGTGTTGTTAACTTGTTGTGCTGCATTGGCCGCAACCAACCCTGTGACGCTCAATCCTATTACGGCGAATAAAATCCGTCCGTAATAGATCATCTTTGAGTAAATTGAATTTGTTTGTTCCATTTGTAAATATGATTTCGATTAATAACCAATAAAAATCACAGCCGTTGAATTTTCATTTTTGCTAATGATTTGTCAAAGGTGAGTGTATAATCACACTCAGATTCTATTTTACCCATTAACGGACAAAAACAGGAGCAGGTAGTAATTCCCCACTGGTATTTGAACTATCCCATTTTGCAATCTTAATTCGAAAATCTGCCCATGAAGCAGGTACGCCTCCCAAGATATTATTTAAAACAATCATTTTTATGGGATAATAACCCCCTTGAAATGGCACCGTAACATCCGTTGGCACTGACCTCTTAATTATCCCTGTATTGTTAATCATCAGTTTACCATTGATATATAACTCGTCCGCATCACAATGTAAGCGATAAGTACCCGGTTGTGATATGTACAAATAGCCCGTGAATATTCCTGCTCCTCTCGGTTCTCCGGGATAACTTTTCCCATCTTTGTATATGGGAACCACAGTGAAAAACTCGTTCGGTTGGGATACAATCGTATCTTTCCATTGCCGAACTCCTTTTAATTGATCTACTTTTACATAATAACCCTTCCTGGTATACCGCATTCGAAGCCCTTGCTGTGATTGTGACAACGTAGAGATCCCTTTTACAGGATGCGTTTTGGTTAAATGAATCGTCCGGGTTGCGCTCATTTTCCCTTGCGGCAAAATAGAACGTAATTTTAAAGTTGTAATTTTCGTGATAAGAATGGGCGCTTTGTAGGTTGTCGAATGTACCGTTGGTATAGTGCCATTAATAGTATAAACCACTTTCACCGGACGGTTTGTCGTAAAAGGCAAACGCAAGGAATCGGCAAACTCCATGTAGTTTAAGTTTCCTTCAGGCATCGGAATGTAATAATCAATGTGATGCTCGTCCAAGCGAATCTGTTGATCCTCTAACCTCCTGATAAAATCCTTTACATCTTTGTTTTGAGGTTGTGTCCATCCCACTTCGGCAACAGCCAATGCACGCGGGAAAAGCGAATATTCAAATAAATTGGGTGTATAGAGATATTCTGACCATAAATTGCCTTGTAATCCCAACACATGGTGTGCCATAGCCGGTGAAATCGCTTTGGGAATAGGATGATAAGCATACACTTGTTGTAAGGTAGTCAAGCCTCCTATCTTTGCCGGTTCACATAGCGGACTGCCCTGATAATGATCTAAATAAAGCACCGAATCAGGCGTCATAATCACATCGTGTCCGGCATTGGCGGCATCAATACCCCCTTGCTCGCCTCTCCACGACATGATGGTGGCCGATGGAGCTATTCCGCCTTCCAAGATCTCATCCCAACCAATGATCTTCTTCCCCTTTTTTTCTAAAATCTTTTCCATCCGTTTGACAAAGTAGCTTTGTAATTCTTCTGTACTCTTCAATCCTTCCTTTTTCATCAGAAGTTGGCATTGCGGACTCTCTTTCCAGCGAATCTTAGGACATTCGTCTCCGCCGATATGAATATATTTCGATGGAAATAAAGCACATACTTCATCTAAAATATGGGATAAAAAGGAGTAGGTAGAATCGTTCGCCGGATTATAGACATTATTTTCCACACCCCAGACTGTACGAGGTTTGAATGGTCCGCCTGTATTTGAATATTGTGGATAAGCCGCTAAAGCCGCCATCGCATGACCCGGCATCTCTATTTCCGGTATCACTTCAATATGACGCGCCGCTGCATACTTTACAATGTCCCGTATCTGGTCTTGTGTGTAATAACCACTGTAAGGTTTTCCATTGTCTCCGACACGTGTGCCACCGATTTGTGTCAGCTTTGGATAGCGTTTTATTTGAATGCGCCATCCCTGGTCATCCGTCAAGTGCCAGTGAAAGCGATTCATTTTGTACATCGCCATTACATCCAGGATCTTCTTGATGCGTTCCGCAGGAAGGAAGTGTCGACACACGTCCAGCATAATGCCCCGATATGTAAAAGCGGGGGCATCTTTAATCAAAACACAAGGGACTCTCCAAGAAGCCTTGACCAATTGTCTGCTTTCGATCTGTGGAGGGAGTAGTTGCAGAAGGGTTTGAACACCATAATACAAACCTGTCTCCGTTGCAGCCTGCAACAAGATACGGCGTGGCGTCACGTTTAACTGATATCCTTCCGGAGATTGAACAGCATTTGTATCAATCACCATTTCAATAGCAGAATGCTTATTAGAACCAGGGAGCAAATGGATTCCTGCTGCTGTGGACAGTTTTCTTTCCAGCAAAGCAGCGGCTCCGCTGTGTTTCGGTGAATATACTTGCATGCTTTGTCTAAATGCAAAAATACCTGCGGTTTCTTTTACATAATTTGGACGCGGAACAACATTAATCATCGAACTGGCTACCTGCCTATTCATAAACAATAGTGCAGCAAATAAAATAAAATAACTGGTAATTCGTTTCATAATCAAGATTTAGTTAGTCATACAACAACATATTTATCATTAAAAATAAGATATATATAAGGAGAGCATCTATCTCCCAATTTAACTCATTATTACAAATCAATTTTTTGACCAAAATATCTTCTGAAGATTCATTTTCAACAAACAACATGAAAGTTTCAGAATTTACTCTTCTATATGCCCTTGATAAACATTCGTAGATCGAATGCCGGGCTTTACTTCTCCTCCAACGATAATAAAACCATTGTTGTTGGTTATCAATGCACAACCCGCTCTGGCCCCATGCTCACTTTGTCCAAGACATTCCCATTTTTTTAATTTAACATCATACATCAGGACATCAGGATTATATTGATACCATTGAACGTCATGTGAAAGATAATTTTTCTGTTGGGATGAATGTCTTTTAACTTCCGATTCATTTCTGGCGACCTTCGCTTCCATTAATTGATGATCAATCAAAAGACCATACTGAAAAATCGTTTTATTAACACCACCAAAACATATAATATACCTGTTCTGAAAAGCCATTCCAATTCCGCCTGCAATAGACAAGTCTTGGTTGAATAAATAAGGAGACTTGATTCTCCGCCATCTGTTTAATGACGGAATAAAGACATATCCATTGGTATTAACTTTCCCCTGAATAGTATCAGAATAGGGAGTATAACCTCCTAACAGAAAGAAACACGCCTCTCCATTCAATTGTTGTGCAACAGCGACTGGTTGAACGCGTGGCATCCCTGGATAAGATGGAAGTTGCTCCCATCCGTGATCAATTTGATGCAGATTAAGGCGAAAACATAGATTACTAGGGATCCCATTCGCATTACCACCTGCTATATAAACATAGTTGCCGACTTTAGCACCTGTCATATTATCAAAAGCAAAAGGAAGGGATGGAAAATACTGAATAACAGGACGTTGCCTCTGTTTATCCCACTTTAATAATAAAACATCCGAAAATTTGTGATCATTACTACATCCCCCGATACACAGAATTCCATTCGGTAAAGTTATCGAAACACCATAACCAACAGGATAAGGAAGATCACCGCATTGTTTCCATCCTTTGTTTGGCGCGGAACCCTCCCGAAGGCAATATACAGATTTATAAAATACTTTTGAACCACCATCTGCAACCGGAATATTAGGGAAATTACACCCTCCTGCAACAAATAAAATCCCATCTATCGTTCCCGCAAAAGCTCCAGAGACTCCTTGAGTTCGATTTGTACCTACAGATAAATCAGGTAACTTTTCCCATCGAATAGTTATCCCCTTAACATGATAAGGCAATAAGATCAAACACAAGATGAACAACTTTATGAATAGTTTCATAGTCATCTAAAAATAAACCATTAATGTACTAAACATGGATTTAAAATATCTACTGTTTCAAAGGTAGAAGCAGGAAATCCTGCCTTATTTACCAAATTAGCTCTCGTATAAGGCGTCCAACCATAACGGACATACGCCGGATTCTTAACCTTAGGAGAAAATACCTGAACAGTATTCCCTACAATACTAGCTTTGGCAGGATAGTAAGCGCCATCCAGTCCTGCAATTTCAAAAGTGCGTAATGATTTCCCGTCTGCACTTCTTAACCCTTTTGCAAATTTAAAATGCAAAATAGCAATTGGCTTTCGAAAAATTACCGATTGAAATATTGGTCCAGACGGGATTACAGGATGTCGGTAAAGATAGTACAAAGCGCTACACGCTAATCTTTCTCCTACAGGAAGTTTATTTTCAGGATGTACATTCAGAGAGTCCCCGACATCAGAAGAAACCGTCATGTACACGTTAGGTACTTCTTGTGCCATTAAGCGCTGACAGTTCCTAAAATTAGTCCAACTGGGACGGCTTAAACTTGGAAGCTGGACAAAATAAAACGGGAGAGATTTCCCCCATACTTGCCTCCAACTTTGAATCATTAACGGGAATGTTTCTTCATATAGTTCCATATTTTGGGCATCAGATTCCCCTTGATACCAAATTACGCCTCTGATGGAGAATGTATCTAATGGAAGAATTCCAGCCTCATATAAATAACATGGTTCATAAGGGTGACGTTGTAAAAGATTTTTCGAAAGTGACAAATTGGTATCAGCCCTTTGTTTAACCCAATCCTGAAACATGGGATTTGTTCGCCAACGAAAAAATAAATTGACAAGATGAGGATTATGCTCAAGAGACGATCTGTCAATCCATGATGCAATATCGGAACCCCCTACGGAATTACATATTAACCCGACAGTTACATGCAGACTATCTGCCAACATTTTCCCAAAATAATAGGCTACGGCAGAAACCTGAGCCGCATTCTTTTCCGAAAGAGAACTCCACTGAGTATGTTGAAAATAATGAAGTTTATTAATCTGCGACAGAGCAAGAGAATCCCATTCCACATTATCGGTAGGATATTTAGGTAGAAGGTTCAAAACACGCAGGTGTTGATCAGGATGATTTACCTCAACCTGGCCTCCGATAGAAGCACTTAAAGGGAAAGCCATATTGGACTGTCCTGAGCAAAGCCAAACCTCTCCAATCATTACGTTTTTAAAAAGAAGCGATTTGGTAGTAGTTTTAACAGATAATGCAAACGGGCCTCCCGCTTTCATGGGAGATAATCGAGCGTTCCAATGTCCATTTTCATCTGTTACCGCCTTTTTCTCCTGATCTCCTATCCTGACAACTACAGTATCTCTATAGTTTGCAATCCCGCGTATAAAAACGGGAATATTGCGTTGTAGCACCATATTGTCGGAATAAGTAATCGGCATCTGAAGCCCTCCAAAGTTTCCGGTTATCGCTTGATCTGCACGTTGAGCAAGCAATTTTGCTCCTTCCGCATTAGGATGCAGAACATCATTAAATAAATCAGGACGATCAAACAAAGGAGACGTAAAATCAATTAATCCAGTGTGGGCAATCGACGCTACTTTCTTAATGCTTTTTTGAATCAAATCATACCACGTCAAAGTCCCCGCTTCAAAACGCGGATGCAGTGGAGAAATAGGAGTCATCAGGCATATCCAAATTTTACAGGAAGGATTTACTTTTCGTAGAGAATCGATCAATGACAAATAATTAGGGATAAAACTATCTCCATAATTTGGCCAATCGCGAGGATCAGTATCATTTAACCCAAGATCAATAATGACTCGATCGGCAGCAAAACGCATCGCTTCTTTAAATTCTTTCTGTAAAACATAAGGACGATGTCCACGATAAAGTAAAGTAGCCCCCGATTTCCCAAAGTTTCTAACGTCATATTCTTTCCCTAAAAGGAATTGCAATTGAGCAGGATAACAATTTTTTTCACGATTATGTATCGTGTATCCATAGGTAACGCTATTCCCGATGCAAGCAACTTTTATTTTCTGTTGTCCCAATAAAGAAACACTTACCATTAAAAACAAAATCAGCAAATACGATTTCATAATTATTGAACATAAGGAGTTACTATTTTCTTCCAAAGAAGATACCCCGGGCCTAACAAATGAAGCCCATCATTGGTATACTTGGGGTTCATTTTATCATCTCCCTGCTCTTTAAATGAGTCGTATAAATCAATATAAACCAAATGGTTCTTCAAACATAAAGCCTGAAGCTTTTTATTTGTATCAATCACCTCCTGCCCCTTTGACGTATGTTCCTTGAACGTACTAAAAGTATTGTTCACAGGTAAAAGACTTTGTATAAATAATTTGGTTCTGGGAGATTCACGTTTAACCCGATCTGCAATTTTATTGATCCCTTTTACAATACTATCGGGAGAAGTGCCCGTCGCAAGGTCATTAATTCCAATCTCTAGAAAAATTTTCTCCGGTTTTCCTTTTATGATCGGCTCAAGCCGATCATATACGCCTTGAACGATATCTCCACTGATCCCTCTGTTTTTAACATGTCTATTATTGAATAATTCACTCCACTCGCATCCATTGGTAATGCTGTTTCCCAAAAAGATAATGTCCGAAGGATAAACCGGCAATTGGGCAAAAAGCGTTGCACGTTGATAATAAAATGTTGAATATTTATGTGGATTTGCTTGCAAAAACCACACATTCAATAAAACAAAAATAGAGACCAAAATCGTTTTCATAACTCGAATATTTAATTAGTTAAACATGAAATTTATGTTATGGGGCCAAAATTATGAACCGTCTTCTCCTGCTGAAAGCTTTATAGAGTGTGCCTATTTAGATTTATCGGGAGAATATATAATACTTCGAATAGCATCATGACCATCTAGCGTAACAAAGACAAAAGAAAACATCCATTTGACAAGGCGCACTTGTGGAGTAGAAAAGCCCGCCACAGGAAGTTTTAACAGTATTTTATTCCACCCTTTTTTAAGAGAAATCTGTATGGGAGGTCGAGAAAAGTTATTCTCATTCATGAGTGAAGGGTTCCCTCCATGGTACCAAACGGGAGGTAAGATGGATTCCCCGTTTACCCAAACCTTGCTTCCTTTAAAATCCCATGCCCCTTGCGGAGGAAGAGCATCATGTTCGGAACGGCTATAATCCTGAAATTCAATTAATGCTCCCACATCTTGTTGCATAGGTGAATATACCCACGTATAAGCATAAGCCGTAAAATCAGGCTTTGGATCTTTATAAAAAGCTGGAGATATAGTCGGTCCCCATGTGTGACGTAAATAAACGGTAGCCCCTGTCGCTTCTTTCGTATTGTATTTCTTCCCCCGAAACCAATATGTCCGCTGCAACTTAAATTCAGGAGGGAATTTCTCCATCAGATTTCCCCCATTGGGAAATGGATCTGTAATATTCCAGACTATATTCGACTGACGTACATAAGGGAATGGTTCTCCACGCAATGTGTGATGCTTCTGATATAACAACCGATTTTCAAAATCAACGAAGTGACGATACCAGACACTTCCCTTGGGAGGCATTCGAGTCCCAATTTGAGCATAAGAAGCCATCCCTCCGCCTTTCCAAGAACGTTCCGCCAACGTTAACATAACAGGGTAAAAACTATTTGCCAAAAGTAACTTCCTTGTAGGAGTAATTATCCGGTCATTCCAAACAGATGCAATAGCTCCCGCCAACGTATCGTTTCCAATAGAGTGCCCTAATATCTTACAAAAAAAGACAGAAGACAAATCAGCAAACGGGTCAAAATGATTTAAGTAATAATAACGGGAGTCGATAGCAGGGACGCCTTTAGGAGGGACTCCATTTGCCCAAAGCTGAACCATGTCAATAACGCCTGTCTTGAAGTGCCAACCAGGATCCCAGGCCATTACTTTTTTACCTAAGGAATGCAGATAAGTTACCATGGATGGGACAAAAACCGGATTCTGAAATTTAACCTCATCAGTACCGATATGAATATAAGGAACATCTGAAAATAGGGAACAGACATTTTTCAGGATGGACTTCAATATTTTCATTCCCTCTGCACTTTGCATATTGTAATGAAACGCACGGGTGAAAGCATCGCTATGTCCCGGCATGTCTATCTCAGGAATAACCGTGATATAATGCTCTTTGCAGAAAGCTAACAAATCTCTAACATCAGAAGGAGTATAAAAATCTCCTTTAAGAGCCGTCATTGATGCTGAATCCGTTAATTCAGGATATTGTTTCATTTCAAGACGCCATGCAATATCTTCCGTTAAATGCCATTGAAACACATTAATCTTGTAATATGACAGTAGCGCTAATTCTTTTTTCAGCTCAGAAACAGGAATAAAACCCCGACCTACATCTTGCATAAACCCTCTTATCCGGAAAGCAGGCCAGTCGGTTATATCGCACCCTTCAATTAATCTTTTTGTCCCTTTTTGAATGATCAACTGACGGATTGTCTGAAGTGCCCTAAACACGCCTTCATCATCTATGGCTTCAATAATAATGTGCCGATTAACTACATGCAATCGATAGGCTTCATTTTTATTTACATGAACTTGTTTAATATCGGTTACCTTATGAATGATAACATCATATCCTGTTTCTCGTCTCGATAGTGACATGCCAAGAGAAGATAAAAACCCAGTCGCCATTTTTTGTGTCACTGAATTGGAAGGATACACTTTTACAGTTACTTCGCCTATCGGAAAGTATGTATGATTTATTGTAAAATATTGTGGAGTTGGGAGTAAAACAGCTTTCTGTCCCCAAAGGAAACCAGGGAAACAAAGTAATAATAATAACCAGAAAATTTTCATGACATTTAATGATATTGATCCTCTATTAAAGGCAGTTATAATAGAACTCTCAGTCGGCTATTCCTGCGTACGGGGTTTGACAAAATACAAAGAAGCAGAGGCAAGTAGCAGGCACCCAGAAGCAATAATAAAAACAACGGATAAGTCTACATGCACATCTTTCAAGAATCCTGCGATATAGATCATAGTTCCACCGCAAATTGTAGAAAGAAAATTGAGGATCCCATAGCCTGAAGCACGATAACGATCATCCACAACTTGACATAAAATAGGCATTACATTCGAATCGGATATTCCTCGTGCTAATCCAAAGATACTCAATCCTACTATTGCAAATAAAAACACATGGGTAGTTGAGGTGACAAAAAGCGCAGGGGTAGCCAATATAAATCCAATAACAGGGAGATAAATTCTCCCTTTAATAGTTTTTTTTACCCAGCGATCAGACAATATGCCACCCACAAGAATCCCTACAAAGGACGCAATTTGAATATATAATGTAGCAGAAATGCCAGCAGCCCCAACGCCTAACCTAAAATGTTCTTCTAAAAAGAGTGGCAGCCACCCTGTAATTACCCAAAATGCCACCCCCAACAAACTAAAATAGGCTACCAATAAAAGAAAAGAATAATTTTTAACCAACTGAGCAAAGGTAGTCAAAAAGCCCATTGACACGTTATTAGGGGTTGATCGATTTATTTTACCATGACTAATATGAGAAGGGGTATCTTGTAAAAAGAAAAACAAAAAGGCAATATAAACAACTCCAACTATACCAAGAATATGATAGCCAAAACGCCATCCAAAATATTGAGAAACAAATCCTCCTAATCCTCCTAAAATGTATCCTGTGTAAAGTCCACTCATATGTATTCCGGTAGCCAAAGATCGCGTTTCTTTTTGGTGATAATCAACAATTAAAGCCAAAGCAGCCGGTATGTAAAAAGCCTCTCCAATACCCATAATAGCTCTTAGTGTAAATAATTCAGTATACGTATGAACAAAGCCCATTAGTATGGACACCAAAGTCCATACTGACAGACTAAATAAAATGATCCTTTTACGACTGAACTTATCGGCTAAAAATCCTCCAAAAGGGCTACTAATACCATAAACCCATAAGAAAACAGAAGTTAATGCACCAAACTGCTTGTTATTCATTGGTATACTGGCAACCAACGAATCGTGCATGGTAGTAAGCATGACACGGTCTAAATAGTTGAGCATGGCAACAATCCATAACATACCAACAATATACCACGCGTAATAAGATGCAGATTTGTTTTTCATGTAAACTTTAGATTCTGATATTTGAAAATTATACGATAGAACTGATCAACGCTAATTCAAAACAATATTATTTTTTAGTTGAACCTGTTGTTTGAGTTGAGGTGTTCGGGTTAATAAAAGTATCTGTCCCATTCGTCAACCATCCTAATGAAAAATTCACATAGTAAAGAGATGTTGGGACTCCTTCTTCAACATAAGTTCCAATAGTTCCATCAGGTAAAATAGTCAAAGAAGAGTAAGCAGAACTTCCTAAGCAGATTGATTTTTTTATTGGCCATGTTTGCCCTTCATCATAACTCACAAAAACAGAAACATTTTGACGTGATGTTTGATTATTGGGAATAGAATGTAAGAGACGATTTTTATTATAGCCATCCTTAGTAGAAGTATAACGTATTAAGTCCCCGTTACAACCTGGTTCAATTAACTGAGACCAAGTTGAAACAGGCCCCCACGTAAGACCGTTATCAGTAGAAATGGTATAATATCTGGGACCTCCTCCGTCGTGGCGAATGCTCATTAATATATTGCCATTATTCAATTCAGCAACTTTTGCTTCATCACCGCCAAGCATAGCCCTCCCTGACACTTTCCATGTCTGCCCGTTATCATCTGAATAATATATAAAGTTTGAAAGTTTGCCACTGCTTGTTTCGCGAACAGCAGCAACTAACATTATACGCCCTGAACGTGTTAGCAAGCCTCGTCCCGATGCACAGAATGAGGCATACCATGATTGCCTAACGGGATCGGAACATCCACTTCCATAGAGTTGATTGGTTATGTCAAGTGGCGAAGTCCATGTTTTCCCGCTGTCAGAACTTCTACAAAGATAGGTTCGTATCGGATTAGATGGAGTAGAAGCAGCCAACCCTTGTCCCCCTGCAAAAACACATATAATGTCTCCATTGGGAGCTAAAGTAAGACTTGCATCTCCAAAACCTGCTCCAACACCAGTCCCCTGAGCAATGGTCATTGGGGATGACCATGTTTGCCCCAAATCAATACTCCTTGTGACCATAATATCAATGTCATTGGGCAAGTCTCCTTCATTGTATTTTCGCTTATCATTTGCCACTATAATTGAGCCATCAGGCGCTGTCATGATGGCAGGAATTCGATAATTAGATGACCCCAAATCACCGGGAGCATACATCAGTTTATATGCTAACAATATAATTCGTCCATTTTGGGATTGCGGTTGAGCAATCTTATAAATTTCATTTGACGTGGTAAGGGATAATAAGGAAGCATTTACCGTATCTCCTTCTATAGAATTTTTATTGATTTGATATGTGAGCCATAAATAATTAATACCGGGAGAAAGTGTGCCTTTTGTATTACAAGCGATTATTCCATTCGCAGGTAATATTGTCCCCATCAGAGTAGCACCGGTTACATCCCTCGTATTTAGATAGCCCGAAGCTCCCGTGGAATATATTTTTATTGAAGAAACATCATTTAGATTGGTTGTTCCATTCATATTAAATGATATTGATTTGCATGTAACAGATGAATCACTTTTTAAAATTACAGTAGCTCTAATAATTGTTTCATTATCATTTCCTCTACCAGTAAAATCACTGTCTTTCAAAAGAATTACATTTGAAATTTGAGCTGAATCGGAAAGATTCTTCACGGTAATAGAATGAATATCTGTTTTTTCACACCCTGACAAGAAAAAAGTGGATAAAAAATAGAATGATGCGAAGACGATTTTTAATTTCATATATTTCATGTATTAAACAGAATTCTTAATCATGGCATTTTTTCTCAAAACAATTTTACTGACTTAACCATATAAATAATTATCAAAGAAAATAAGAACATAAATATTCAAAAAAGAATAAAGGGTTGAGATTAATACCAACCCTTTATTCGAAAATAAAGCAATAACTAATTCCTATTAGTAACCGGGATTCTGTGTCAACAATGGGTTGCCATTTAAAGTGTTAACATCAATTGGCCAAAGCAACATATAGCTTTCCGACGATTGCAAAATTGGAGATGTTGCAGGATAATTTGCACTACTCGAAAATGCTAAAGAATTTCCACTGGCATCATGCATTCGATAAACATCGAACCAACGTTGACCTTCTCCGACAAACTCTTTGTCATACTCATGAAGAATGGCTAATTCATTTTGTGCAAATCCTTGATTCGTGTATCCATACTTTGCAGGATCCCAATTTGCCCCATAAGCTCGTTGTCTAATTTGATTAATATAAGGAGAAGGATCATTCCCCAGCATGTTCTCACATTCAGCCAACATTAAGAGCGTTTCTGCATAACGAAATACGGGAATATCATCCACATAAACTCGGTTATTCGTACTATTGATTATCCCGATAAATTTTTTCATAACGCTACCGATCAACTGTCCTGATTTATTATAATATTCTAAGAACGTAGCATCCCTACGGGTATCAGTAGAATCATAGCTTTGCCAAAATTCATTCTTATATTCATGCCGTTGCAATCCAGTGCTCTTTAGATTCAAAGTATCATTCGAGATTAATTTCCCATTTCTACCATAAACCTGATTAATAAACACAGCGTCTTGATATAAGAAAAGATTAGCCCAATTTGAAGCTTCTCCATCAGCAAAACGCAAAGCAAAGATAATCTCATTATTCCCTTTCTGAGGAATTACACTCTTAAAATTAGGTAGGAGCGAAAATCCCGTAATAGACAATAAGGCTGATTTGGCAGTTTGAATGTCAGCATTGTTTGCCGCCGGCTTTTGATCATCAGTAGTTACTTTGCCTGACCACAAATAGACTTGGCCTTTAAGCATTAAAGAAGCGTCTAAAGACCATTGCGATTTATTCCCATTAATGGTAGTGTTTGTACCAAAATCAGCAATAGATTTATCGATATCGCTTTTAATAAAATCCATCGTTTCTTTGGCTGTGTTCCTCTTAACATATAAATCTTTCGCATTAGTAACTCCATTCATCACTTTGGGATCCGTTACAATTGGGACTCCTCCATAAGTTCTATAGAGCAAGAAATAGTAAAAAGCGCGTAATCCATATGCTTGGCCGAGAAAATAATTTTTATCGGCAGTTGGTAAGAACTTACAGTTATTTTCAACTTCATTGATAAAAAGATTGACATCTAATATTGGGCCATAAAAACCACACCAGTTAGAAACTCCCGTTGCTGCGTTCGTAAACGCGTTGTTTTTAATAGGGCTACTATAGTCAAGGCTTGTGTTTTGAGACGATGTCCCATTTTTTAGAGTTTCCCCTCTTGCTTCTCCCAATAAGAACAGGTATTGGTATTGATTTCTCAATTGAGAATGCAATCCAATCATAAAGCTTGAAACTTGAGATTCATTTTGCCAATAGTTGCCGCTACCAAAATAATCGATAGGAGATAAATCCAATGAATTACAGGAATGAATTCCAATCAATGAAATGATTCCAATTATATAAATAAATATCTTTTTCATGACTATATTTTTTTGAGTATTAGAACTTGATATTAGCGCCAACCAGGAAAGTACGTGGTAACGAATATCCGCTTCCAACAGATCCGGTAGCCTCTGGTGAATACGCTTTTGAACCGGTTAAATAGCCAAGATTTTGTCCCGTTATTGAAAGAACTATTTCCTGCATATTTAATTTTTTCATAATGTTCTTAGGTAATGAATAGCTCAAAGATACTTCACGGAAAGCCAGATAATCTCCATTATAGACAAACATACTTGATTGTCGAGCATAGTTTCTCGATCCTAATTGATCTGCCCAATCATACCGTGGATATTTTGCATTCGGATTTGAAGAAGTCCATGTATCCTTTGATAATGTTAATGAATTATAGGTTCCTTGCATATCTCCCATAAACCATGGGGTTTGGGAGTCATATTGAACAAACCCCAATGCATAATCTGTTCGAACAAATAACGAGAAGTCTTTCCATGAAAGAGTAGTATTGAAACCACCAATCCATCTCGGGGTTGTATTGCCTACTTTAACCATGTCATATTGGTCAATTTTCCCGTCATGATTCACATCTTGCCAAATTACATCACCGGGTCTGATGGGTAATCCTTTTGCTTTCTGTGCATCAGTCAGTTGTGCCCACTGATCAGGTCCATACAAGATCTTATTATTACTCCCATTATTTCCTACGGACATATCGATAAGATTTCCTGCAAGTTTTTCTACTTGAGCTTGATCTTTATATATTCCGAGTGCCTTATAAGCATAAAGAGCATCAGGACTTTGACCTTGTTGATATCCACCTACCCAAATAAGCTGTCCTGAATTCGGATCGTATACCTGAAAAGCATTTTGACGGTTATTAGGTAATCCATTATCAGGCAGTTTCATAATCGTATTATTATTATATGAAATATTGGCATTAACACTCCATTTCCAATCATTTTTATTCAAAACCGTATAGCCAAGGTCCACTTCTATACCACGATTTCTCAGTTCGCCATTATTTGATAAAATGCCAGATACGCCTGAAGTTGAAGGAAGCGGTATGGTTGCATACTTATCAGTAGTAATACGATTATAGAATGTGAACGAACCGGTAATATTATCCCACAACCCAAAATCTAACCCCGTTTCAAAAGTATTGGAACGCTCCCAACGTAAATTGGGATTTGGGAGACCAGAGACAAGAAACCCAACAGCTCCGTTATAAGGAGTCTGGCTCCCATAACTTCCTTGTAAGGTATATGGGCCTATACCTGAAGCGTTCCCATTGACACCGTAGCTTAAACGTACTTTTCCAAAAGAGAGAATATTTGTCAAGCCTTTTACATTTTTCACAAAATCTTCTTTGGTAAATACCCAACCACCTGACACACCAGGGAAAAATCCCCAACGATTATTTACAAAACTTGAATAGCCATCCTGACGGCCTGTAAGGGCAAGCAAATATTTACTCTTATAATCATAGTTGATCCTACCAAAGAAAGACATAATCGCTTGTTCATTATGATATGAGCTTATGTTTCTCATGTTGGCTAATGAAGAAGTATATTGCAAAGCGGCAAAATCATCAGTTGGCGCACCTGAACCTGAGGCATAATTACCATACGAATAGGTATCATAATATTCAAATCCAAGTAACGCGCTAATCGAATGTACATCATTGATTTTTACATCATAATTTGCAATAGCATCATACGTTTGACGCAATGTCCTATCAAATTCAGAAGATGTAAAGCGTGTGGTATTAATATTACCTGGAGATGCAAGATAATCCTTATTAAAATTCTCATAATAACCCTCATCATACATCCACGTGGCGCTTAATTTAAGATAGAGACCTTTCATAAGATCAACTTTGAAACTCTGCCCCAGGGTAAATTTATCCGTTACATTAGTCGTCTTGAACTTTGAATTATTTACATTTGGGTTTTCGTCTCCCCCTCCTTTTCCTAAGAGCAAATCCCCGCTCGGGCCATACATACGCATGGTTGGAGGCATACTCAACATTCTACCGAAATAACTTGCCTCTGAAGTAGTAGTGGCATTTCTCCACTTTGCTTCAGCAAAATTGATACTTGTGGATGATTGCAACCATTTCTTTATTTGGTAATCGCCATTAAATATTCCAGTAAGATTTTTATAAAAAGTACTTATCGGGAGGCCTTGTGAATTATTATATCCTAATCCGGCGTAATAGTGACCTTTGTCATTCCCTCCAGAAAATCCTAAAGAATAATCTTGTGTCAAAGATGGATTATTAAAAGCCACCTTTTTCCAATTATAATCATTATAAATAATCTGATTGCCATAGATTGGGTCTGTCATTTGTTTCCATCCCTGTTTAAGCAAAAAGTTATTCTGACTGCTTAAAATCATTGGGCTCCAAACAGCTAAAGATGTGACATTTCCATCCAAAGGAGTAACCCCATCAGAAGCATAATATTGATTACCGGTGCCATAAGGAGTAGCCGAAGCTAAAGATCCCATTGTTGTTACGCCATGCCATGTCCCATCTGACGATTGCCAAATTTGAGCCGCATTTTTATACGCATTCCTTTGCCAATATAAATAGTCGCCTCCGTTCATAAAATTGTATGGGGAATTTAAGTAGTTCAACCCTTCTTTTACATTAAGAGTAATTTCAGATGTGCCAGACTTTCCACGTTTCGTAGTTACAAGAATGACACCATTGCTTGCGCGTGCACCATAAATAGCTGTTGCGCCTGCATCCTTTAAAACATCAATGGAGGCAATATCATCAGGATTAATGTCACTTAGACTTGATCTAATTTCCCCATCTACAAATATTAAAGGAGAACCAGACCCGTCAAGATTTGTTCCTCCACGAAGAATTATGGTTGGCGCTGCTCCAGGATTTCCAGATGACTGGATAACACGTAATCCCGGGATTGCTCCTGATAACGCTTGTGCCGGATTAGAGAAAACCCCTATTTTCAAATCAGATGGTTTAACTGTTGAAATTGAGTTAGTCAATTTCGATTTTACCTGAGTTCCGCCATATCCTGTAACAACCACCTCGCTCAATTCTTTACTATTTTCTTTTAATGTAATATTCAATTCACGATGTGAACCAACCTCCATTTCTTGTGATTGAAATCCCACATAAGACAATTGTAAAATTGAAGTCTCAGATGGGACGTTTAATTCAAACTTCCCATTATAATCTGTTAATGTGCCTTGTGTAGTTCCCTTTATGACGACATTAACCCCAGGCAAAGGCTCGCCCGTAGCATCTTTAACAACTCCGGTAATTTTAATGTTTTGTGCAAAGGCAAAGACGCCAAAAGACAAGAAAAAAAACATGATTATTATCCTATGATGGAAATAATGATGTGATAAATTATTAATTCTAAAATTTTTCATAGCATATTTTTTATTATGTACGTTGCTTAGTAGCATTCTCTAAAAGATAATCTTGTAATTTTATGAATACCATATTACCTATTCAAAGGTTAGTTCAGTCATAATTTTCAAAAAGTGAGTTTAAGATATGTTTTCAGATTCAATTTTACGATCTTTAGTAGCCATTATATATTTGTTAGAGTGACACATGACTAATCTGAATGCATACTTTGGGTGGCTTCTTCCCTAAAATATAAAATTGATTCACTCTGCTATTATTATTATTTGGATTGATATGTACTTTATAAGTTCAAATAAATGTCATCACATTCTGTTACAGCGATCAAAGAAGTTAATAGCTTCCAATTCTTTTTTCATGGCTGCCTCCTCTGCATCTGTCAAGTTTTGAAAAGGTGTTCTATTGAAACCCATATCGTAACCAATAAGTTTCATAATACGTTTCCCGCCTACAATATTTCCCCGATAATGAACGATCACATTAATGACATCTTGAGCGTAGTTTTGTAATTCACGGGCTTTCGCTATGTCACCTTTCTCCCACGCTTCAATGATTTGCACCAGCACTTTACCATTGTAATTGGTTGTCCCTCCGATGCCGCCTAATTCACCGCTTACCATAGCCAAAGCAGGTAAAATAGTCTCATCCTGACCATGTAACATATCGTATTTCCCGTTTTTATACAGTCTGCATTGATTGAACTCGTACAAACTTTCAAATGTGTATTTTATACCAGCAAAATTTGGAATGCGTCCGTCAACAGCCTCTAAAAGCGGTAACATTGGTAAAAAAACACCATTTAATGCAGGAATGTGATAAAAATAGAAAGGTAAGTTTGGCGCTCCACAAGCAATTTCCTCACAATATTGCACGAGTTGTTGAACATTGGTTGCTTTAGGGAAAGGAGATGCCATTGCGCCAATTCCCCAAGCTCCAATCTCTTGTGCATGATGTGCCAATTTATTGCTCGATTTTACACAAGTGCTGCCAACATGAACAATTACCTTAAAGTCATGAGGGGCCACACTTACCCATTTCTCGGCTAAGCGCATCCGCTCATCATCTGTAAGCAAATACCCTTCTCCGGATGATCCATTGATGAACACTCCTTTTAATCCGTTATTTACAAGCAATTTACAATAGCTATCAATCATATTGTAATTTACTTCTCCTTCATTGTCAAAAGGAGTAAACGGGGCATTGATTAAGCCTTTAATCTTTTCCATTGTATTATTTTTATTATCCTGTTATATTTCAAATCTATGAATGAAGATTATAGCAATGAACACTTCCTCTATCTATATCTATTGGGGGGGTTAAACAGAAAAACGGATGCTTTTGCTATCTCAACTCCTTTTGCACATTCATCTAACGCATTCCAACATTGATAAAGCCCTCTCGGAACATGAAAACAGCCTTTCCATTTTCCGCCTTTCAATGGCAGTAACACGTCACCTTGTCGATTCAAATAGCCGAACCATTCTGCATATTCAGGGTCTTTGAAATGTTTCCAGGTATAAGTATGCACTTTTTCAAACCAATGTAAACAAGCTTGTGATCCTGTCAGCTGATAACCTTTAATCATGGTAATGAGTGTTTCAACATGTACCCACCATAGTTTTTGATCCCACTCTAATTGCTGGGGCGGATAACCCTTACGATCCATGAAATAAAAGATTCCGCCATATTGCTCATCCCATCCATATTCAACCATTTGAACGGCAATTTTTGCCGCTTTCTCAATCAAATCAGGACGATTCAATCGTTTTCCCAAATCCATAATGAACCACATGGCTTCTATAGCATGTCCCGGATTGATTGATCGACCCTCGAATGAATCGGAAAGTTCATCTCCTTCTGTGGTAATATTTTCGACTATCAAGCCCAATTCCGGCCTGTAAAATACATCCATCACTTCGTGGATACACGCATCAATAAGAGTTTGCATAAGTTCTGGCGAAAGCAAGTGTTCTATTTCCAAAGCCAGATTACACAGTATCATCGGCAAAGCGAAATTTTTTAAATCACGTGTACCCGGGACAGCTTTATTCCATTGTCCTTTGGGATTCTTCGTCTTTGATAATATCAGATCGAAGGTTTTTTTCGCAATCTCGGCATATTCAACATTCCCCGTAGCTTTATTTAACTGACCAAATGCCATTGCTGCAAATGTATACGAAAATATATTATACGGTTCAATAAGCGGCTTACCTTCTCTTGTAAGTGAGAAATACCAATCGTATGACTCATCATGACCATATTTCTTTAAAAATTCTCCTCCCTGAATTGCAGACTCTAACCATTCCGGATTACGATCCACATTATTATACATCATAGCAAAAAGCCAAACTTCACGCCCTTGCAGCCAAACAAATTTATCGGTATCATAGATATTCCCCTCTCTATCCAAACAAGTATAATACCCACCGAACTGTTTGTCTTGGGATTTCTCTAACCAAAAGGGCAATACATTGTCCAATAATTCATTTTTATACTGTTGTGCTAAGGCACTAAAATTTATATCACTCATATTCCGATTAGCATTAACTGTTATCTATTCTTTGATACTTGAAATCCCAATTCATCCAAATCAAACAACTAAAATACGCAAATTAAACTGTTTTTGTTTATATATTCGATTGCACAAGTGTAATCAGGGGGCTCCATTAACATCATTTTTACCACTAAAAACGCCTATTTTGCTATTTTTTTGACTCTAAATCGCAGCTATTAATAATTTATTTTATTATCTCTGCAAATATAGCGCATATTATTCTGTATTCCCAAATATATTACCCGCTTATTTTATATACAATCATGTTAATCTTTTGTAATTAACATACGGTACAGCATATAGTACTGTATAACAGCCATATACAGAATGTGTGGGAAATTGCTATGAAATAATGAACTCTGATTACCCTGAAGTCAAAATGATCGTTATAGTCACATTAAATCATTAATAAACAATATATTGTATCCATAACAATACGGCAAAGCACTTACAAATCATTCTTTCAATGAAATTCGGCTTCCTAATCTGTAGCATTGCTTTAAAGCACCATTTCAACGTAAACACAACAAAAACCAAACAAGTCCCATTATATTCAGGGTATTTGTGATGATAAAAATGATCGCCAGAGTCATGAAACTGATTTAATAGATGAAGGAAGAGAAATGAATAATCAGAATGAGGATAAGGTCATCCGTGTAAGAAAAGGAGGTAAAATAGAACCCTTCATTCAACGTTTTTTGAAGGAGACAAGATGAAGAAAGAAGATAGGGAATTCAGGTTAAACCCAAAATGATTAACCTCAAATTTATGAAAGGAACGAATTACTGAAGCGGGCAAAGTTTCTGCTTACAAAACCGGGAGAAGGCTGTCTTGCAGCGGTGTAATGCTACCCAATATTAAAATGTACAAAAGAGAAAAGCATCAATGTCAATCATTAGCACTGTATTTTATTGGAAATATGCTGCTCATCCCACTTGCACCACTTTGCCACATCCGGCGTATTTCACGGCTTCGGGATTTCCATCGGCGCCTGCTTTGCCAAACTCTACCCCTATACTCAATACCAAAGTAACCCTTTCAGGTAAATTAATTTCGGCAAGAGGCAATTTCAATGTTTGATTCAAAGCCGGCGCCACTCCGGTTGTTGATAGCCATGGCGATTCAAAATGAGTATAACCCCCCAACTCATCCGAACAAAGCGTTTCATACCGATTTTTCTCTTCAGAAAAACCCATATCCAAAACAACAGCAAATGCCATGATGATTCTGAAATAGGGCAAATTGCGGAAATTATACAAATACATGCCGGTATTGATGGATGGAATAGTAACCTGTGCCGTCTGCTCTTTCCGATGAATCACTGTGCTGATGGGCGCTCGCAAGACACTTTCCAGCACCTGTTTCCGGCTCAAGCTAAATCCGCCCAGCAAATCTTTGTTTTTCGACAAATACAAACCCCGTTGACCATGCGTCCCTTCGATATCGGTCAGTTGAATTTGTTTTGCAATGGCATTTAATGCGCCTATCACAGGATAATCTTCCAACGACTTCAAAGGATAAAAAGAATCGCGCATAGCTTTCGCTAATCGGGTGCATCCTTTCCACTCTTCGTTGTTGCGTCTGACCTTCTCGAACTTTGGAGAAGTTTTAATCATTCGCTTACTTGGACCTCCTTTCATGCGCACATAAACCTGATCGCTCCCCTGAATGGTGTAAAATGTCGCATTTTGCAACGCCCCTGTTATTTTTTGAAATCCCTTTACTATTGCCATAATTCGGATATTTTGTGTACACAGTTTAGTTTATTCATCTTCGTACATCATGCTAATCTAAATCGAATTACAAATATACTCACAATAATTTATTTATATACCAAAGATAAGCATATCTCATAGTAATATACTATATGATATCTATGAGTTATGTATGGGATATCTATAGGTTATCTATGGGTTATTCAAAAATAAGATTATAGGATAATGCAAATAAACTACGGAGCAATCAAGTTAAACAGATCTATCTACGCTGTTCAAATTGGGCAGAAATTAATCCTTGTGATTTCGGCAAGAGCAAAACAAATATTTTATCTCTTTGCCAATGATTTATCGGGACGTAATCCACCTACATCGGCAATTTTGATTGAAAGCGTTTATTCTTTGAACGTTGAAAGCAGATAGGAGGCGGAGCAAAATAATCAACTCACATTTAATCCTCAGATAGACAAAGATTTTTTGTAATTTTGCAGCTTGGTTGTTTCTTTGGGATAGTAGCTTCTAACGAAACGTTACAAGCCATTTCTCACCTCAATATAAGCATTTAAAAAGAGATGCCCATAATAGGGTTACGCAAGTAATGTATTCACAAAGAACAATTTGATAGATAGTTACAATTTAGTTTTTGAATAGATAGAAAATGATATTACAGTATGATGTCGTCATAGTTGGCGCAGGCCACGCGGGATGCGAAGCCGCCAGCGCAGCAGCAAACATGGGATCGAAAACGCTCTTGATCACCATGGACATGAACAAAATTGCACAAATGAGTTGCAACCCTGCAATGGGTGGTATTGCGAAAGGACAAATAGTGCGGGAAATTGATGCTATGGGAGGCTTCTCAGGCATTGTCGCTGATAAGACCGCCATTCAATTTCGGCTTTTGAATCGCTCCAAAGGGCCTGCCATGTGGAGCCCGAGAACCCAAAACGACCGACAACAGTTCATCATCGAATGGCGCAGAGTTGTTGAAAATACACCCAATCTTGACATTTGGCAAGATGCGGTGATACAACTCTTAGTTGACGGGGACGTCATTCAAGGAGTTAAAACTCAAATGGGCGTCGAAATCAGAGCGAAATCGGTAGTACTCACCAATGGCACTTTCCTTAATGGATTACTACATATTGGTTCCACCCAAATAGCCGGCGGTCGCATTTCGGAAGCTCCTTCAGGAGGGATAACCGAACAACTCATTCAATTAGGACTCACGGCAGGCCGAATGAAGACCGGCACCCCCGTGCGTATTGATGGCAGATCGATCGATTTCTCGAAAATGGCCGAACAACAAGGAGAAGATGACTTCCACAAGTTCTCTTTCTTACCTTCGGTTCAACGCGCACTTCCGCAACGCAGCTGTTGGATTACCTATACGAATCCCAAAACACATGCTATTTTGCAAGGCGGGCTTCACGTCTCCCCTCTTTATAATGGGCAAATCCAAAGCATAGGCCCTCGCTATTGCCCCAGCATCGAAACCAAAATTGTCACTTTTGCCGACAAAGAAAAGCACCAGCTTTTTTTAGAACCGGAAGGAATTAACACGCAGGAATACTATTTAAACGGGTTTTCTTCGTCGTTACCAATCGACATTCAGGTAAACGCATTAAAAACGATCCCGGGATTGGAGCAAGCAAAGATTTATCGTCCGGGCTATGCCATCGAATACGACTATTTCGATCCTACGCAACTAAAGCATACATTGGAAACGAAACAGATCAAAAATCTTTTTTTCGCAGGACAGATAAATGGCACCACAGGTTACGAAGAAGCCGCAGGGCAAGGGCTGATAGCCGGCATCAATGCCCATATTAACTGCCACGGAGGCTCACCATTTACCTTGTCAAGAGATGAAGCCTATATCGGCGTGTTAATCGATGATCTTGTGAATAAAGGCGTGGATGAGCCTTACCGCATGTTTACCTCGCGTGCCGAATACCGGATTTTACTGCGTCAAGACGATGCCGATATGCGCCTAACTGAAAAATCGTACGCCATGGGACTAGCATCGAAAGAACGGTTTGATCTCACTCAAACAAAAAAAGAGAATTGCAACGCCATTATCGACTTTATAAAAAACTATTCTATCAAGCCCGACGAGATCAATGGGTATTTGGAAAGCATTAGTTCCTCCCCCATCAAGCAACAGATAAAACTCAAAGATCTGGTTCTGCGTCCTGAATTGTCGATTGACAAATTGGCAGCCATCATTCCTTCTTTGAATTCAAAAATTGCAGACATTTCAGAACAGAAAAACGAAATCATCGAAGCTGTAGAAATAACGATCAAATACCAGGGTTACATTGAACGGGAAAAAACGATTGCCGACAAACTTCAGCGATTGGAAACCATTCGCATCAAAGATAAATTTGACTACGGAACAATCCTATCCCTGTCAACGGAAGCACGCCAAAAATTAACCCGTATTGACCCCGAGACAATTGGTCAAGCAAGCAGGATTTCAGGCATATCGCCCAGCGATATCAACATATTATTAGTACTTCTTGGTAGATAAAAATATCGTTCCACGTGGAACAACGTGTAAGGCCCGATGCCAAATTGTTCCACGTGAAACCAAACACATACTTACATGAACACATTAGAAATTAAAAACTCTATTCGCGACGTTCCCAACTTCCCAACTGAAGGTATCCTATTTAAAGACTTGACAACTGTTTTCAAAAACGGGGAACAGTTGAGGGAAATAGCTGATGCGCTATATGAACTTTATAAAGACAAGGGGTTGACTAAGGTTGTCGGCATTGAATCGAGAGGTTTCATCATGGGACCAATTCTTGCGGAAAAATTAGGCATCGGATTTGTCCCCGTGCGGAAAAAAGGAAAATTGCCGGCTGATACCATTGAGGAAAGCTATGAAAAAGAGTATGGCATTGACACTATCCAAATTCATACCGACGCTTTAAATTCAAACGATGTCGTGCTACTCCACGACGATTTGTTAGCAACAGGTGGCACTATGAAAGCAGCAGTAAACTTAGTAAGAAAATTTCATGTCGAAAAAATCTATATAAACTTTTTGGTTGAATTAGACTTCTTGAAAGGCAGAGAACTTTTCGAAAAAGGCATCGAAATAGAATCCCTTATTCATTTTTGAGCAAATGGAGAAAAAAAAGAAGGATTTGCTTCAGCCAAGTCTCGTCATCCCTACCCTACCGGAAGCGCCGGGAGTATATCAATACTTCAATGTTGAAGATGAAATAATCTACGTGGGAAAAGCGAAAAATTTGAGGAAACGAGTCTCTTCATACTTTACCAAACAACACGAAAATAGAAAAATTGCCGCATTAGTAAAACAGATTGCCGATCTCAAATACATCGTCGTCGACACCGAAGAAGACGCACTACTTTTAGAGAATAATCTGATTAAACAATATCATCCGCGCTACAACATTCTACTGAAAGATGACAAGACCTACCCTTGGCTTTGTATAACCAATGAACCTTTCCCCAGAATCTTTAAGACGCGGAAAATCATCAACGACGGATCTAAATATTTCGGGCCATTCAGTTCAGTCAGCACACTCACCATTCTTCTGAACACACTTCGCGAAATTTACCCTATTCGAACTTGCAAATTACGCCTGACAGAGGAAAATATAAGCAAAAAGTCATTTAAGGTTTGTTTGCAATATCATATCCACAAATGCTTAGGACCTTGCGTTGGACTTCAAAAGGAAGCAGGATACAACCAAATGATTGCTGAAATAGAACAAATAGTAAAAGGCAATACCATTGCAGTCAGCAAGTACATGGAGCAGGAAATGAGACGACTGGCAGACCAACTTCAATTTGAAGAAGCTCACAAGATAAAAGAAAAGTACGAAGTGCTCGAACGTTACAAAGCAAAATCGATTGTGACAACCATCACAGACCATGAATTTGATGTCTTTTCGTATGAAGAAGATGGAGATTCGGCTTTGGTAAACGTTTTACACATCACAAACGGAGCAATCGTCCAAGGGCTTACCGTTACCTACACAAAAAAATTAGACGAACCGAAAGAAGAAGTATTAGCAATAGCCATTGTCGAACTCCGGGAACGGCTAAAAAGCGAAGCCAAAGAAATCATTGTTCAATTTGCGCCCGACCTTCACCAGTCAAAACTGACAATAACAATTCCTCAAAAAGGAGATAAAAAGAAACTGCTGGAGCTATCACTTCAAAACACGCACGCTTACAAAGTGGAAAGGCTAAAGCAAATGGAAAGGTTAAACCCTGACCAACGTGTAACCAGAATTTTAAGTACTTTGCAGAAAGATCTCAACATGAAAGAATTACCAATGCACATTGAATGTTTTGATAATTCAAACATCCAGGGGACAAATCCTGTGGCGGCCTGCGTCGTCTTTAAAAAAGCCAGACCTTCAAAAAAAGATTACAGGCATTTTACGATTAAAACAGTTGAAGGACCAAACGACTACGCCTCGATGGAAGAAGTCGTTTCCCGACGTTACCTCCGGTTGTCAGAAGAAGACTCTCCCCTACCCCAACTTATCGTCATAGATGGAGGAAAGGGACAACTAAAAATGGCAATTACGGCATTGGAAACTCTTCATTTGAAAAATAAGATTACGGTTATCGGAATAGCAAAACGTCTTGAGGAAATCTATTTTCCGGATGACCCAATACCCCTTTACTTAGATAAAAACTCTGAGAGCTTAAAACTGATTCAACAAATTCGTGACGAAGCACACCGTTTTGGCATTACTCACCACCGACTCAAAAGATCGAAAACACAAGTGACCTCCGAACTTGATGCGATACCCGGAATTGGAGAAAAAAGCAAACAAGCGCTCCTATCCCACTTCAAAAGCGTAAAACGACTTAAAAGCGCCTCAAAAGAGGAAATTTCTGAAATTATTGGAAGCAATAGGGCATCAACTGTTTACGCTTATTTTCACGCAAGTTTAAGCCGTTGAGAATCGAATATTTCATTTCATCTGCCCAACGGGCAACAAAAAATAAGCGCTCGTGCAATCAAAAAGGAAAGCTGAACTAGGCAGGGGAAAGGCCGAATAGGAAGCGTTGTTGAAACGGATTCGATTTAGTAACTTTGTAACCTAATTAAAAACATCCTTTGCTGTGAAAATAATTACGAATTTATCCATCGAGGGCAGTGAACAGATCGTTGTCACTGTTGGCTTTTTTGATGGCGTACATCGCGGCCACCAATATATCATCGAACAATTAAAGAAAGTTGCAAAAGCAAACGGACTTAAATCTGCTGTTATCACCTTCCGGACTCATCCCCGAAAAGAACTTCACAGTGAGTTCGTCCCTCAGCTACTAACCACGCTTGACGAGAAGTTAGATTTACTTTCCAAAACAGGAATTGATTATTGCATTTTACTTGATTTCAATCCCGACATTCAAAACCTAACGGCAGAAGATTTTATTAAAACCGTTTTGAAAGAAAAGCTGAATACTCACACCTTGCTCATAGGACACGACAACAAGATTGGGAAAGGGAGACGGGAAGAATTTGAAAAATATGAACAATACGGGAATGAAGTAGGCCTGAAAGTAATAAAGACAGAAGAATCGAACTACAGAGGGAAGCAAGTCAGTTCCTCCGAAATCAGAAGATTAATGAGTGAAGGAGATATTGCCATTGCCAATAAGTTACTCGGGTACACTTTCCCACTTACCGGAAAAGTTGTCGAAGGGCAACAAATTGGGCGAAAAATCGGTTATCCAACGGCAAATCTTGCACCCATCGACAATGAAAAAATAGTACCTGCTAATGGAGTTTATGCAACATGGGCCTACGTTGAGGGGAAAAAATACATGGGGATGCTCAACATTGGACACAGACCTACCCTGATCGAAGAACCAAACAAGGAAACCATTGAAGTACATATTATCGACTTTGACAAAGACATTTATGGGAAAGAAATAACGATAGAAATCGTGAAAAAGATACGTGGAGAAAAGAAATTTGAAAACCTCATGGCTCTTAAATCACAGATTGGCAAAGATAAAAAGATGATTATCAAAATATTAGAAAAGCCTGAGTAGTCTAATGAAGAAAGAATAACCACATGAAAACCAAACTTATAACCCTAATTACATTAGCTATGCTAAGTACGCTTGGTGCAACAGCCGGTACCCCAAATCCCTTCTTCGAGAAATATACAACCCCATTTGGAGTACCTCCATTCAATAAAATATCAGAATCCGACTATGAACCTGCATTTGAAGCAGGAATAAAACAGCAAGATCAAGAAATAGAAGCCATTGCGAACAATCCTGAGGCGCCAACATTTTCAAACACGATTGCCGCATTGGATTATTCTGGCAAATTGCTTTCGAAGGTGAATATGGTATTCTTTAACTTGCTTGAATCTATGAGCAACGACAGGATGCAAGCCATAGCAGAAAAAGTGACGCCAATGCTTACCGCTCACAGCGATAATATCGTGCTGAACGAAAAATTGTTCCAACGAATCAAAACGCTTTACAATAATCGCACAAAATTACCGCTAACTGCAGAACAACAAAAAGTTTTAGAAGAAGATTACAAAAAGTTCGTTCATCAAGGAGCTGATTTAACTCCCGCTCAGAAAAACAGGCTCCGCGAGCTTAATACCGATTTGGCGATGTTAGAGCTTAAATTCGGTAATAATCTTTTGGCCGAAACCAACAATTTCAAGCTTGTTTTAGATAATAAGTCCGATTTGGCAGGGCTACCCGAAAATGTCATCACAACAGCTGCAGAAGAAGCCAAAACAGACGGTATACCCGGGAAATGGGTATTTACCATGCAAAAAAACAGTTGGATTCCATTTCTAACCTATAGCACCCGACGCGATTTACGTGAAAAACTGTATCGCGGATACTTCATGCGCGGCGACAACAACAACCAATATGATAACAAGCAAGTTATCATGGATATTATGAAAGATAGAATAGAGTTAGCCAACTTGTTAGGATACCAAACACCGGCTGACTACATCCTATCGGACAAAATGGCCAAGACACCGGCACGGGTTGATACGTTACTAATGCAACTTTGGAGTCCATCATTAGCAAAAGCAAAAGATGAGGTAAAAGAAATGCAAGCTATCATCGACAAAGAAAACGGAGGCTTCCAATTAGCCTCTTGGGATTGGTGGTATTATGCAGAAAAAGTGAGAAAAGAGAAATACGACCTCAACGAAGACGAACTAAAACCCTATTTCAAACTTGAAAACGTACGAAACGGAGCGTTTGAAGTAGCGCACAAACTATATGGCTTAAATTTCAAGCAATTGAAAAATATGCCTGTTTATCAGCCGGATGTGGATGTATTTGAGGTGACAGACGCAAATGGCAAATTGATTGGTATTCTTTACACAGACTATTATCCACGTCCCAGCAAAACAGTCGGCGCCTGGATGGACAATTTCAGTGGTCAATATATTGAAAATGGCGTAAATGTGCGTCCTGTAATTGTGAATGTTGCCAATTTAGCGAAACCCACGGCAACAGAACCTTCGCTTCTTTCGATGGACGATGTGACCACGCTTTTCCACGAGTTTGGACATGCACTGCACGGGCTTTTATCACAAGTTACGTATCCAAGCATCAGTGGGACAAACGTTCCACGGGATTTTGTGGAATTTCCATCACAATTTATGGAAAACTTCGCTTTCCAACCTGAAGTAATGAAACTGTACGCATTTAACTACAAAACAGGGAAATTGATGCCAAAGGAATTAATGGATAAAATTCAAAACTCTGCCTACTTTAATCAGGGATTTGACATGACAGAACTTCTGGCAGCCGCTATTCTCGACATGAAATGGCACGAGTTATCAAGCGTCAATGGCATCAATGTCGATCAATTTGAAAAAGAACAAATGGATAAAATCGGACTTATTCCTGAAATATTACCCCGTTACAGATCAACCTATTTCAAACACATCTTTAGTGATGACTATTCGGCGGGTTATTATAGTTATCCATGGGCTTCGGTAATTGACAAAGATGCTTTCGAACTCTTCAAAGAAAAAGGAATTTTTGATCAAAAGACGGCAACTGCACTGAAAACAGATATTTTAGAAAAAGGCAACAGCGTAGATCTGATGAAAGCCTACGCTAAATTCAGAGGAAGAGAGCCTAAAGTAGATGCCCTGCTGAAAAGCAAAGGGTTAGAATAATTGATATATCAACTGGTTTTTCACCGCAATGTGCTTGTTGGATAAATTTGCAACAAACTTATTGCGGTGAAATTGCATAATAACACGATGGGAATAAGCCTAAGAAATTACCTCAGACCAAACGTAACGAACATATCGTTTACAATTGGAATTGCCATCCTACTATGGACAAAACAACTGGCATTCAATACCCTACCAGATGAAACGACGCATACAATCATTGATGGCCTTTCAACGCCATTATCTATTTGGCTGTCACTAATAACTACGCTTGCCGGTGGATACCTGTTCTTCATGCTCACCGAGAAATTTAATTTCATTCAAAACCGTACTTACCTGCCATTCTTTCTCTATATTCTTTTTAGCAGCAGTCAGCCTGATTTTTGGGTTTTCTCAAATGGAAAAGTTGCATTCTTGTTACTATTGCTAAGTCTTTGGGAGATTCTCTCAACTTATCATAAACATGACCCTACAAAATTAGTTTTCAATGCAGCGATGCTTCTTTGCGTTAGCATCTTAATTGCTCCCGATTATATCATTTTACTGCCATTTTTGTTTATCAGTCTATTTATAATTAACAACTTATCGCTACGCATTTTACATGCAATTGCCTTAGGTATAGCTACGCCAATAATTTTATTAGGAGGAATCTTCTACATACAGGGAAATTTGGAGGGAAACGTCATACGCTACATACAAACCTATCAAATCGAAATGCCGATTTGGGACACGGATAAACTAACTATTATCTACCAATCTGTTCTATTTATCCTATCGCTGGTTGCAATCAGGGGTTGCCTTGTAAATCGATTCCAAAGCAACATCAACGAGCGGAAGAACATACAAGTGATGATTTGGCTCTATTTTTTCATCAGTCTGCTTATTGTAATTCGGATGGGAAAAATTGCTGATGCTTCAACAGCTTTCTCAGGAATAATTTCTTTTCTTTTTGCCATCTTTTTTTCCATAAATACTTCACAAAAAAACACACTATTCTTCCTTATTCTTGTCGTATTATTAATTGCTTACAACTTAACCATCAGCTATGCAGGGATTAGTTGAATGGGGTTATGTAGGACTATTTATAGCCTCTTTTCTGGCAGCAACCATTCTTCCGATTGGTTCAGAATTAATCTTCGCTGCATTAATTTACGCCGGTTGGGATGTATGGACATGCGTTGCGGTTGCAACCGTCGGAAATACACTTGGAGGTGTAACTACTTATTGGATTGGAAGACTCGGTAAGATTGAATGGATTGAGAAATATCTGAAAATCAAGAAAGAGAAGGTAGAAAGATTTGAAAAAAAGATGTACAATCGGGGCGATTGGTTGGCTGTTTTCTCCTTTGTTCCGGGTATTGGCGATGTAATTGTGGTTGCCTGCGGATATTTTCGCACTAACTTCTTAGGAACCATGATTGCCATGACTATCGGAAAATTTGGCCGATACGTAGCTTGGATGTATGTGCAGGGGTGGATCATGCACTAATTAAACTGAAGCTAGTTGCACAAAATGAATATTATAGCCAAAAGAATGAACTTTGAAATTACGGGAAGATAAGAAGTTAAATCCACGCTATTCATTCTTGAATAATTTCAACAAGTTACACAGCAGGTCATTAGTCGGTTAACCCATTGTTTGATCTCTTTCTGAAAGATAATCACATTGAATGGCATCAAAAACAGTAAATAGTTCATCTAACGTATTGGCCCGCAACATGCGAATACGCATTTCACGAAAATAGGGAATCCCTTTAAAGAGAGGCGAAGCGGCCAAGTGTCGCCTGACATGAAGAATAGCCTTCCGTTCATCCAACCATTGGACACTTTCCATAATTTGCCGTTTCAAAATATCAAATTGAAATTCAACAGATAACGGAGATAGATGTTCGTCAAACTGCAAATAATGCTTCATCTCTTTGAAAATCCATGGTCGGCCAATGGAAGCCCTGCCAACCATAACAGCATCCACGCCATACCTTTCAAAACACTCTTTGGCACGCTCCGGCGTTGTCACATCACCGTTACCAATAATGGGAATATGAATTCGAGTATTGTTTTTAACCTCGCCAATTAAAGTCCAATCAGCCTCTCCGTTGTACATTTGCGCTCTGGTACGTCCGTGAATGGCTAAAGCCGCAATGCCACAATCCTGTAATTGTTCAGCCAATTGCACAATAATTTTTGAATTATCGTCCCATCCCAATCTTGTTTTAACAGTGACAGGCAATTGAACCGCTTTTACAACAGCAGATGTGATTTCAAGCATGGTCGGAATATCACGTAATAAACCGGCTCCGGCTCCTTTTCCGGCAACTCTTTTCACAGGGCAACCAAAGTTTAGATCAATGATATCGGGATTTGCTTCGGCAGCGATTTTAGCAGCTTCCACCATAGAATCGACGTCACGCCCATAAAGCTGAATAGCAACAGGGCGTTCTTCGTCAGAAAGCGTTAGCTTTTGTTCTGTCCGTTGAATGTTACGAATCAAAGCATCCGCGGAAATAAACTCCGTATAAACTAAATCAGCGCCAAACTCCTTGCAAAGCATGCGAAATGTACGATCAGTGACATCCTCCATAGGAGCCAAAAACAGGGGATAAGCGGGGAAAATATGATTACCTATTTGCATAATACATAAAATAGCCTGCAAAGATAGGGCGAAAATCATAAGAAACAGGCAGAAACAGCAACCAGCCGAACAGAAAAGCAGAAAAAGCCTGATCTGTCAAAATCCACCTAAATTTGTATAACTTTGTCACCCAAAAAATTATATTGCAGAGTTTACAGAATGCTCAAAGAAACATCATCAAAACAACCCTATGAAAATCATTACCTCTATAGAGCACTTTATTCAATACATTCCCAAAGCGGAATTGCATCTACACATTGAAGGCACTTTAGAACCTGAACTCCTTTTTAAGATTGCAGAACGCAACCAGGTTACGCTAAACTATCAATCCGTGGATGCAATTAAAGAAGCATACCAATTCAATGATTTACAAGATTTTTTGAACATTTACTACGAGGGGGCCAATGTTTTAAGGCACGAAATTGACTTTTTTGATTTGACATGGGCTTATCTTGAAAAAGCGCATTCTCAAAACATTGTACACACTGAAATCTTTTTTGATCCGCAAACACACACGGAACGTGGCGTCGCATTCTCAACAGTAATCAATGGCATCCACAGAGCGCTGGAAAAGGGGAAGGAAGAACTTGGAATCAGCTCAAAGATAATCTTGAGCATCTTACGCCATTTAGACGAAAATTCGGCCTTAAAAACGCTTGAAGAAGCGTTGCCTTTCAAAGACTGGATCACCGCAGTTGGTCTTGATTCATCCGAGATTGGAAATCCACCATCCAAGTTTGCACGTGTTTTTGAAAAAGCAAAAAATGAAGGATTTGAAACCGTGGCACATGCCGGTGAAGAAGGAGATGCGGACTACGTGCGAGAGGCAATTGAAATACTGAAAGTTGCACGAATCGATCATGGCAATCGCTCGTTAGAGGACAAAACACTGATAAAACATATTGTCGAAAATCAAATTCCCCTTACCGTTTGTCCGTTGTCAAACTTAAAACTGAAAGTGGTAAAAGAAGCCGTTGATCATCCTTTACTTGAAATGCTCAATTTAGGAATGGTTGCAACGGTTAATTCAGACGATCCTGCATACTTTGGAGGTTATATAAACGAGAATTTCTTGACGATGACATCAGCCCTTAATCTCACATCCAGACACATCTATCAACTTTCACGTAATTCATTTGTAGCAAGTTTTCTAACACAAGCAGAAAAGGATAAATGGCTTACAGTTATCGATTTATTTTACGAACAAAATCATGGAATCATTCAATAAAAAGCCGATTTTAGTCATTAAAAACGCATCCATTGAAGGAGCCGGCATTCTTGAAGAGCTATTTCAAAAAAATTCAATTGAATATCAGGTAGCTGATCTTGAAAAAGAAGAATCCTTCCCTACGCCAACTGCTTTCGGCACATTAATAGTATTGGGAGGCCCAAATAGCGCCAATGACACGACAGACGGAATGATTCAGGAAATAAACCGGATCAAAGAAACGATTGATGTCAATATCCCCTTTTTTGGTATTTGCCTGGGGTTACAAACATTAGTGAAAGCCGCGGGTGGAAAAGTGATACCATGCTCAAGAAAAGAGATAGGGTTTAGAGATGAACACAAAAATCTTTTTGACGTAAAGTTGACTGAATCAGGGGAAAAAGATCCAATATTCGTTGGGGTTCCAACTTCATTCCCAATCTTTCATTTGCATGGTGAAACCGTAGAACTGTCAGAAAACATGCAGCTTTTGGGAAAAGGAGACGGATGCACAAATCAGTTGATAAAAGTCAATGATAAAGCCTATGGTATTCAAGGTCACATTGAATTGACACACGATTTATTTGAAGAATGGATGAATGGAATAACTGACTTTCAGACTATTGATAAAGAAGGATGCCGATCAGATTTCAATAATTTGTGGAATACTTACCATAGTACAGGTAAACAAATCTTGCTTAATTTCTTGAAGATAGCAGGATACAAAATTGAAGATTAATGCCAGAGAAATAGTTTCGTATCTAATTTTACCAGCTTCCACTTGCACCGCCACCACCAAAACTTCCACCGCCAAAACCACCGAAGCCGCCAAAACCGCCGCTATCACCACCGCCGCCAAAGCCTGAACCACCACCTGTTCCAAAAAAGCCCGGGAAGAAAATAAAAGGCGCTCCCCCACCCGCTCCGGAACTTCCAATATTATGAAAATGATTGCGACGGAAAAAAGAAAGTAAAAAAACAATCAGCATGACCAACAAAATAACCAATCCTGAATGATCGCTCTTTTTCTTTGTAAATTGATCAGCTTTGTAAATTCCTGAACATAACCCAATAATAACGTTAGTAGCGGAATCTACACCTTGATAATATTGATTTTGCTCAAAGGAAGGAATCATTATTTGACGAATAAGTTGCGCCGAAATAGCATCGGTTATCGTCGGTTCTAAACCATAACCAACTGAAATACGAACGTAGCCTTTATCTGTATCAGAAGTTTTTGGCTTAATCAGAATCATCAGTCCATTATCAATTCCTTTTTCCCCGACACCCCATTTCTGAGCTAATTGATCGGTAAAGTCGGTAATATCATAACCGTACAAATTACTAACCGTAACAACGGCAATTTGAGTCGAGGTAGAATCATTATAGTTGACCAATTTTTGTTCCAAAACGGCAGCCTGCTGTGGGGTGAAAATATTCGCTAAATCATTCACTAACCGAGGAGGTTGTGGACGTTGTGGAAAATCAGAAGCGGCAAAAATCGAAGTTGTTACGCCGGTCAAAAAGAAAATCAAAGTTACTTTCCTTAAAAAAACAGGCAACGTTATAGTTTTCATACGTGAATTTTATTTTCTAACATCAAGGATGTATGGAACTCGCCAAGATAATCATTCTCTTGATTATAAGTCATTTTATGGCTCGTTTCATTTGTAAATAATTTTGATTTTAAATGACAACTGGAATTCACATGTAAACTATTCTCATACAAGTCGATGTAAGTAATTTACATGTTCTATTCATAAAGTTATCAGGCGTTGAAAATGCTACAATCCAAAAGAAATTTCATCCGAAAGCTCATTGATATCCGTTTCTTCATGAGGAAAATATTCTTTGAGCTTTTCACCGGCAGCCAGAATTGCAGCCACTAATGCTTCCGTATAGAGATTTTGAGCAAAAAACGACAACATCTTGGCTGACTGATCATCCCAAAAAGATTGCGTAACATTCTGGTGAATCGCTTCATCGCCAATAATAGCCAATTTGTGACTTTTCAATGCTACATAAAATAAAACACCGTTGCGATGTTGAGTCTTGTGCATTTCCAAAGAATGAAACAACGACAAAGCCCGTTTCATGGGATCACCTTTGCAATACGATTCAATATGCACCCTGATTTCTCCGGATGTATTTAACTCCGCCTCAACAATGGCATTTTTAATCGCGTCCTGCTGATCTTTTGAAAAAAAGTGAGTTACATCCATAATCACAATTAGATTTTAGTAAACGAGCAATTAAAACTTAACAACAGGGGCAACCGAGGCAGCTTCTGTTGATTTGAAATAACCTTTCATTTCAAAACTCCCCATGCCTGCAATCAAATTAGCCGGAAAACTACGAATAGAGGTATTAAATTGCTGAGCTATTTCGTTATATTTACGACGTTCAACTGCTATTCTGTTTTCTGTACCTTCAAGTTGAGACTGTAAATCCAAAAAATTCTGGTTAGCTTTCAGGTCAGGATAACGTTCCACACTTACCATCAAACGAGACAAAGCGCCTGATAAGCCTGATTGTACCTTTTCAAAAGCAGCTATATTACTATCATTCAATTTAGTAGGATCGATGGTAACTTGAGTAGCTTTTGCACGTGCTTCCACTACTTCTGTCAACGTTTTCTCTTCGTGTGTAGCATAACCTTTCACCGTAGCAACCAAGTTTGGTATCAAATCCAAACGACGTTGATACACATTTTCCACATTTGCCCACTGCGATTTTACAGCTTCTTCTTTGGATACCAAACTATTGTACGTTCCAATTCCCCAAAAAACAAATAGCGCCAAAATGGCAACTACAACGACTAAAACAACAACTCCCTTTTTCATACGTATTTGTTTTATTTTCCACACTAAGAATTTATGAAACTCGCAAATAAACATGGTCGTTAGATTAACCATTATTGAATGCTTACTTCATAACTAAATAATTAGTAGTTATTTAAATGAATATGCATAACACATTACAGAAAGACCAATTCCATTCTATCACTCTCAATATGCTAATAGATTGTAAAACAGAATGGATGGTAAAGATACTGCTTTTTTGCGTACTTTTGCAAACTATGATTTTTCGATTAATTATTTTTCAAGTTACACATATATAGTTCATATTCAATTAAATAAAATAGGAACAAAAAGTTCATGAATATTGCAGCATTAGTTTCAGGAGGTGTTGACAGCTCCGTGATGGTTCATCTTCTCAAAGAAGCCGGATACGATCCAACTATTTTTTATATCCAAATAGGGATGGAAGAAAAAGACGGTTTTGTAGATTGTCCTTCTGAGGAAGATATTGAAATTACGTCGTTTATAGCAAAAAAATATGGTTGTCGTTTTGAAATAGTTTCGTTGCATGAAGAATATTGGGAAAATGTGGTTAGCTACACCATTGAAGCAGTAAAGCGTGGTTTGACTCCTAATCCTGACATGATGTGCAACAAACTGATTAAATTTGGCTCGTTTGAACAAAAATGGGGAAAAGAATTTGACAAGATTGCTACAGGTCACTATGCAACAACCACAACTGTTGAAGAAAAAACATATCTATCCACGGCTGCTGATCATGTGAAGGATCAAACTTATTTTTTAGGTCAAATCGATTACATGCAAGTAAGCAAATTAATGTTTCCCATCGGGCATCTTCTGAAACCTCAAGTGCGCGAAATAGCTTTGAAAGCGCAGTTGCCAAGCGCTCAACGAAAAGATAGTCAGGGAATTTGTTTCCTTGGAAAAATAAATTACAACGATTTTATTCGTCGATATTTAGGAGAAAAAGAAGGTCTTATCGTACAATTAGAAACCGGAAAAATAGTCGGCAAACACAAAGGATACTGGTTTCACACCATTGGTCAGCGCAAAGGATTAGGTCTTAGCGGAGGACCTTGGTTTGTTGTTAAAAAAAATCCCGAAGAAAATATTTTATATGTTTCCAATGGATACGATCCTGAAACTCAATATGGAAAAGTAATTAACTTACAAGGATTTCAATATATCACCGAAGATATTTGGGGAGATTTCAAAGACGAAAAAGAGATCACTTTCAAAATTCGTCATACACCTGAATTTACGCAGGGGAAATTGACTAAAATCAACGATATTTTTCGCATTCACTCTGAAGAGAAAATTCAAGGCATTGCTTCCGGACAATTTGGTGTGATTTACGACCAAGAATCTCATCTTTGCTTAGGGAGCGGAATGATAATTGACTGATTCTCTATTTACTTTCAATTTTTTCAATATACAAAATACATGCAACTATCAGATTTTGAAATAATGGCTCCTGTCGGTTCATGGGAATCGCTCACAGCCGCAATACAAGGTGGCGCCGATTCTATCTATTTCGGCATCGAAAATCTCAATATGCGAGCTAAATCATCCAATAATTTTACTATAAATGACTTAACTACAATCGTATCCATTTGTAAGGAAAACGGTATTAAAAGCTACCTAACAATAAACACGGTACTCTACGATGAAGATTTGAATCTAATGCATCAAATTGCCGATAAAGCAAAAGAAACGGGCATTACAGCAATAATCGCATCCGACGTAGCTGCCATGCAATATGCCAATCAAATCGGGCTGGAAGTGCATCTTTCCACACAATTGAATATTTCAAACATAAATGCTCTTCAATTTTATGCTCAGTTTGCCGATGTAGTGGTTTTAGCTCGTGAATTGAATTTAGATCAAGTCAGTGAAATACACCAACAAATTATAAATAAAAACATTACAGGTAAAAAAAATCAACTCATTCGTATTGAAATGTTTGCACATGGTGCATTGTGCATGGCAATCTCGGGAAAATGTTATTTAAGTCTTCACGAAATGAATTCATCAGCCAATAGAGGAGCTTGCATGCAAGTTTGCAGAAGAGGTTACACGGTGAAAGATAAAGACTCGGATATCGAATTAGAGATTGACAATGAATATATCATGTCTCCTAAAGATTTGAAAACCATCCATTTTATAAATAAGATGATTGATGCAGGTGTGCGTGTTTTCAAAATTGAAGGGAGAGCACGAAGCGCAGAATATGTACGTACCGTTGTTTCATGCTACAAAGAAGCCATCGTGGCTTATCTTGATAATTCTTTTACCGATGAGAAAATTGCAAACTGGGACGCACGTCTCAAACAAGTATTTAATCGTGGATTTTGGAACGGATATTATTTAGGTCAACGCATCGGAGAATGGAGCAAAAATTACGGATCAGAAGCTACAAAACGAAAACTTTATATCGGAAAAGTTACCAATTATTTTAATCAAATTGGTGTCGTTGAATGTGTTGTAGAAACAAACAATGTTTCGATTGGAGACGAATTACTGTTTATAGGCGCTACAACAGGAAGCCACCTGGAAAAAATTTCTGAAATTCGTGTTGATTTAAAACCAACAGAAATGGCTAAAAAAGGAGACTATTTTTCAATTTCTGTTTCTGAAAAAGTTCATCGCAACGACAAAATCTATAAATGGGTTGACACACCAAATACCATTGAAAATAAATGAATTACTTATTATTCGGATGAATCCATTTTAAGGTATGATGCGACACTCGCTGAATAGGATGATTCAACCATTTATTTAATTTGAAAGTAAGCCAAGCGCTTCCTGCTCCAAAAATTGCCCCTGTAAGAACATCAGACGGATAATGTACTCCCTCATTCATTCTGCTATACCCCACTGATGTTGCCCATACAAAAGAAGGCACAACTACATACCATTTTGGACAATACATACTTAACGACATAGCCGTGCTAAAAGCTAAAGATGTATGTCCAGACGGAAAAGAAGGACTACCTTCTAAACCACGCGGTTGAAAGTAACCGGGATACGTCACATAAGGTCTTGGTCTATTCACCGCATACTTTGTAGCTAACGTGAAAAAACTGGATATTACCAAGGAAGAACCCATGTACCAACCTCCTTCCGTCAACGATTCATTATTGCCTAAATATCCAATTCCTAACAATATAACTGGTAATCCCACGGCAACATCCGCTGTCGTACTTGACAAAAATGTTGTACTTCTGTTTAGAAAAGGGGTTGAATTTGAATTAATAGCATGGAGCCATCGTGCATCTAAGGTTTGACCATTTGAAAAACTAACTTGAAAAAGAAAAAGGATTGCAATAAAAATATGCTTTTGGTATCTCATAATTCAATTATTTACTTAGTTCTAACATTCTACGAATAGGTATTTCTGCTTTCTCTCTCACAGATTCCTCAACTTCAACAAATGGATATTCATGTTTCAAACAAAGATAGAGTTTTTTTAATGTGTTCAATTTCATAAAATTACAATCATTACAACCACAGGTACTATCAATGGGTGGCGCCGGAATAAACTCTTTATTTGGAGATGATTTTCTCATTTCATGAATAATGCCACTTTCTGTAGCAACAATAAATTGTGTAGCTTCTGATTCTTTAGAAAAATTCAACAGAGCTAATGTAGAACCTATGAAATCAGCTACATTGAGTACAACTCGTTGACATTCTGGATGTGCTAAAATCAATGACTGCGGATATTTTTTCTTCAATTCCACTATTTTTTCAAGTGAAAATTGTTCATGCACATGACAAGCTCCATCCCATAAAAGCATATTCCGTCCGGTAACACTATTAATGTAATTTCCCAAATTACGATCAGGTGCAAAAATTAATTTTTGATTGGCAGGAAAACTCTCCACTATTTGGCGTGCATTACTCGAAGTAACAACGACGTCTGTAAGTGTTTTTACCGCTGCAGAAGTGTTGACATACGAAATCACCTTATGGTCAGGATGAGCTTCCACAAATCGCTTAAAATCGTCGTAAGGGCAACTGTCAGCTAACGAACAACCAGCATGCAAATCGGGAAGCAATACTTTTTTAGTCGGATTGAGAATTTTGACTGTTTCAGCCATAAAATGCACACCACACATTACAATGAGATCAGCTTCTATTTTGGTGGCTTGTTGCGCTAACGCCAAACTATCACCAACTACATCTGCAATATCTTGTATATCATCTATTTGATAATAATGTGCTAAGATAACGGCATTCTTTTCTTTTTTCAATCGTTTTATTTCTTGAATCAGATCAACAGAATCGGGTACCGGTTCATCAACAAATCCAGTTATGAACCATCTATTTTCTATATTCATATTTTTAAAAGTTTTAAACTAATCAATGACTGATGATAATAGGGTGTTGAAAACGTTGATAACTTTCTTTGATGAGGTATTTTCTCATTGTTACTGTAGTTTTGAAGAAAAAATGAACAACTTTTGAAAGATGTAAGATGTTCATTTATAATAAATAAGATAGTTATCAACCATCTGTTTATAAAAAACAAAGTTAGCAACAAATTTGCCTATATGGTATTGGGGATAGTTCAAAAACAGGGGAATGGTATTGAAACAAAATATGAAAACTATTTTTGGAGATTTGGGCGAAAAGTTCGCATAAAAAAAAGTAACAAAAAAACAATAGGCAATCACAGAAAGTTATTTCAAGAAAAGAACAACTAATCAACAGGGTTGTGAACCAAAATTTCAAATTTGTTAAATAGTAGTTTTTTGATGCAGAAAGGGTTGTATTAGATTGTTTTATTCATAAAAAAGAGTACTTTTGCAAAAAACTTAAACGAAATGCTATGGCACATGTATTGGATAAGTTGGATAAAAAAATTTTGCATTTTATCTCTCAAAATGCGAGAACTCCTTTTTTAGAAATAGCCCGCGAATGTAATGTTTCCGGAGCAGCTATTCATCAACGAGTTCAAAAATTATTACAACAAGGAGTTATTCGCAATTCTGAATTTGTTATTGATCAATACAAAGTGGGGTATCAGACATGTGCTTATATCGGAATTGTATTGAAAAATAACGTTGAATTTCAAGAAGTTGTAGATTATATAAAAGCAATTCCCGAAATTGTTGAATGTCATTATACAACTGGTAAATATGCCATGTTTATTAAGATGTATGCGCGGGACAATCGTCATCTATTAAGATTAATATTGGATAGGCTGGCAGTAATACCCGGAGTAGCAAACACCGAAACATTTCAATTGTCATTGGAAGAAATTTTCAGGAGGCAATTGTCTATTTTTGGTGAAGACGAAGCGTCGACGACAGATAAAAATTAAAAGAGCGTGGTGAGTTTTAGTGAGTTTTGTCAGGTTTCTCCTTTTTTCGAAAAAAAGTGGGGAAAGAAAATAGCAAGAATAATTTATAGAGTAACGGCACAAGAAAAAATTTATGCCAATAGTCTTCTTGCACAAGAACGAACAAAAAATGATCGTGAATTTTTAGATGAAATATTTCGTCTTTTTGGAGTTAAGACCGTTGTAGAAAACCCGGAAAATATTCATCATTTCATTGATAATAAACAATTTATTACTGTTTCAAATCACCCTTACGGGACGTATGATGGCATGGCATTGGTAAGAATGATTAGCGAGGAACGTCCGGACATTAAAGGATTGACGAATTTCGTATTGAGCTTTATCAAACCCATTTCATTTCATTTTATTCCTGTAAATCCATTTCAAAAATCAACCAGCAATAAATCAAGTCTCCCCGGGCTGCGCGTTGCAAAAAAGTGGTTGGAAGATGGACATCCTCTCTTCTTTTTTCCTTCGGGACAGGTTTCGCATATCGATAAGCATTTAAAAATCAAAGATCGCGAATGGCAATTGTCGTCGGTGAAATTCATTCAAAAAGCAAAAGTTCCAGTTATCCCTATCTATTTTTATGGTCACAACAGTTGGTTTTTTTTGCTCGCAGGATTGATACACCCGTTGATTCGTTCTCTTCTCATTTCTACTGAAGTTGTCAATAAAAAAGGGAAAATCATCCGTTTACGCATAGGTGAACCTATTTCAGTGGAGCAACAAAGCCAGTTTAAAGATTCCAGAGCATACGGAAAATTTCTTTACAACAAGACGTATGAATTGAAGGATAGTATTTCTTCAAGAAGTAATTAGGGTCTGCTGAGAAACGATAATATCATTGATATACAATAGGATAATGTCGTATTTTCAAAATTACATGCAGGCTTTTTGAATAGAAATGTTCATTTTCCCTGCACTTGCTTGTTTTTTGCAATTACGTGCTCAGATGGCCTCTTGACGGCTATCCGACGGGTATCTGAATGCCTGTAATAGTACAT
>DAIDKM010000015.1 GCA_027450045.1 Paludibacter sp. | reverse complement strand
TATCCAATTGATTTCTATAATTTAATAAGAATCCTTCTTTTTGTAGTTGTTTCGCGTTTTGTTAGTGATAGCCTCACTCAGAGTGAGACTATCACTTCTAGGTATATATAAGGTGTCTCTCGCAGTCCCCTTGTATTCCTAAAATTAATTCCACTTCAAAGGTCAACATAATATTTATAACTTCCAAACATTCTTCTTGCTTTTTTTGTTCTATGCTACCTATTATTTGCGGCAATGTTAGTCGTTGCGTTCATACTTTCGGAGCGCGGGTATTTACCCGAGAAGCTCGGGTATTTACCTGAGGAGTTCGGGTATTTACCCGGGGAGTTCGGGTATTTACCCGGGGAGTTCGGGTATTTACCCGAGAAGCTCGGGTATTTACCCAAGAGATAACCATGATCACATTTTGCTTGTTCCACGTCTATTAATGTGCTGTATATCAATTATTACGACAAAATATACCTGTTTTGTCAAAATGGTGAGACTAATTTTTTTTGGTAAGCATTAAAAAAAGCATGAAATCATAACTTTTTTAATTTGAACTTTATTATTTTTGCAGTGAAAAAAAATACACAATGATACCATTACATCATAAATTCATTACGTATGCGGTTGAATTTCTTATTAGCGACTTGAGTCGTCCATGGAATCATAGCGAACTGGCTATCAAAGCAATGCTTTCCGTATCATGCTTTTCCCGTTACTTTAAGTCCGTAGTAGGAGAATCATTCAAAAGTTTTTATTTACGAAGAAAAATGGAAAAGGCATATCGTCTTCTTTATTATAATCCGGACATGTCGGTTGAAGAGGTTGCTTATAAGGTAGCCTACAAATATCACGCAAATTTCACATTGGCTTTTAGAGCTTGTTTTGGATTTTCTCCCTATGACGTTAAATCAGGAAAAGTAAAACCGCAGAATCGATTGATATATAAAGAGATGAAACATCATATTCATTTTGAGGGGATCAGTCTGTTGCCCGATCAGGTGGTACTGTATAATAAACTTTATACAGGTTATCAAGAGGATACACTCCTTTCAGAATTTATAAAATTGCATGATTTTGCCCGACTCAAAAATTACACCGTAAATCGATTCATTGGCATCCGGCATGATGATCCACTAATCACATCGGACGGATGATGTATATACGATGCATGTGTAACCGTTGATGCACCTGAAAAGTACTATCCTAATTATCCGTATAATATGAAAACGGTGAAAGAGTGTCATTATGCTACCTTTCGCTATGAAGGCTTAATGGAAGATTTGTTACCTACATGGAACTATATTGTCGATGTCTGGCTTGGAAAATCCGATTATACCCTTAAAATATGTCCGTGGATAGAAATATTTTCTCTTAAGGATCAGGATAATAAAGAAATAGTAAAAGGAAAACTCTTACTACCGGTGGAGACGATTGACAATGATCAATGGTTAATGGTTAATGGTTAATGAACTAAGATTAGCCGATTACTGTTGCCTATTGCCTTTGAGGTTGCCAATTGCCTTCTTAAATGGTTAATAAAACAATCAATTATTCAGTTATTCAGTTATTTATCAACAAATTAAAATTAAAAATTATGGCAGAAGGATCACGAATTCCAAGAAATTTTGAATTATTCAACGGGTACATCAGCACAACAGGAGCCTATTTGGAGGCAGGGTCACCAACTACCAATGCAAGCAGGTTGGGTATAACAGAACAAGAAGTCATTAAATGGAAATCTTTTGGCATGGCATGGGATCCGTTTTACGGCATGTATATGGACAAAAAGAGTAGCCGCACCACATCCATTAAGGATCAGCTAATGGAGATCATCAGGCAAACAGTGGCTTTTGATAAAACAAATCACATTCTCGATCGTATTTCCGTATCGCTCAATGTGACGATTGTCGATATGGAAACCTTTAACATCAAAAAAGGGGTGTTACGAAAAAGCACTCGTACCATACCACAAACTCCAATCAGCGAACCAATAACAGTAACTATTCAACCAATCGGCGGCGGTTCCGTTTCCATAAAATGTTATAGCTCCACAGGACAACGGGCATCTATCTTTAAAAATGCAGATAGTGTGCAATACCTCTATCAGGTAGGAACCACCCCTCCCGCTTCAGCAGAAGACGCCGGACTTTCCACAGGCATCTCCTCGAAAGCCATCTTTATGTTGAGCTTAGGCCCTGCAAGCTCCACCAAGTTCCTGTATATCTTTTTCCGTTGGTACAACGTGAAACATCCCGATTTGTCAAGCCCGTGGAGTCCGCTCCAAACAACACTGATTCTGTAAACAATGGACAATGGACAGTTGACAGTGAAATCTGTAAATCTGACATAACGGTAAAAGTAAAGCCTTCACTTGAAGTGAAGGCTTTACTATTTATACTTACCGATCTTGAGATTTAAAAGTCCCCTTTAGGGGGTTTAGGGGTAAAACCGCACAGACAATAGTAATCTACTAATCTACAGACTCATTTACCATTAATCATTAACCATTGACCATTTATCATCTTCAATTGCTGATTTTTCCATACCTTCGTCAGGTTCTTTCTAACCAACGTGATCTATCATCAATTAACGTCGGGAGCTACGTCTTTACACAAAGATTATCAGTTGAATATACCACAAAACGTCAAAAAAAAAGCATGACACGATACCTCCTTTTCTTTCTTCTCATCGCTTTCTTTTCGCATCAGAGAGCCGTCGCACAAAAACATGTTACACTCAGCGGTTATGTGAACGATGCAAAAACGGGCGAAACCCTGATAGGTGCCACCATTACCATCAAAGAGAAGCAAGAGATCGGCGCCACCACGAACGCCTACGGTTTTTATTCCATTACCCTGCCGGCAGGCAACTATCAAATCACCGTTCGCTACATGGGATATATGCCTCAAATGCTTCCTATAAAATTAAAACAATCGGAACGAACGAATATTTCGTTAGTCCCTCAGGCAAGTGTATTGAAGGAAGTGGTGGTGACAGGACGTCGTCAGGATGAGAATTTAATTCAACCCCAGATGGGAACCCAAAAGATCAACGCCAAGGAAACAAGTGCGATTCCGGTATTGTTTGGAGAACAAGATGTGATGAAGACTATCCAGTTGCTGCCTGGTATTGAATCGGCAGGCGACGGCAACAGCGGATTCAATGTGCGGGGAGGTGCCACCGACCAAAATCTGATCTTGTTAGACGAAGCTACCGTGTATAATCCGTCGCACATGATGGGCTTTTTCTCCGTGTTTAATTCCGATGCCATCAAAGATGTATCGGTGTATAAAGGCAACGAACCTGCAGAATACGGAGGAAGGCTTTCTTCGGTAATCGATTTGAAAATGGATGACGGAAACGATAAAAACTATCGGGTAAGCGGTGGCATCGGGCTTATCTCCTCGCGAATAAATATTCAAGGTCCAATTGTGAAAAATAAAGGATCGTTTATCATTTCGGCGAGGCGCACCTATGCGGATCTGTTTCTGAAACTCTCGAAAGATACCACCTTAAACCAGTCGAAGCTCTATTTTTACGACCTCAATGCAAAAGCCAACTACACGATTGACGATAAAAACCGGATCTATCTTTCGGGCTATTTCGGCAAAGATGTGTTTGGTCTTGCCAACACGTTTGGCATTAACTGGGGAAACACGACTGCCACCCTCCGTTGGAATCATTTGTTTTCCGATCGTATATTTTCAAATACTTCGCTTATTTACAGTAACTACAGTTATAAAATCAACATCAACAGCGGCGAGCAGATCAATATTATTTCTCAGATTCAGGATTATAATCTCAAACAGGATTTTCAGGATTACATCAGTGAAAAATCGACCTTGAAGTTTGGATATCAATCAACGTACCACGACATGATTCCGGGCGCCATCACCGCCAGTCAAAATGTAAGTATGAAAAGCCTTACGAACAAACAATCATGGGAAAATGCAATTTATCTATCGCATCAATATAGTTTTAGCCGAAATTTTTCCACAGAATACGGAGTGAGGGCTACTTCGTTCAGCCTGTTTGGCCCGGGCGATTTCTACACGTATGATGCCAACGGAAACACAATCGCCACAACCTATTATGCGGCTGGACATGTGGTAAAATCCTATTTCAGCATAGAACCCCGTGTAACGCTGAATTTCATGATGAACAAAAGCAGTTCGATAAAAGCAGCGTATGCACGTAATACGCAGAATCTTCATTTATTATCCAATTCTACGTCAAGTTTTCCAACCGATTTATGGATACCAAGCAGTAACAATGTAAAACCCGAAATCGCCGATCAGGTATCTTTAGGCTATTACCACAATTTCAACAACAATCAATATGAGTTCTCTGCCGAGATGTATTATAAGAAACTTCAAAACCAGATTGATTATCGCGACGGGGCGCAATTGATGCTGAATGAAAATGTAGAATCGCAAATTCTGTTTGGCAAAGGCAGAGCGTATGGGCTGGAGCTTTTTTTTAAGAAAAGAACGGGCAGATTCAACGGATGGGTCAGCTACACGCTTTCGCGCAGTGAAAATAAATTCGATGCCATCAATGACGGGCATTATTTCCCGACAAACCAAGATCGCACGCATGACATTTCAGTAGTAGGCATTTACAATCTCAGCAAAAACTGGACATTATCAGCAACATGGGTTTATAATACCGGCAATGCCGTAACCTTTCCCAGCGGCAAATACCAGATTGACGGGACAACGATGTTTTACTACACCCAGCGAAACGCGAACAGGATGCCTCCCTATCACCGACTTGACTTAGGCGCTACCTGGACAACGAAGAAAACCAACAAATTTGAATCGAGTTGGACATTCTCCATTTACAATGCCTACGGACGCGATAATCCTTACACGATTACATTCCAAAACGACAAAACAGACCCGACAAAAACAGATGCCATACAAACGACATTATTCAAGTTTGTTCCCTCCGTTTCGTACGATTTTAAATTCTAACCGATGAGAAAGAATACAATAATAACGCTTTTTGCAGTTGCTTTATCAGGCTTACTCTTTTCATGCCAAAAGGTAATTAATCTGAAGCTGAACAACGCCTCATCTCAAATCGTAATTCAAGGTAACGTTTACGATCAGCCCGTGCCTGACACAATACGCATTTCAAAGTCGGTAAACTTTGATTCGACGAATGTTTTCCCTCCGGTTTCAGGCGCAAACGTGGTCATCAGCGACAATGCAGGAACCAGTGAAACACTTGCTGAAATCTATCCAGGCACGTATATCACCACTTCTTTGCAAGGCGTTCCGGGACGAACTTATACGCTTACCGTCCAAACCGACGGGCAAACCTATACGGCAAGTTCGACCATGCCTTCGGCAGTGGCAATCGATTCCTTGTTTGTGCAGAATAGCTGGTTTGCAAAAGACAAGCAGATATCCATAAAATATACCGATCCGGCCAACATCACGAATTATTACCGCCTGATTGAATTTATTAATCAAAAACAGCAACCCGATTTTCATACTGCCGATGACATGCTGACCAATGGAGAAAAGGCAACGTATGATATACTGGAAAGCGACACTACGTTGGTATCAGGCGACAAGCTAACCATTTGGCTGGAGTCTATCGATAAAAATAATTACACCTACTTTCACGCAGCCTCGCTCAATCAACGGCAATCGGCTTCGCCTGCAAATCCGCCTTCGAATATCTCAAACGGAGCATTAGGATACTTCAGCGCCTGTCCGGTGAGAAAAAAAAGTATGATTGTGCCGTGAGAAATAATGGCAGGTTGATAAGTAATAGGAAATAAATAGTGTCGTAACCATGATAGTTGAAACCCACATAAACAACGAATCCATTTTCCTTCTCCTTTGGAGAAGGTGACCGAAGGGCGGATGAGGTCGGAAAGGGAAACAACGATCAGCATTCAAAACACGACATTATATTGTTTATATTACTTCGTTGGCAATATCAGGAAATGGTTACAATAATTGGCCGGCTTGTAATTCGCGACCCACAATAGCAGCCGCTTCGCCAACAAACCGAGCACAAGGGCGCGTGGCATAATATGCCGCCGTTCGATCGGATGGAACATACGACTCTTTTTGAGGCTTAATTCCCAACAACTCGCGACAGCTTATGGTACCAAACTGATCTTTGAATGCCTTGGCTGCACGTTGAACCGCTGCATAATTGGCACTCTTCACGGCTTTCTCATCAGGATTGACAGCAGAATAATGTAATCCCAAAATCGCAAACATACCTGTCACAGCGCCACAGACTTCGCGCAACCGTCCCATACCGCCGCCAAAAGAACCGGCAATGCGCTTTGCCAACTCAGGATCTAAATCGAACACGTCTGCATAAGCCAACAAAACCGACTGAGCACAATTATACCCTTGTGTAAAATAGTCAACAGCCCGACGCCTTCGTTCTTCAATATCAATTTGTATTTCCACCTTTCCCATTATTTTGTCATTTTCATCAGATACACGAGCGGTTGATTCGGAAGTAACTCGGGATGCAGCACCCGAATATAATCCCGAAGCAAAATATCAGGATGCACGACCCCACCTTCCCAAAAATCATTGCCTCCATTTTGGGTTATACGTCCATCCAAACTATACACTTGCTGATTTTGAAAGGATTTAAATAACTGGTAACGTGAATCACTGTTTTGGAGTGCAGTCAAATTCAAAGACGAACAATTCAGCCACACGCCTGCATTTCGGAAATGTTGCAATGCCTGCTCAAAATTCACGGGAATACTTCCAACCGTCGTGTCATTGCTAAAATAATAGGAACACTGCGCATCTGCCAACAGATGACCCATAAAACCCGTGCCACTCGGCATATACCAGGTTCCTTTGAAACTATTCCCTACGAGAATAGAAGGACGGTCGGAAGCTTGTCGCGCCAATTGTTTCAACGCAAGGTAACGGGTGGTCATATTCTGAAAAAGAGAATCCGCTAATTTTCCCTTGTTATAAAAAGCAGCAACAAACTTAATCCATTCTGCTCTTCCTAAAGGGGTTGATTCCATCCATTCGTCGTTAAACACAACCGGAATGCCGGCCTGCACTAATTGATCGGCAGCGGTATTTATCTGATTATAATTGGTCATCATCACCATTTGCGGATGAAGCTCCATTGTCTTTTCCACATTTAGATGAAATGGATCGCCTAAATCAAGGATTTTTCCTTCAGCATCGAGTTGACGAAAGGCGGCGCTATAAACCAATTGAGGGGATGCCATGCCTGTCAGCGTCGATAATTCGTGCAAGGCTTCAAGAAATGCCACATGCGTACACGAAGTGGCAGCCATGGAATGTAAAGGGACAATGATGGTCAATTTTGGATCAGGAGTTGCAATTCCTGCATGCGGAATCAAATAATAAACAGCAGAAATATTCCCTTTTTTCCAGGGATTATAGACAGTCAGGCGCGTATAGTTTCGAAAATAATCGATGGAAAATCCATGTGCATACCCAATCACGGCAGAGGAGTCCGGACGCAACGACTTTTCAGATTGAGCGGGGTGTGGATGACACGAAGAAAAAATTATCGAGAGGAACACTATCCCTATCAAGAATAGGAGCGAAGAAAAAACAGAAGACAAAAGAGGTCGTTTCATCCAAAAATAACTTTATATTTAGGACAGGAGGGAATACATCCTAATTACCCGGGATTTGTTTCATAACAGGTGCAAAAGTAGGCATTATTCATCAAAAGGAAAGAAAAAATGAAGCACAATAATTCTGCAAAGAATTTCTCGTATAATTCGTAAAAAATTATACCTTTGTAAAAAATGAATGATTCTGACTCTTTTTTGCAATCAATTGCATATAAACGAGTTGCAACACAACCTATTCATTATAATCCTATGCAACAATATCTCGATTTACTTCAACACGTACTGAACGAAGGAGTTCATAAAGAAGATCGTACAGGTACAGGAACCCTGAGCGTGTTTGGGTATCAAATGCGGTTTCGGTTAGAAGATGGATTTCCGTTGCTTACGACCAAACAATTGCATACAAAATCGATTGTTCACGAATTACTTTGGTTTTTACGTGGCGAGACAAACGTCCACTATTTGCAACAAAACGGAGTCCGGATATGGAACGAATGGGCCGATGAAAAAGGGGAATTAGGACCAATTTATGGCTATCAATGGCGTTCGTGGCCTGACTACGACGGAGGACACATTGATCAAATAAGTCAGGCTATTGACACAATCAAGCACAATCCTGACTCCCGCCGCATCATTGTCAGTGCATGGAACGTGGCCGATTTGCCTAAGATGCACCTGCCACCTTGCCATGCTTTCTTTCAGTTCTATGTCGCCAATGGCAAATTAAGTCTACAACTTTATCAACGAAGCGCCGATATTTTTCTTGGTGTTCCATTCAACATTGCCTCTTATGCTCTCCTGTTAGAAATGATGGCACAAGCCACCGGACTAAAAGCAGGCGATTTTGTCCACACGTTGGGCGATGCTCATATTTACACGAATCATTTGGATCAAGTGAAACTACAACTAACGCGCGATCCCCGAGCTTTACCAAAACTAAAACTCAACCCCGATAAAACGAATCTTTTTGACTTTGTGTTCGACGATATTGCAATCGAAGGATACAATCCCCATCCCCATATTCGAGGGGAAATTGCCGTTTAATGATCATTTAAATAACGCTGTAATGGCATTATAATAGAATTTAAAGAACAAACGCAAACACATCAACTCTTAAAAAATGAACTCAACAACTACTCTACAGAACATCAAAAAACAGATTCCAAACACCATCACCAGTGGTAATCTGTTTGCTGGATGTATAGCCATTTATGCCGGCTTCGACGGACAATACGATGTGGCAGCCACTTTCATTATAATAGCGGCTGTGCTTGATTTTTTCGATGGCTTTGCAGCCCGGATGCTACATGCCTATTCTCCGGTTGGTAAAGAGTTAGACTCCTTAGCCGACATCGTAAGTTTTGGTGTGGCGCCTTCAGCAATGGTCTTTTCAGTCATGTCCGATAATTTTCCGGTTGCATGGCATTTCCTGAGCTATTCTGCCTTTCTGATTGCAGTCTTTTCTGCATTACGATTAGCAAAATTCAACATTGACGAACGACAAGGAGCTATCTTTATTGGTCTTCCTACGCCTGCCAATGCTATTTTCTGGGCATCATTTGTGGTGGCCACCAGTAATCTGTTCACATCGTTACACTGGAAATTTGTATTAGTGCTCGTTGCTGTGTTTTGTTATTTGTTATTAGCCGAAATTCCCATGTTTTCGTTGAAAATGAAAAGTTGGAAATGGAAAGACAACCGAACACGGTATATTTACTTGATTATTGCCTCGCTTGTGTTAATTAGTTCGCGATTCAACGCAGGCTCCTTAGCCATTGTCATTGTACTGTATATTGGCTTCTCCATCGTGGCTTTTTATCGCAAAAAACAATAAGATGATAACCTCTGCAAATCATGTTACGCTATTCGGGTTATAAAAAAAAAAGTGTACTTTTAGCGCCGAAATCAATCTTCCAACATTATTAATATTGTAAACTAAAATCTCTATGAACACAAAACAGAAAAGTTATGCATTGCCTATTGCAATGATGTTTGCTCTCTTCTTTATGATCTCCTTTGTAACAGGATTACCAAATCCACTGGGAGTTATTGTAAAAAATCAATTTGGCGCATCCAATTTCATGTCATCATTAGGTAACGCAGCCAATTTTATCGCGTATGCTTTCATGGGAATTCCAGCAGGTTTATTACTTGAAAGAATAGGTTACAAAAAAACAGCTTTAGCAGCTATTGTTGTCGGTATTACCGGTGTGGCAATTCAATTCCTTTCGGGACAGTTGGGAAATTTTGCCATATACCTTACAGGCGCTTTTGTTTCAGGATTCTCCATGTGTATGTTAAATACGGTTGTTAATCCAATGCTCAACACGCTTGGCGGCGGTGGCAAAAAAGGAAATCAATTAATTCAATTCGGAGGTTCCATCAACTCCATCGGTGCAACTATCGTTCCTGTCCTTGTCGGTTATCTGATTGGAAATGTGGCCAAAGCAAACATCAGCGATGCAAACCCGGCACTCTTCATTGCAATGGGAATTTTTGCTTTAGCTTTTCTCGTGTTATTCTTTATGCAAATACCAGAACCTCACATGGTAAGCAAAGAGAAAGCACAAATAAAACACAAACACAGCGCACTTTCTTTCCGACATTTTATTTTAGGCGCCATAGCTATCTTTGTGTATGTAGGCGTTGAAGTAGGAATTCCAAACTTCACAAACCTGTTTATGACAACGAACACATCACTTGGAGGATTGAATATCAACGCAACCATTGCTGGAACCGTGGTTGGCACATATTGGTTCTTGATGTTGTTAGGTCGTTTGACCGGAGCATCGGTGGGCGCAACTATTTCCACGAAAGCCATGCTTACGTTTGCAGCTTCATTAGCATTGATCTTACTTCTCTTTGCAATTTTCAGCCCGATTACGACAACCGTGAAAATGCCGGTATTCCGTTCCGACATTTCGTTCGGCATGGCAGAAGTGCCCATTAGCGTTATGTTCTTAATTTTGGTAGGTATTTGTACCTCGGTAATGTGGGGTGGCATCTTTAACCTTGCCGTTGAGGGATTAGGAAAATACACGGCAATGGCTTCAGGAATCTTCATGGTAATGGTTTGTGGCGGAGGAATTCTGCCTATGATACAAGGTTTTGTTGCCGACAAAATGGGTTACGTAGCAAGTTATTGGGTCATTTTCGTTGGAGTTGCCTACATATTATTTTATGCCCTGATCGGAAGCAAAAACGTAAACAAAGATATACCAGTTGAATAACTAAAATAATCATTTATCATGGACAAACCGTATGTTATAGGAGTTGATATGGGCGGAACGAACACCGCTTTCGGAATTATTGATGCAAGAGGAGAAGTAATTCGTCGCGGTGCTATCAAAACTCAAAAATTTGCAGAAGCCGATCAATACATCGATGAGCTTCATGCAACTTTAGAACCATTAATCGAAGAAGTTGGTGGAATTGATAAAATCAAGGGTATTGGAATGGGTGCTCCAAACGGGAATTTCTATACCGGGAATGTTGAGTTCGCTCCCAATCTACCGTGGAGAGGCGTTATTCCTTTTGCAGAAATGTTACATGCCAAGTTTGGCGTTCAGGCAGCTTTGACTAATGATGCCAATGCCGCTGCAATTGGAGAAATGACGTATGGGGCAGCACGTGGCATGAAAGATTTTATCATGATAACCTTAGGCACCGGCGTTGGAAGTGGCATTGTAATCAACGGTCAATTAGTCTATGGACATGATGGATTTGCCGGAGAATTGGGACATACGACCATCGTGCGTAACAATGGCCGCCAATGCGGTTGCGGGAAAACAGGTTGTTTGGAAACGTATACTTCGGCAACCGGCGTTGCACGTACAGCACGCGAAATGCTTGAAATGAGGAAAGATGACAGTATTTTACGTAACATCCCACTTGAAAGCATCACTTCCAAAGATGTATTCGACGCTGCCATAACAGGAGATCCCATTGCAAAAGAAATTTTTGAATATACAGGTCGCGTGTTAGGGGAAGCTTTTGCCGATTTCATTGCGTTCAGTGCACCTGAAGCCATCATAATTTTCGGCGGATTAGCAAAAGCTGGTGATCTCATCATGAATCCAATCCGCGAAAGTATGGAAAAGAATGTACTGCCAATTTGGAGAGGGAAAGTAAAACTTCTTTTCTCAGCATTAAACGAAGCCGATGCTGCAATTCTAGGCGCCAGCGCTTTAGCGTGGGAGCTGAAGAACTAAGCATACTCGCATAAATAGAGAAACAGCCTGCGAGTTTTATACTTGCAGGCTGTTTGTTTTTTCAATACCTTTCAGTCACGCACAAATGAAAAACGACAACCGCTTATCATGGGCTATTACCCTGATCTTTTTCGGAATCTTATTCTTGATGGAACACCTTCAGTTATTTCCTGAGCAGGTTCGCTATTTTTTGTTCGATTTCCGAAATTACCCTTTTTACGCAGGAATTATTTTCCTGTTGACCAGTAAAAATTATACGATCGGGATAATTTTACTCAGTATTGGCATCTTATTCCGACTATCCGACATCATCCGGCTTACACAAAATGTGTCGGAATTTATCTGGCCAGCGCTACTGATTGCAGCCGGTATTGTGATGTTATTGGGAACAAAAAACAGAAAAAGATAATTTTTATCAGACATTCAGCATGAACATCGTTTGCATCGGCTCCGGGAATGTTGGCTGGCATTTGGCAAGTCATTTAGCAGAAGCCGACTTCTCCATCCAACAGATCGTCAGTCGAACAACTGACCACGCCCGCAAGTTAGGACAATTAGTAAATGCACCTTTCACAACAAACATGGCAGAGATTATGCCCGATGCCGATATCTATTTATATGCCGTGCCGGATGATCAACTTCCAAACATTATAACACAAAATCCTATCAAAACAGGCATTCATTGCCATACAGCAGGCAGCCTGTCAAGGGAACTCTTTGCCGGGAAAGTTGAAAATTATGGCGTTTTTTATCCATTACAAACCTTCTCGAAACAAAAGCAAATTGATTTTCAAAACATTCCAATCCTATTGGAAGCCAGCAATAAGAGCACTTTAAAAACGCTTCACAAACTAGCAGCACATCTTAGCAGTCAAATTCTTGAAACAAACTTTGAACAACGGCAACAACTCCATCTTGCAGCAGTATTTGCTTGCAATTTTAGCAACAGTCTCTTTGCCATAGCTGATAAACTACTAAAGGAAGTCAATCTGCCTTTTGATCTTTTACTTCCACTCATACGCGAAACAGTCGAGAAAGTGAGTTTGCTAAAACCCGAAGAAGCTCAAACTGGCCCGGCTGCAAGAAGTGACACTAATGTTATCGCGCACCATTTGTCAATGCTGGAAATCGAGCCACGCTTGCAAAACCTATATCGCATCATGACAGAAATCATTCAAGAAAAACGAAAATAATGAATGCTTTTAACAATTTCCATCCGCTTTATTAACTGAAAAAGAGATGCTTTCTTCCGCTTTTTTTTCCTCAAGGAAATGAATCAACGATTTAGATACTTGAATCAAATGTTGACGTGCAAATAACTTCACTTTTGTATGCGTCGCTTCATCGTAAACCAGAAAATAAAGTTTTGTTTTCCCATTCGAGTCATTGATCGTCAACGCTTTGATGTCGTTGATCAAATCTTCACTTAACTTATTGATTTCAATTTTAATGCAAAGCGAATGCAACAAAGTTTCTGTTTCAACAAAAGCAGGCAACAACGCCATGCGCTTCACTTTAAAATCTAATACCACCGGTTGCGAGGCATCTCTTGGTCGGCTATTTTTCCAATCTGATCCTCGCTCTTGTACAACTCCCCAAACCAAGACAAAAAGGTTGGAAATCATAAACTTATTGAATTCAACAAAATCATTCTGAAAAAGCATCATTCGATAAGAGCCACTATAATCCTCAATTGTGATCGAGCCAAATGGCTTTCCGGTTTTGGTTGTACCTTGTTGTGTGGCAGTGACGATGCCTCCGATAATAATTTCACGGCCTTGCAAAGGTTCCAGATCGTTTAATTCGGCTAACTGCGTGTTGCAACCATAGCGCAATTCCAATTCATATTTATCAAGCGGATGAGCCGAAAGATATATGCCAACATATTCCCGCTCCTTGTTTAGACGTTCCAGCGAAGGCCAATTTTGTGCAAATGGGACTGTGGGTTTTGCAACAGCAACTTCCTCAAACCCTCCAAAGAGAGAATTCGTAACATTGGCTTTGTCGTTCTGCACTTTATTCCCATAACGAATCAAAGAATCAATTACTTGTTCATCTTTGTCATTTTGAACAAAAAACTGCTCTCTTTTCACATCACCCAGCGCATCAAACGCGCCGGCAAGAACTAAACTTTCAACCGCTTTGCGATTGCACGCGTTCAAATTGACCCGTTCAAAAAAGTCAAAAGTCGAACGAAAAACACCATTTTTTTCTCGTTCATTGACAATGGCATCAACAGCTCCTTCTCCAACGCCTTTAACACCTCCTAATCCAAACCGAATAGCACCTTTTTTATTGACAACAAAATGGAGGCGGCTTTCATTAACATCAGGCCCAAGTACTTCAATTTTCATTGCCCTGCACTCGTCCATAAACTTAGCAACATCCGTAATAGAATCTTTATTGCGGGTTAAGTTAGCCGCCATAAATTCTGCCGGATAGTTCGCTTTCAGATAGGCCGTTTGATAGGCAATCCATGAATAACAAGTGGCATGGGATTTATTGAACGCATACGAAGCGAATGATTCCCAATCGTCCCAAATCTTCAAAACGACTGTTTCTTCATACCCATTGCGTTGACATCCTTCTACAAACTTGACCTTTAACGAGGCCATTTTGTCCTTCAGTTTCTTTCCCATTGCTTTCCGTACCTCGTCACTCTGACCGCGCGTAAAGCCAGCCAGCAAACGCGACAACAACATCACCTGCTCTTGATAAACGGTGATGCCGTAGGTTTCTTTCAAATAACGCTCCATGATGGGGATGTCATAAACAATAGGACTCCGACCTTGTTTCCGATCGATAAACTCGGGAATATTGCTTATCGGACCAGGACGATACAAAGCATTCATGGCTATCAAATCTTCAAACTGCGTGGGTTGCAGATCGTGCAAATATTTCTGCATTCCGGCCGATTCAAACTGAAAAATTCCTGTGGTTTGTCCGGCGCTAAAAAGTTCGTATGTTTTTTTATCGTCAAGCGGAATAGCGCTTATGTCTAAATCGATCCGATAAGACTGCCTGATATTATTCAACGCCTCTTTTATAATGGATAAGGTCTTCAAACCAAGAAAATCCATTTTAATCAACCCAACATGCTCAATAACCGATCCCTCATATTGAGTCACCAAAAGCTCTTGATTACTATTTTTGTCTTTAACAGTACTTAAAGGCACAAAGTTCGTTAAGTCATCGGAACCGATAATCACGCCACAAGCATGCACTCCAGTTTGACGCACCGTTCCCTCTAGCATCTCTGCATACTTGATGGTGTCGGCAAGTTTACGATTGGAAGATTCTCGTGCTGCCCTTAGCTCTGGAACATACCTCATGCAATTTGAAAGCGTAACTTTTGTCTCTTTGCCATCTGTATCCGGTAGCTTTTCGGGGACAAATTTCACCAATTGATTAGCTTCTTCCAACGGTAAATTTTGCACTCGGGCTACATCTTTGATACTTGATTTGGTAGCCATTGTTCCGTATGTGATGATATGGGCAACCCTCTCCTTGCCATATTTATCGGTTACCCATCGCAATACATCATCTCGCCCATCGTCATCAAAATCAATATCAATATCAGGCATGGAAATACGATCAGGATTCAAAAAACGCTCAAAGAGCAAATCATATCGTAACGGATCTATATCTGTGATTTTCAAACAATATGCAACCACGGAACCAGCTGCAGAACCACGTCCTGGCCCAACAGCTACTTTCATATCACGAGCAGCTTGAATAAAATCTTGTACAATTAAAAAATAGCCAGGAAAACCCATTTGTTTGATCACTCCCAATTCGAAAGTGATCCGCTCCTGCACCTCTGGCGAAATTTCTTCTCCGTAGCGTTGCTTAGCACCTTGCATCGTCAACATTTCCAAATAATCAGCTTCTAATTTGATGCGGATGACCTTATTGTAACCCCCCAATTTATCAAAATGGTCACCATATTCTTCACGCAACATAGCTTCATCGTAAAGCAGACAATAGCTATCTTCCGTCGAAAAGCTTTCAGGGATTGGAAATCGAGGCATAATAGCATCTGAGTCAATATCATAGAATTCAACCTTTTCAGCAATTTCTAACGTATTTTGCAACGCTTCAGGCACATCTGAAAATATCCGCATCATTTCATCAGGTGTTTTCAACCATTCCTGTTTAGTATAATGCATCCGATTGGGGTCGTCAAAATCTTTTCCAGTACTTAAGCAGATCAATCGGTCATGACCTTCCGCATGTTCTTGTTCTACAAAGTGGACATCGTTGGCCGCAATTACCTTTGTGCCCGTTTTTTTGGCTAAACGTAGTAATTCCTTATTTACAATCTGTTGCTTCTCAAAAACCTGAACATCAGCATTGGAATCCAATGTTTGATGCCGCTGCATTTCCAAGTAGAAATCGTCTCCAAAACGTTCCTTGAACCAAGATATTGCTTCTTCAGCGCCTGTTAAATCACCCGAGAGTATCTTTGACGGAATCTCCCCGCCTAAGCAAGCCGTACTAATAATTAAGCCCTCTTTATATTTGTCTAACAACTCTTTATCAATTCGAGGCCGGTAATAAAACCCATCAATCCAAGCGGAAGAAATCAACTTACACAAGTTTTGATATCCAATTTTATTCTTGGCTAAAAGAATTAAATGATGACCGCTTCCATCTTCTTTAATGCTTTTCTCAAAACGGGTACGCCGTGCCACGTACGTTTCACATCCTAAAATGGGTTTAAACAGTCGTTTAACCAAAGCGTCTTTTTTCTCCTGCAACTCACTTACTGTTGTTGCTTGATCCTCATTGACCAATGTGGCAATATGATGTTCTACAGACTGTATCTCAGCAAAAATAGGCGCATTTTTTTTACTAACGTAATCAAAAAACTCCTTTATGCCAAACATAGCCCCATGATCAGTCAACGCCAAAGCAGGCATTCCGGAAGCAATAGCCTTATCAACCAACTCATTAATCTTAGACATACCGTCCAAAATCGAATAGTGCGAGTGTACATGCACGTGTACAAATGAATTCATAACGAAAAAGATATAGATGGTAAGTTCTTCATGCAAGTAACGATAAAGCTAATCAGCTATGCAGCCACTTAACACAATTAATTAATCACTTCAAAGATAAGAAAAAAGCAGCACCGCACAGAGATTTTAATCTCGTAGTTGAAAACTATTTCTTTACATCAGCGCTGTATTAAGAACAAAAAAGGTTGCCTCGTCTAAGACGAAAGGCAACCTTTTTTGTTCTTAATAATTTACTAAAACTTATTCAGTAGTTAAAGTTTCAGGGGTAACAGTTTCCGCTGTTTCTTGTTTTTTAGCTTCTTGAGCAACTGACGTAGTTTTCTTAGCACTAGCTCTACGTGTACGCGAAGCCTTTTTTACAGCTTTCTCTTTCAACATATTTTCATTGTAATCCACCAACTCAATGATACACATTTCAGCAGCATCACCAAGACGAAAACCTGTTTTTAAGATTCGTGTGTACCCACCCGGACGATTCGCAATCTTTTGAGCAACATCGCGAAACAATTCGGTTACAATATCCTTGTTTTGTAAATAACTAAACACAGTACGACGTGAATGAGTGCTATCATCCTTAGCTTTTGTCAATAATGGTTCAATATAAACCCGCAATGCTTTAGCTTTAGCCGTAGTAGTTGCAATACGTTTATGTTTGATAAGAGAACAAGCCATGTTTGATAACATCGCTTTTCTGTGGGATGAGGTACGGCCTAAATGGTTGAATTTTTTATTGTGTCTCATTGCTTTTAATCTTTATCTAATTTATACTTTGTCAGATCCATGCCAAAAGAGAGATGCAAAGACTCCAATTTAGCATCTAATTCATTCAATGACTTCTTGCCAAAATTACGAAATTTAAGCAAATCATTCCGGTTGAATGAACACAACTGCCCGAGTGTTTCCACATCAGCAGCTTTCAGACAATTTAATGCTCGTACTGAAAGGTCTAAATCAACCATTTTTGTTTTAAATAATTGACGCATGCGCAATGCTTCTTCATCAAATTCTTCATCTACTGTTTCTTCTACTGTTTCAACAGCAATTTTCTCATCAGAAAATAACATAAAATGCTGAATCAAAATCTTAGCAGCTTCACGCAAGGCATCTTTCGGATGAATTGACCCATCAGTCATTATTTCGAGAATCAATTTCTCATAATCCGTTTTTTGTTCAACCCGAAAGTTCTCTATTGCATATTTGACATTAACAATAGGGGTGAAAATTGCATCAATAGGGATGACATCGATCTCTCCCGTGGAAAATTTATTCTCTTCTGCAGGCACATAACCTCGTCCTTTGTTGATGGTTAAATCGAGTTGAAGCGAAAAATTCGGATCAATGCTACAAATCAACAAATCAGGATTTAGAACAACAAAACCTGTTAAGTAACGACCGATATCTCCTGCTGTAAATGAGTCTTTTCCCGACACTAAGATGCTTACTTTCTCATTTTCTACGTCATCAACACATTGTTTGAAACGAACTTTCTTCAAATTTAGAATTATGTTCGTTACATCTTCCATAACGCCAGGAACCGTCGAAAATTCATGTTCAACGCCATCAATTTTGATTGAAGTAATGGCATACCCTTCAAGAGAAGAGAGAAGAATACGACGTAACGCATTACCGATTGTGATGCCAAATCCAGGTTCGAGAGGACGAAACTCAAAAGTGCCTTTCGTCTCTTCCGATTCCAGCATGATCACCTTATCGGGTTTTTGAAATGCTAATATAGACATAGATAAAGAGATTATTTTGAATACAATTCGACAATTAGTTGTTCCTTAATATTTTCAGGAATGTCAGAACGCTCCGGAAGATGGAGAAACTTACCTGACATCGAATTTCTGTCCCACTCCATCCATGGATATTTACTATGATTAAACCCATTTAAAGCTTCAGAAATGACAGCCATTGACTTGTCTTTTTCACGAACTGAAACAATTTGACCAGGTTTCACTTGATAGGAAGGAATATTAAGTACTTCCCCATCAACTAAAATATGACGATGCCCAACTAATTGGCGAGCACCATCACGAGTGGGAGAAAGCCCTAACCGAAAAACAACGTTATCTAATCGAGATTCAAGCAGCTGCAATAACACTTCACCAGTAATACCTTTTGCGCCTTGAGCTCTTTCAAACAACAATCGGAAGTGACGTTCCAATACGCCGTAAGTATATTTTGCTTTTTGTTTTTCTCTCAACTGAATTCCATATTCCGAAGACTTTTTATGTCTTCCGCTGCCATGTTGTCCCGGAGGATAATTCTTTTTTGCTAATACTTTATCAGGGCCAAAAATAGGCTCTCCAAATTTACGTGCAATTCTTGATTTTGGACCAATATATCTTGCCATTGTTCTATTATTATTACGTTATTATTAATCTTCCATCACTTTAGTGCCAACTCATCTAGTATCAAGCTGAAAACCGGAAATGATGATAGATACGAATTATACTCTTCTGCGTTTTGGAGGACGGCATCCATTGTGTGGCAATGGAGTCACATCTACAATTTCAGTTACTTCGATACCTGCCCCGTGAATAGTTCGAATAGCCGACTCACGACCGTTACCTGGTCCCTTAACATATGCTTTTACCTTTCTTAATCCAAGATCAAGAGCAACCTTTGCACAATCTTGAGCTGCCATTTGGGCAGCATAAGGTGTATTCTTTTTCGAACCACGGAAACCCATTTTGCCGGCAGAAGACCATGAAATCACTTGCCCGTCTCCATTAGTTAACGTTACAATAATATTGTTGAACGAAGAGTGAACATGCAACTGCCCAACACCGTCAACTTTTACCACTCTTTTTTTTGTGGCGACTGCTTTTTTTGCCATATCGTAAAAATATTTGCTAAATTATTCGTTACTTGGTTGCCTTTTTCTTATTAGCAACAGTCTTTTTCTTGCCTTTTCTGGTACGGGCATTGTTTTTTGTACTTTGACCTCTCAAGGGCAACCCCAAACGATGGCGAACACCTCTGTAACAGCCAATGTCCATTAAACGTTTGATATTTAATTGTACTTCAGAACGCAGATCACCTTCAACTTTAAACTTAGCACCAATAATTTCACGGATCTTAGCTGCTTGATCGTCAGTCCAATCTTTCACTTTTGTGTCTAAATCGACACCCGCTTCGTTCAAGATTTGTTTCGAACTATTACGACCTATTCCGTAGATATAAGTCAATCCAACCTCGCCTCTTTTGTTTTGAGGCAAATCTACTCCTACAATTCTTATAGCCATATATCAGATATTAAAATATTAACCCTGCCGTTGTTTGTACTTAGGATTCTTCTTGTTGATAACGTAAAGACGCCCCTTTCGTCTTACAATTTTACACTCTGGGGTTCGTTTTTTAATGGATGCTTTTACTTTCATATTGGTATAACCTTTAATAAATTAATTGCAACTAACAACTCTCACTTTGCATGCGTTGAGAGCTAAAACAGCACATTACTTACGCCACTTTTTTATTTATAGCGAAATGAAATACGTCCCTTTGACAAATCATAAGGTGACATTTCAACACGCACTCTATCGCCAGGCAAAATTTTAATGTAATGCATCCGCATTTTACCCGAAATATGAGCTGTTATCACATGGCCGTTTTGCAATTCTACCCGAAACATAGCATTAGATAATGCTTCTGTTATGGTACCGTCTTGCTCAATAGCTGATTGTTTTGGCATAAATAATTACAATCTGAAAAACATTAATACTGAATTAGTTTATAAGACACCTACAACTTGTTCGATATAATCAAAAGTAGAAAGAATATCAGCTTTCCCATCACGAATTGCTATAGAGTGTTCAAAATGAGCTGCCCACTTTCTATCTGCAGTGCGAGTTGTCCATCCGTCTTTCTCATAGATAAGGCGATAAGTTCCCACTGTAATCATTGGTTCAATTGCGATAGTCATACCACTGCGTAGTTTAACGCCATTCCCCCTTCGTCCGGTATTTGGTACCTGAGGGTCTTCGTGCATCTCTTTTCCCACTCCATGACCAACCATATCACGAACAACAGAGAATCCTCGCGATTCACAATGCGACTGAACAGCATACCCAATATCTCCTAACCGATTCCCATCAACAGCTTGTTCAATGCCCAAATAAAGTGACTCCTTTGTTGTTTTTAACAGCAACTTGATGTTATCTGACACTTGACCAACACAAAAGGTATAAGCCGAATCCCCAACAAAGCCATGAATAGTAGCACCACAATCAACTGACAAAATATCACCCTCTTGCAATACAACCTTATCGGACGGTATTCCATGCACAACTTGATCATTAAGAGAGGTACACAAAGTATTAGGAAATCCATAATAACCCAAAAAGGCTGGCACTGCCCCATGATCACGAATACATTTTTCTGCTATAATATCCAACTCAAGTGTCGTCACACCAGGTCTTATGGCTTTAGCGACTTCTGCTAATGCCGTAGAAACTATCAAATTGCTTTGACGTAATAGCTCAATTTCTTCTTCTGTCTTTAAATATATCATATCCAGATTTGTCTGCTCTAATAAGCAGAAACACTCCCGGTTCGTCCCAAAATACGACCTGTTTTCATTAAGCCATCATAATGTCTCATCAACAAACGACTTTCAATCTGTTGTAAAGTATCTAAGACCACACCTACTAAAATAAGCAAGGAAGTTCCACCGAAAAATTGCGCAAAAGCAGTACTTATACCAACAATACGAGCGAAGGCAGGTAAAATAGCCACTAATGCAAGAAAGAATGACCCTGGCAATGTTATCCTTGACATAATTTCATCCAAATATTCAGCTGTTTTTTTCCCAGGTTTTACGCCAGGTATAAAACCATTATTACGCTTCATTTCTTCAGCCATCTGAGTAGGATTGATTGTAATTGCAGTATAAAAATAAGTAAAAGCAATAATTAAAATGGCGAAAACAAAGTTATACCAGAACCCTGTATTATCGGTAAAAGCACCAACAATTCCAGTTGCAACGGATGAATGAGAAAAACCAACTAAGGTAATAGGAATAAACATAATAGCTTGTGCAAAAATAATCGGCATTACATTGGCTGCATTCACTTTTAGAGGTATGTACTGGCGAACTCCTCCGTATTGTTTATTACCTACAACACGTTTAGCATATTGCACCGGAACTTTTCGTGTTCCTTGAACCAAAAGAATAGACAATCCAATCACGAACAATAGCGCGATGATTTCAGCAATAAACATTACCAACCCACCTGCTGCATCAGTTAAACGAGAAGCAAATTCCTGAACAACTGCAGTTGGAAAACGGGCAATAATACCAATCATAATAATGAATGATATACCATTTCCAATACCTTTATCAGTAATTCTTTCACCTAACCACATCACAAACATACTACCTGCTGTTAATATGACGACCGAAGAAACTTGGAACCATAAACCTTGCGGCATGGCAGCTCCCGCTCTTCCTAATTGCACACTCAAGTTTACTAAATATGCAGGCGATTGAAACAACAAAATTACTACCGTCAAATAACGTGTAATTTGATTTAACTTATTTCTACCACTCTCACCTTCACGCTGCATCTTTTGAAAATAAGGAACTGCTATACCTAATAGTTGCACAACAATTGATGCTGAAATATAAGGCATAATTCCTAATGCAAAAATTGATGCGTGTGAAAATGCACCACCTGAAAACATATCCAATAAACCCAAAAGGCCACCAGATGTCTGATTCTGAAGAGCTTCAAGATCAGATGGATTTATTCCAGGCATAACAATGTAAGAACCAAAGCGGTACACTAACACAAACAGGATAGTTGTGATAAGACGTTTTCGCAAGTCCTCTATTTTCCAAATATTTTGGAGTGTTTCAATGAATCGTTTCATGAAATTACAATTTTACGATCGTCCCGCCTGCAGCTACAATTGCAGCCTCTGCTGTTTTTGAAAACGCATGGGCTTCAATTTTTAACGGAGAAGTTATGACTCCATTTGCAAGAATCTTAACTAAATGCTTTTTGCTTATAAAACCGGCTTCAATTAATTCAGCCACACCAATTTTAGTCAACTTATGAGTATCAGCCATAGTTTGCAACGCAGTCAAATTAATAGGTTTGTATTCAACTCTGTTTGCATTTTTAAAACCAAACTTTGGCAAACGGCGTTGAATAGGCATCTGACCACCTTCAAAACCAATTTTTTTACTATAACCCGAACGAGATTGGGCGCCGTTCAAACCACGGGTAGAAGTGCCACCCAAACCGGAACCCGTTCCACGACCAATTCTCTTTCTCGTTTTAACGGAGCCGGATGCCGGCGTCAAATTACTTAAATCCATATCCTCAAATGTATTATTTGGTTTGCGATTATTTTACTTTTCTACTTGTACCAAGTGTTTCACTTTTGCAATCATACCTAATATGGCAGGAGTGTCTTCATGCTCAACAATGGCATTGACCTTTCTCAATCCTAACGCAGCCAAAGTCAATTTTTGACTCTTTGGGCACTTGATTTTGCTTCTTACTTGTTTTATTTTTATAGTTGCCATAATCGTGTGTTAATTAACCTTTAAAAACTTTTTCAAGAGTAATGCCTCTGTTCGTTGCAACGGTAGCAGCATCACGTAACTCAGAAAGGGCTTCAATTGTGGCTTTTACCAAATTATGTGGATTTGAAGATCCTTTAGATTTAGCCAAAACATCAGTAATGCCGACACTTTCAAGTACTGCACGCATTGCACCACCAGCCTTAACACCCGTACCATGAGATGCAGGTTGAAGATATACCTCTGCTCCACCAAATTTTGATAACTGTGCATGAGGGATAGTCCCTTTCAGGACAGGAACCTTGATCAAGTTTTTCTTTGCAGCTTCAACACCTTTAGCAATAGCGGCAGTAACCTCACTTGCTTTACCTAAGCCCCACCCAACAATACCATCCTCATTTCCAACAACAACGATTGCAGCAAAACTAAAAGCGCGTCCACCCTTCGTAACTTTTGTCACTCTATTGATAGCGACTAACCTGTCCTTTAATTCTAAATCGTTGGTTGATTTAACTCTATTATTTATTCCTGTCATAGTAATTAAAATTTAAGCCCTCCTTTACGCGCACCGTCTGCCAATTCTTTCACTCTACCATGATACAAATAGCCATTTCTGTCAAAAACTATTGCTGAAATACCAACACTTGCCGCAGTTTGAGCAATCATTTCTCCAACTTTTGCAGCTTGTTCTTTCTTGGTCATTTTTTCTTTAATCGACAAAGATGATGCAGTAGCTATCGTTTTGTTTTCAGTATCATCGATTAATTGCACATAGATTTGAGTATTACTTCTAAAGACGGACATACGAGGTTTTTCCGTTGTTCCAGAAATTTTACCACGAATACGTGTTTTTATCTTTATTCTTCGATCATTTTTCTGTGTCATAGCTCTTAAAATTTCAAAATTTATTTTGCGCCCGCCGATTTGCCGGCTTTACGACGAATTACTTCTCCTACGAACTTTATCCCTTTTCCTTTATAGGGTTCAGGTTTGCGGAAGGAGCGTATTTTGGCACACACTTGACCTATTAATTGCTTATCGCAACTTTCAAGTATTAATAATGGGTTTTGATTACGTTCACTTTTTGTTTCAACCTTAATTTCAGGAGGTAACATCATGTGAATATTGTGTGTATAACCAAGAGCAAATTCTAAAAGTTGTCCATTATTTGAGACACGGTAACCAACTCCCACTAACTCCATTTGCTTTCGGTATCCTTCAGAAACACCAATAACCATATTATGAATCAATGAACGGTAAAGACCGTGCATTGAACGATTATCTTTCTCATCGTCAGGACGCGAAACAATAACATGACCATCCTCAACAGCGATTTGAATATTAGGGTTAATCGACTGAAAAAGCTCTCCTTTAGGCCCCTTTACGGTAACGACATTGTCCTTTACCGTAATAGTTACTCCTTGAGGTATTTGTATGGGTAATTTTCCTATTCTTGACATCTGCTATTTCTCCTCCTTATTAATAAACGAAACATAAAACTTCGCCACCTATCTGTAAATCACGGGCTTCTTTATCAGTCATCACACCTTTCGACGTCGAAAGGATAGCAATGCCTAAGCCATTCAACACGCGCGGCAATTCTTTATGCCCGACATATTGGCGCAACCCCGGTGAAGAAATTCTTACAAGTTGCTTAATTGAATTTACTTTGTGAACAGGGTCATACTTTAGGGCAACCTTGATAGTGCCTTGAGGCCCGTCTTCAACAAACTTGTAGTTTAAAATATACCCTTTTGAAAAAAGAATCTTCGTAATTTCTTTTTTCAAATTAGAAGATGGAATTTCGACCACTCGATGGCCGGCTTTGATAGCATTCCGAAGTCTTGTCAAATAATCTGCTATTGGATCTGTCATAAATGAATTGGTTTTAAATTGATCCGGACAACCCGGACAATATTTATCACTCTTATATTAAATACATTGTACACAACATTACATCCTCAATTTTTGGCGTAACGCAAAGGACAAAAATAGTGATTTTTTTTGAATTTAACGCCAGAGAATGTCGCTGTTTCATCAATTAGTCGGCAAACATAATTAAAATTACCAACTTGCTTTCTTTACACCAGGAATTAAACCGGCAGAAGCCATTTCGCGGAATTGAATCCGGGAAATTCCGAAGATGCGCATATAACCTTTAGGACGCCCTGTAATTTTACAACGATTGTGCTGACGTACAGGAGAAGAATTTTTAGGAAGCGCTTGCAACGCTTCATAATTACCTTCTTTTTTAAGTTCTGCCCGCTTTGTTGCGTATTTAGCACACAACGTAGCTCTTCGAACCTCGCGTGCTTTCATTGATTCTTTTGCCATGTTCTACAATAAATTAATTTTGTTGCTTAAAAGGTAATCCGAAATTTTTTAATAATGCAAATCCTTCCTCGTCGGTTTTTGCGCTTGTTACAAAAGTGATATTCATACCCAATAAACGCGCAATACCATCAATATTGATTTCAGGAAAAATAATTTGCTCCTGAATACCCATCGTATAATTTCCACGTCCATCAAATTTATTCTCAATACCTTTAAAATCGCGGATACGAGGTAAAGCAACACGAATAAGGCGTTCAAGGAACTCATACATACGATCACTTCGAAGTGTCACACGAACACCAATTGGCATTTGTTTTCTTACTTTGAAGTTTGAAATATCTTTTCTCGATACGGTAGCAACTGCTTTCTGCCCCGTAATTGCTGTCATCTCGTTTATGGCTGTTTCGATAATTTTCTTATCAGCTACAGCAATACCCAAACCTTGATTCAAAACAATTTTCTCAAGATAGGGAACCTGCATAATAGATTTATAGCCAAATTCACTCATTAAAGCAGGAACGATACGCTCCTTATATTCATTCTTTAGACCGGCTGTATTAATCATTTAATTTCCTCCCCTGATTTTTTAGCATAACGTACTAATTTTCCATCTGCATTCAATCTACGACCAATACGGGTAGGTGTTGTAGGATGTTTTGGATCGACCACATTGAGGTTCGATATATGAATGCCAGCTTCTTTTTTTAGGATTCCCCCTTGTGGTGATTTGGCATTGGGCTTGGTGTGTTTGGAAACTAAATTAACACCTTCAACAATGGCGCGTTGTTTGCTTACAAGGACTTCAAGCACGCGTCCCGTTTTACCTTTATCTTCACCTGCATTTACAAAAACGGTATCGCCCTTTTTAATATGAAATTTACTCATTGTTATTACTATTAAAGGGTTATAGAACTTCTGGCGCAAGGGAAATAATTTTCATATTTGTAGCGCGAAGTTCACGTGCTACAGGCCCGAAAATACGGCTGCCTCGCATCTCACCTGTGTTATTAAGCAATACACAGGCATTGTCGTCAAAACGGATATAAGAACCGTCAGCACGCCGAATCTCTTTTTTTGTTCGAACAATGACGGCTTTTGAAACGGTTCCCTTTTTCATGTCACTCGAAGGAATGACATTTTTCACGGCTACAACGATAACATCACCCAAAGACGCATAACGTTTGCCTGTTCCTCCTAAAACTCGAATAACTAAGGCTTCGCGAGCACCACTGTTGTCCGCTACTGTTATTCTTGATTCTTGTTGTATCATAATTACTTAGCTCTTTCAGTTATTTCAACTACTCTCCACCTCTTAGTTTTGCTCAGCGGACGCGTTTCCATGATGCGCACTGTATCGCCAATGCCGCAATCGTTTTTATCGTCATGAGCATGGAACTTTTTCGTCTTGTTGACGAACTTGCCATAAATAGGATGTTTTTCTTTCCACTTAACGGCAACTGTAACGGTTTTATCCATTTTATTACTGGTAACAACCCCTACTCTTTCTTTTCTTAAGTTTCTCGTTTCCATTAGGCTCAATTTATTGTGGGTTATTTTCTCTTAGCCGCAACTCAGTGGCAACACGTGCAATGCGCTTACGTACATCGCGAATTTGAGCTGGATTATCGAGTGGAGAAATCGTATGATTTAGTTTCAAACGACTCAAAATCGCTTTGTCATTATCAAATCTCTCTTTCAACTCTTTAATAGTTAATTCTTTAATTTCTCTTGTTTTCATATTCAATTACATTGTAAGAGTTGAGTCAAAATCACGTCTGATAACAAACTTAGTAGTAACTGGAAGTTTCTGTGCTGCTAAGCGCAAAGCCTCCTTTGCAATTTCAAAAGAAACTCCTTCTACTTCGATAATCATACGGCCTGGCGTAACAGGAGCAACAAAACCTTCAGGAGATCCTTTACCTTTTCCCATACGTACTTCTGCGGGCTTTTTTGTAATTGGTTTATCTGGAAAAATACGAATCCAAATTTGCCCTTGACGTTGCATGTGACGAGTTACTGCAATACGTGCAGCTTCAATTTGTCGCCCGGTAATCCATTTAGATTGCAACGATTTTATGCCAAAAGAACCGAATGCAAGCTGATTCCCTCGTTGAGCCACACCTTTCATGCGCCCCTTTTGCTGCCTTCTGAACTTTGTTTTTTTCGGTTGTAACATAAGTCTTAGAGTTCAATGCGTTAGAAATTATTTTTCTTTTTTCTAAATCCACCCCGACGATCATTGCGATCAGAACGGTCATTGCGATCATTACGATCATTACGAGGCGATCTATTGTTGGAGTTCTCTTTGGAGGAAGCAAATTGTGGGGCTAAATCCGGCTTGTCATAAATTTCACCACGACATATCCATACTTTTACTCCTATTAAACCAACCTTAGTCAATGCTTCTCCCAAAGCATAATCGATATCAGCACGAAAGGTATGTAATGGTGTGCGCCCTTCCTTATACATTTCAGAACGTGCCATTTCAGCTCCATTGAGTCGTCCAGAGACCTGCACCTTTATGCCTTCGGCACCCATACGCATCGTGGAAGCAATTGCCATTTTAACAGCACGACGATAGGCTATTTTTCCTTCGATCTGACGTGCTATGTTGTTAGCAACGATCACTGCATCCAATTCGGGACGTTTTACCTCAAAGATATTAATTTGAACATCCTTATCTGTGATTTTTTTCAACTCTTCTTTCAACTTGTCCACCTCTTGACCACCTTTACCGATAATAATACCGGGACGTGCAGTACAAACGGTGATTGTAATAAGTTTTAAGGTTCGTTCAATCACTATACGCGAAACACTCGCTTTGGCAAGACGGGCATGGAGATACTTTCTGATTTTGCTGTCTTCCAACAACGTTTCACCATAATCTTTACCACCATACCAATTAGAATCCCATCCTCGGATGATTCCTAAACGATTACTTATTGGATTAACTTTTTGTCCCATCTGCCACTTCTTTTGTTACGTTAGTACTCTTCTTTGTGTCAACATATAGCGTTACGTGATTTGAACGTTTGCGAACGCGATAACCTCTTCCTTGCGGAGCAGGGCGTAAACGTTTCAACATTCTTCCTCCGGCAACATGAATTTCGCTAACAATTAAATCGGCAGTTTCTGCCTTTTGTTCGGTTTTCTGTTCCCAGTTGGATATAGCGGAACGTAATAATTTTTCCACTCTAATCGAAGCCTCCTTCGTTGAAAATTTCAATACACCCAACGCTTTATTCACTTCCATCCCACGAATCATATCTGCTACTAAGCGCATTTTTCGGGGGGAAGTAGGAACATCATTTAATCGGGCAAAATATTGTGCTTTGAGGTCTTCTTTCCTTCTTTCGGCTGAATTTCTTTTTCTTGAACCCATCTTATTGATATTGATTTATTTTCAAGTAAATAAATGGAACGGGTTATTTTCTATTACCGCTATGGCCACGGAATGTACGCGTAGGAGAAAACTCTCCTAATTTGTGACCCACCATGTTTTCGGTAACGTAAACCGGTATAAATTTATTCCCGTTGTGTACTGCAATTGTATGACCTACAAAATCAGGTGAGATCATGGAAGCACGTGCCCATGTTTTAATGACCGATTTTTTACCGGCTTCATTCATGGCGAATACTTTCTTTTCAAGCTTCAAATTAATGTAAGGTCCTTTTTTTAATGAACGACTCATAGTATATTTCTAATTATGCGTTATTTTTTTCTTCTTTCGATAATATACTTGCTTGATTGCTTTTTAGGAGCTCTAGTCTTATACCCCTTAGCCAACAAGCCCTTACGAGAGCGTGGATGCCCACCTGAAGCACGACCTTCACCTCCACCCATTGGGTGATCTACAGGATTCATTGCAACACCGCGAACGCGAGGACGACGTCCTTGCCAACGTGATCTCCCTGCTTTTCCAGAACTTTCAAGATTGTGTTCTGAATTACCAACACTTCCTACCGTTGCTTTACATGAGGAAAGAATTTTCCTTGTTTCCCCTGAAGGTAACTTAATAATTGCATAGTTGTCTTCACGTGAAGTCAATTGTGCAAAAGTTCCGGCAGAGCGTACCAAAGCAGCCCCTTGACCCGGTCGCAGTTCAATATTATGAACAATTGTTCCGAGGGGAATGTTTTGCAACGGAAGAGAGTTGCCAACTTCAGGTGCAGCCTGGCTACCTGATAACAAGGTCTGACCTACTTGCAATCCATTCGGTGCAAGGATATACCTTTTTTCTCCATCTGCATAAAACAATAACGCAATTCTTGCTGTGCGATTCGGATCATATTCGATTGAATTCACTTTTGCAGGAATGCCATCTTTGTTTCGCTTGAAGTCAATTACTCTATATTTCTTCTTGTGTCCGCCTCCGATATAACGCATGGTCATTTTTCCATCGTTATTTCTACCTCCGGATTTTGAAATTCCTTTCACAAGAGATTTCTCCGGCACACTCGAAGTAATTGTTTCAAATGTACCGATAATTTTGTGTCTCTGCCCCGGTGTTATCGGGTTTAATTTACGTACCGCCATTGTTGTGGTTAAATATTGCTATAAAAATCAATTTTATCTCCTTCTTTCAACGTGACAATCGCTTTTTTATAAGCAGGTGTCTTTCCGCTGATAACGCCACCTTTTGTAAATCGGCTTTTCTTCTTGCTTGGCATAATTGCCGTATTAACGGAAGTAACCGTTACACCATACATCTCTTCAATCGCTTTCTTAATTTCGACCTTATTTGCATTTTTATCAACGCGTAAGGTAAAACGATTGAGTTTTTCACTGATTCCCGTTGCTTTTTCAGTAACAACCGGTTTTAATATAATTCCCATCTTTTTACCCCTTTATGCTTTAAATATTTGATCTAATCCATCAAGCGCAGCTTGAACAATTATAAGCGATTTTGCATTCAGAATTTTATAAGTATTTAATTCCGAAATCGTTGTCACGTTAACGTACTGCAAATTACGAGCCGACAAATATACGTTTTTATTTGCTTCTGGTAAAATGATAAGTGGCTTTTTCCCTGCTACTTTCAAATTTTCCATCAATGCAAGCATATTTTTTGTTTTAGGAGCATCGTATTGAAGTGAATCGACGATAACAATGGCTGACTCTAACGCTTTATACGTTAACGCTGATTTACGAGCCAATTGCTTTAGTTTCTTATTTAATTTGAAACTATAGTCACGTGGAACTGGCCCAAAAACACGACCTCCACCTACCAACAACGGAGAGTTAATATCTCCTCTACGTGCACCTCCCCCACCTTTTTGCTTTATGAGTTTGCGCGTACTACCGGAAATCTCACTTCTTTGCTTTGCCTTATGTGTCCCTTGACGTCTATTTGCCATGTATTGTTTTACATCCAAATAGATAGCATGGTCATTCGGGGTAATCCCAAAAATAGCATCGTTCAAAGTAGCCTTATTCCCGATTTCTTTTCCTTCTATGTTATATACGTTCAGTTCCATTATTTATTGATAATTACGATTGAACCTTTTGCCCCGGGAACAGAACCTTTGACAAGCAACAAATTATGTTCAGGGATTACCTTTAATACTTGCAGGTTTTGTACCGTTTTGGTATCGCCACCCATTCGACCGGCCATTCTCATGCCTTTTACAACTTTAGACGGGAAAGAAGATGCCCCTACTGATCCGGGTGCACGTAAGCGATTGTGTTGACCGTGTGTACTTTGTCCTACACCAGCAAAACCATGTCTCTTAACTACTCCTTGAAACCCTTTTCCTTTGGAAGTTCCTACTACATCTACCCACATGGCATCTGCAAATAGATCAACCGACAGGGTATCACCTAATTTGAATTCCCCTTCAAATCCTTTGAACTCAACCAAGTGCCTCTTGGGTGTTACTCCAGCTTTCGTAAAATGTCCTACTTCAGGTTTTGTGGTATGTTTCTCTTTCTTGTCCTCAAAACCAATTTGTAAAGCATTATAACCATCTATTTCAACGGTCTTAATTTGGGTAACAACACAAGGGCCAGCTTCGATAACAGTGCATGGAACATTTTTTCGATCGGCACTGAAAACGGATGTCATTCCGATTTTTTTTCCAATTAATCCTGGCATTTCAAATAAAATTTAATAATCACACTTTAATTTCTACTTCTACTCCACTTGGCAACTCAAGTTTCATCAAGGCATCTACGGTTTTGGCTGTGGAGCTGTAAATGTCGATTAAGCGCTTGTAAGTGGCTAATTCAAACTGTTCACGTGCCTTTTTATTCACAAAAGGGGAGCGTAGCACGGTAAATATCCGCTTGTGGGTAGGCAATGGAATTGGCCCACTTACAACCGCTCCAGTTGCTCTTACCGTTTTCACAATCTTTTCTGCCGATTTATCGACCAGATTGTGATCATACGATTTCAATTTAATTCTAATTTTTTGACTCATTGATCTTTTGTATTAATAATGTATTGCGTTTCAATCAGTTATCGTTAAGAGTCATTTGCTAACGCACCGCGATCTTCACGCCTGATGTTTCATTATAACAATTCTACTTTCCCTTTTGCTTCTGCAACAACAACTTTAGCAATTGCTGTTGATACTTCAGCATAATGAGAGAACTCCATGGATGACGTTGCTCTTCCTGAGCTTATTGTACGAAGCGTTGTTACATAACCAAACATTTCAGCCAATGGAACTTTTGCTTTTACAATGCGCGCCCCTGTTCTGCTCGATTCCATGCCTTCAACTTGACCACGACGCTTATTCAAGTCTCCAATAACATCGCCCATATTTTCTTCGGGAGTAACCACTTCTATCTTCATAATTGGTTCAAGCAACACGGGTTTTGCTTTAGCACACGCATTTTTGTAAGCAATCTGAGCACAAATTTCAAAAGACAATTGATCTGAGTCAACTGCGTGAAATGATCCATCAATCACGGCTACTTTCAAGGTATCTAGAGGGAAGCCAGCCAAGACGCCATTTTTCATAGCAACTGTAAAACCTTTTTGTATAGCTGGAATATATTCTTTTGGAATATTTCCACCTTTCACCTCATCAACAAACTGCAAGCTTCCTTCAAATCCAGGGTCAGCAGGCCCCACTTTCACAATTATATCAGCAAACTTACCCCGACCACCTGACTGTTTTTTGTACACTTCTCGTAGTTCAACCGTTTTTGTAATTGCCTCTTTATACGATACTTGAGGACGACCTTGATTACATTCCACTTTGAACTCACGACGCAGACGGTCAATAATGATTTCGAGGTGCAATTCACCCATTCCTTCAATCACCGTTTGACCGGTTTCTTCATTCGTTTTCACACGGAACGTTGGATCTTCTTCAGCTAACTTGGACAATCCCATTCCCAACTTATCCATATCTTTTTGAGTCTTTGGCTCAATTGCAATACCAATAACTGGTTCTGGAAAATCCATGGATTCAAGTACAATTGGATGTTTCTCGTCACACAATGTATCACCCGTACGAATATCTTTAAAGCCTACCCCTGCACCAATATCTCCGGCACTGATAAATTCTTTCGGATTTTGTTTATTAGAGTGCATCTGAAACAAACGTGAGATACGCTCTTTTTTATCGGAACGTGAATTATAAACATACGAACCTGCATCTAAGCGACCTGAATAAACACGAAAGAAACAAAGACGACCTACGTACGGATCGGTAGCAATCTTAAATGCTAATGCTGTTAAAGGTTCATCTTCATCAGGTTTACGAATAAGTTTATGTTCAGGATTTGCAGGATCAGTACCTTCAATAAACTCTGTATCTAACGGACTGGGCAAATATGCACACACAGCATCTAACAAAGGTTGAACCCCTTTATTTTTAAATGAAGAACCACAAATCATCGGGTTAATCTTCATTTCAATAGTACCTTTACGAATAGCTTGCTTTAATTCTTCTATCGTAATCGACGAAGGGTCATCAAAGAATTTTTGCATCACCACATCATCACACTCGGCCACTTTCTCAAGCATTTTATCGCGCCAAATTTCAGCTTCAGCCAGCAAATCAGCAGGAATTGGCTCAAGGACGTAATCAGCTCCCATGGTTTCGTCATGCCAATAAATAGCTTTCATTTGAATCAAATCGATACATCCTTTGAATTTCTCTTCAGCACCAATAGGAATTTGAATTGGACAAGGATTTGCACCCAATACATCTTTTACTTGGCGCACAACTTCATAAAAATCAGCTCCCGAACGGTCCATCTTATTGACATACCCAATTCGCGGCACATTATATTTGTCTGCTTGTCTCCAGACAGTTTCTGATTGTGGCTCAACACCACCTACAGCACAAAAAGTTGCAACAGCTCCATCTAAAATACGTAACGAACGCTCTACCTCAACGGTGAAATCGACGTGACCCGGAGTGTCAATTAAATTTATCTTGTAATTATCATTTTGGTAATTCCAAAACGTAGTTGTAGCAGCTGAAGTAATGGTAATACCTCGTTCTTGCTCTTGCTCCATCCAGTCCATCGTCGCAGCGCCATCATGCACTTCGCCGATTTTATGAGTAAGTCCGGTATAGAACAATATACGCTCAGAAGTAGTCGTTTTACCGGCATCGATGTGAGCCATGATACCAATATTGCGTGTAAAATGTAAGTCTAGTTTTGCCATTAGTTTTTTATTTTCTTAATCAATACATCGTATAGAGGTGTATTCCCAAGTATCGTATTAAAGGTTAAAACCTGAAATGCGCGAATGCACGATTTGCCTCTGCCATACGGTGCATATCTTCTTTCCGTTTAAAGGAACCTCCTTGATTGTTAAACGCATCAACAATCTCAGCTGCCAATTTCTCGGCCATCGATTTTCCGCCTCGTTTGCGGGAATATAAAATAAGATTTTTCATTGAAATAGACTCCTTTCGTTCAGAACGAATTTCGGTGGGGACTTGGAATGTAGCACCGCCTACGCGACGTGATTTCACCTCAACTTGTGGAGTGATATTATCCAATGCTTTTTTCCAAATATCTAACGGAGTCTTTTCTTCGTTGGGAAGTTTTGCTTTTACAAGCTCTAAAGAGGTGTAAAAGATATCGAACGCTGTACTCTTTTTACCATCGTACATGAGATGATTCACAAATTTAGTAACCATCGCTTCTGTAAAAACCGGATCTGGTAGTATTATCCGTTTCTTTGGTTTCGATTTTCTCATTGTAAGTCAAAATTTTGTTTGTTTTGGTTGTTTGTTCTGTCACTTCAAAAGCCCCACCGGACTATTTACTCAACCTTCAACGGCTAACAAATCTGATTAGCCGAAGTAAAAGAACATCAATCGCAAATGCTTTTATTATTTATTTCTTCTTCCCTCCCTTAGCTGGAGCGCCCTTTACGGCGCCTTTTGCAGCAGCTTGTCCTGGTTTCGGACGCTTTGCCCCATATTTAGAACGACGTTGAAGACGACCACTAACACCTGCTGCATCCAATGTTCCTCTCACAATGTGATAACGAACACCTGGTAAGTCTTTAACACGGCCTCCACGTACCAAAACAATACTGTGCTCTTGCAAGTTGTGTCCTTCTCCGGGAATGTAGGCATTCACCTCTTTCTGGTTGGTCAACCGCACACGAGCTACTTTACGCATGGCAGAATTTGGTTTTTTCGGAGTAGTCGTGTAAACACGTACACAAACCCCACGCCGTTGCGGGCAAGAATCCAACGCAGGAGCCTTGCTTTTATCTCCCAGCGTAGCCCTTCCTTTTCTCACTAATTGCTGAATTGTAGGCATTTTAACTAATTATTTTAATACTTAAAAGTTGGTTGTATCTGTTCCAAATTGGGCTGCAAAGTTAGGACTAATTTTTTAGATTACAATAAGATGTTGATTGTTTTTCCAAAACTTTATTTTGACTGTCATTTTTCAATGGACATACCGGCTTTCAATGTGCCGGATAAATTTCATTTATCCTTATAAAATCCCATTAATAACGATTTTTATCGCATTTGTCGATCATAGAATTAACAAGTGAAGCATCTTCTCACAGATACTCCACAGTAAAATTATAGAACATCTTATCGCCTCTTGAAAAGGCAACAAGTTCATTTATTATGAATTAACTCAGACTTAGCAAAGCAACTTTAATGCGGTGCATCGCTTCAACCAGTAGTTCATCAGCGGCAGCATACGAAAGACGAATGCACGAAGGAGCGCCAAAAGCATTCCCACCTACGCAAGCAACATGGGCTTCTTCTAAAAGATAGAAGGATAAATCAGCACCGGTTTCCATTTTTTTACCCTGAAAACTTTTCCCTAAATAAGCACTGACATCAGGAAAAAGATAAAATGCACCTTGTGGAATATTAATCTTCACATCAGGAATCTCTTTTGCCAATTTCACCATCAAATCGCGGCGACGTTCAAAAGCAACACGCATTGTGCCAACACATGTTTGGTCGCCCGTATACGCAGCTTCAGCCGCCTTTTGAGCAATAGAATTAGGTGCAGACGTATATTGTCCTTGCAACTTGTTACAAGCAGCTATCACCCATTGAGGAGCCGCAATCCAGCCAATTCGCCATCCCGTCATTGCATAGCCTTTTGAGACGCCATTCACAACGACCACACGCTCGCGCACAGACCCAAATTGAGCAATACTTTCATGCTTCCCTACGTAATTAATATGTTCATAAATTTCATCGGAAATAATAATTACGTTCGGATTATTAGCTAACACATTCGCTAAAGCCGCAAGTTCGTCCTTACTATACACACTTCCTGTAGGATTGGATGGGGAACAAAGGATTAAAGCTTTTGTACGGGGTGTAATGGCATCTTGCAACTGTTGTGGCGTCATTTTGAAGTCGTGATCAATGTCTGTATGAATCACTACATTCTTGCCTTCGGCTAATTTAACCATTTCCACGTAGCTAACCCAATAAGGAGCCGGGACAATGACCTCATCGCCTGGATTTATAATGCTTAAAAGCACATTACAAAGCGATTGCTTGGCACCTGTGGAACATAGAATTTGTTCAGGTTTATAGGTAAGTTGGTTTTCATGCTCTAATTTAGCCGAAATAGCTTTTCGCAATCCCAGAAAACCCGGAACCGGAGAATAGAAAGAAAAATTCTGCTCGATGGCTTCTTTTGCAGCTGCCTTAATGTGGTCAGGAGTATTAAAATCGGGTTCACCGACACTCAAGTTAATCACATCAATGCCCTGTGCCTTCAATTCAGCACTGCGTTGTGACATAGCCAACGTCTCGGAGGGTGATAACGCTTCAAGTCGTTCTGATAAGTTATTCATATAAGTGGAATTTAGTATTTCGAAAGGGAATTGCAGACACGCAACATCCTACTTAGCAGTGTACAAAGGTAATCATTTTTGCTGATTAACCCAATTGCTGATTCGAAAAAAATCACACACGCCATCATAATCTGTTGAATATATTATGAAAAACGTCCAGGCTGTGCATGAGCACATGGGAAGAATGAAATGAAAGACTCTGTATCAGAGAATAAACATTCGCAGAAATAACGAACAAAGAAGCCAGCTTTATAAAATATCTGAGGAAATTTAATCAGAAAAACTTTCTTTAATCATGCAACAATTGTCCGGAATGAGCAGCATTTTGTGTAAATAAATCAATTTATTGCGTCAAAACAGCTTTTTATCGGGTAATCTATTTACTGTTTCCGCTTAAAATTGATAGTTACTGCATCACCTTTGGATGGTGCCTTTAGCAACAAAGTAAACAAATGATCCGTTTTGTTCAATGTCAGCGTCCCCTGATTGATCGTGAATGGATGCTCATAATAGCCTTGCAACGTTATGGCTTTTTCGCCGGCAAAAAGAACTTTGACCTGCAAATAATCCTTACTCGCTGCTATCATAGCAATGCGTTTCTTGCCGGTAGAGGCAATTTTATTAGCATCGCCCAGGAATGCAATGCCTGAATCGGTAACCGGAGCAACCAGATAATAGACATAACTCGCTACAGGAAGCGTTGCCCTAAAAGTGTCGGTTGTTTGCATCTTCTTAACAGTATGTTGCAGTGGATCGAATACCACTACATTTCCCTTGAAACCCATTGCTGACGGTTGAAAACTGAATTGACGGTCAGTAATGGCGCCATCTGCAAAAGCAAACAGATAGCCCGTTGCCACAGCAGCATGTTGCGTGTAGGTATAAGCCAAAAGCGGCTTCTTTTCTCCACGTGCCATTTGAATATAATCAGCATCCATAGGTAGCAAAGGTACATCGGGCTTCACCAAAACACCATCGGCACGACAAGCCATCATGATGTTATGCTTATCTTCCTTTCCGATTGCGTCGCCCGTGCCAACTACACCGGCAGAAAGAACAGAAACAATCATGTTTCCTGTTTCCGAACTCTTAAACACATCGCACCATGGCCAGATTCCCATTTCGTACCCAAGTTGTGACGTAAAAATGAACCACTTCCATTTTTTCGGTTCAAAACGATCATTACTGGTACGAATAGTGGTTAAATTGTTATACTTTACGCCCTGCAAGAAGAAACGCGGCATTGCCATACAATACTGAAGAGCAACACCGTCGGTTTGTGCAGCATGAGCCATTTCATCGGTAAAAGCATTACCAATAGAAAGGGTTGAAATCATTTCAGGAGATTTATTGTAAATGTAGTTCAACCAATCCTGTTCGTAGCATATTACACCCGAATGCTTCAAATAATCCATCCTGTCTTTCCAATAAGAAGGATCGACGGGAGCAAATCCAGAGATTGTGTAGTGTTGACGATACGGACTGTGAGGATCAATCCATCTATTGTGAGTAATAAGGGGAATACCCAATTTTTTTTGAAAAGCGCCCAACCCATGAGGGAACAGAAATGGATCGGCAGTATATTGCATCAACCCACCATACCTATTCCAGGCTCCAAAAGGCAATGCAGGATTCTTATGATCGGCATCAGGACGTCCGTCAGGATCATAAATCGACTTTTCATACCACCAGCTATCCAATTGCATGTATCCCAACGGAATACTTTCCTTTTTATATCGTTCGCGCAACGCTAATAACGTGCCGGCATAGCCTTTAATGGTGTCATAATTATAATAGTAATCGGCGCCGTTATCCGTCCAATAGCCATAACGGTTTAATAATGCCCCTTTATCATTAGCAGGTCGTTGCCGATGATAGATCGTGCGCAGAGCATCTCCCCATATATCCCATGAATTTCGAATTCCTTTATCTATAACCATGATGGTGGAATGCGAAAAATGAGCGGGAAATTGTTGAACTTCAGGATTCAATCCGCTACTAATGTTCGTTCTGCCATCACCGGTGAGTTTGGCAACAATCAAATCGGAAGCGGGAGAGATAACACAGGCATTATCGTTGTCATCAAAAAGTAACCAAGGCGTAGAGGTTTGTTCCAAAGAAAATTGAGGAGCTGCAAACACATCATTTTTATAACTGAAATGATATAATGAATCGGGCAAGGTGGTGAAGGCAGGAAAAGGAACAATGGATTGTTTTGCCCCTTGTGGTAACGTAAGATTGAATAACACAACGGGGCGTTGCTGATACCAACGAATCGTACCAACATAGTTAACCTGATTTCGCCACTTAAAACTGACAGCTTTATACCATCCGATAGAGTCATGCCCCTGCTTGAAATACACCTCGTTCATCGGTTGACCGATAGAACCCTTAAATGTCCAGCGTTGCTCGGGTACATTAATGGTATAACTGCCCGAATGTGCATCAATTGTTACATTTAAAAGTTTAGATGACCGATCGATAGCCGATATACCCAAACTTTGCAACAAGCAGATAAAAATAAAGGTCCAGGAAGGTTTCATTTTGGGAATAGGATAATTGCTTGAGTTCGGTTTTATTTATTGTACAGATAATTAAGAACAATGGCAAGATGATCGCCGGCATCGGTCAAACGACTTTCCAATAGTGATATATAGCGATAGTCGTAATTAAATGGATTTTTCAGTTGATCAACTGAGCTGTACACTTTTTGAGCTGCCTGATAAGTTCCCCATGCCCAATCAAGCACCATCGACGGTTTGAAAGGTGGCAAAGCAAACGTATGTGTTTTGAATAAATAGTCAGCATATTCTGTGTAGCTTAACTGTTGAAATTCAATTAGTCCACTGTCCCATAGCGAATGCAAATTGGTTTCTCTACCCATCCATCGAATCTTAATCATGTTTCCTCCTTTGTCTTCAGGATGCCCCATGTGTAATGGTTGGTGCATATCGCCAACCAAATGAATCAACATTTTCAGGTTGTTAGCATTGCCCGGTTGTTTTTTCAATTCTTGTATCAGTTGCAAAACACGATATACTACCTCACCATTATCTAAGGTAATGGCTTGTTTGTTAAATTCTTCACGTGAAAGACCAGCAGGAATATCTTTATAGTGCCATATTGCAGTGTATGCCAAAGCTGAATCAGACTTAACAAAATCGCCCCAATTGGAAACCATTGCAACACTGGCGTTATCTAATACTTGATTTATATTTTTTATGGCATGTTTACCAAGGTTCATTTCAGCCAACTTTCCAATAACACGATGGCCTGTCAGACCCCAACCAAAAGACATTTGCGGTACCACAAAGCCAACAATGGCCAATATAAGTGAGAGTTGTTTTTTCATCATTGAAAATAATATATATGTTGTAATGAAAGAGTTGCAAAAATAGCTATTTTTACAGCGTGAAATAGGAATGAAGAATCTTTATAAGTTAAAAAAGAATAATCACTGTAACCTTTTTCTGGCGCATTCGTCATCTATATGTAATGGATTTACGAGAATTTGAAATAAAAATCCTACCGCTAAAAAATAACATTTATCGATTAGCAAAAGCCCTGCTCGGCAATGCAACGTATGCAGAAGATGCAGTGCAGGATGTTTATTTGAAATTATGGGCGCAACGAGAACAAATCGAGAAAGCTGAGAACGTCAGGGCTTTTTGTTTACAGTTAGCACGAAATCACTGTTTGGATCAATTGAGAATTCTAAAAAGAAATGATTTTCAAGAAATAACTGATGACAACTTCTCTTCGGAGAGATCGCCTTACGAACAAGTGGAACAGCAAGATTTAGTGGAAAGAGTGAAACAATTGATTGCTGTATTACCGGAACAACAGCGAACAGTAATCCATTTACGCGATGTTGAAGATTTAGAGTTTGATGAAATAGCCCAGATTACAGGATTGACAGAAAATGCGATTAAAGTAAATCTTTCAAGGGCAAGACAACGAATAAGAGAGCTATTTAATGGAGAATGAATATGAACAACGTAGAAACACTTTTGCAAAAATATTTTGATGCAGAAACTTCTTTGCAAGAAGAGGCGTTGTTGAAAAATTATTTTTTGACAAACGAGGTACCATCATCATTGGAAAAATACCGTTCTTTGTTTGTTTCGCTTCATGATCAGCATAATGAAAGCTTTTCGGATCAACATTTTGAAAGAAAACTTCATGCAAAGTTGACTCATAAACGTCATTCATTGGTGCATCATCTTGTATTGTGGAGTACGGCAGCGGCCGCTTCTCTTTTCCTCTCTTTGGGGACTATTTATTACCTTGAACGGCAAAATAATTATATGATTGTCAATGGCCAGCGCATCAATGACCCTGAAAAAGCGTTAATGATGGCAGCTGCAAAACTCCACCTGGTAACAGGGAACTTCAATACAGGTCTCGCTCAGGTTGAAAAATTCGGTCGTGTGGGAAAACATTTAAGCCTTGTTTCTCTTTTTCAAAAACACGATACGCTTTCAAATGATTCTGCAACCATAAACGAAACGATAACTAAGAATGAAAACTAAGCTTATTTTGGTGCTGTTAGCGTTAGTTACACTAACAGTAAATGCTCAAACAATTGACAAACTGATTGACAAATATTCAAACGACAAAGACTGTGAGTATGTCTCCATTCAAAAAGGGTTGTTTAATTTGACCCAATGGCTTGGCGGAGCCAATATCGACAAAGAGACAAAAGAAGTGCTATCACGCATCAAGACAATGAAAATTTTGACGATTAACCTTGATAGTAAAGCTGTGTTGCGGCGAAACTTTCAAATGGAATTGGATAAAGTTTTAATGAGAGGCAATTTTGAAAAAATGATGGTAACGCGTAACAAAACTGATCACTCAACAGTCTATGGCTCAACAGATACAAATAATGGTTCCGAATTAGTCATCGTGGCCCAGAATGATGATCAATTGAGTCTCATTATTATGAAGGGAAATTTAACACACGACGACTTAGAAAAAATAGCGAAATAACAGACAGTGCTTTTACAACTTGATTTTTTTCATCTTTTTTTACCTGAAATTGATTACTTTTGCCGGTGTTTGTGAAAATACCGGCAAGACTTTTTTAAAAGGTAAGTATACAAAAATCAGCGCTTCAAGAATTTAATATGGAAATTGTAATCATAAAATATAATGCAGGCAATATTCGTTCTGTACTTTTTGCCTTAGAGCGGCTTGGTTATCATGCCGTGGTAAGTGACGATCCCGCTTTAATTCGTAAAGCCGACAAAGTGATATTTCCCGGAGTTGGAGAAGCTTCTTCTGCGATGGGTTATTTACATGAACACGGGTTGGCTCAAGTGATTCAGTCGCTGAAACAACCTGTTTTAGGCATTTGTTTAGGGATGCAGTTGTTATGCGAGTTCTCCGAAGAGAATCAAACCAATTGCTTAGGCATCATTGACCAACCAATCAGACAATTTCCACAGTTAGGTTTGAAAATTCCACAAATTGGCTGGAACGATATCTTTGGTTTGAAAGGACCACTTTTCAACCAGGTTCCTGAACACAGTTACGTCTATTTTGTTCATGGATTCTACGCTCCACTGAGTGGGTACACACTGGCTACTGTTGAATATATGATTCCTTACAGCGCTGCTTTGCAGAAAGATAATTTCTTTGCGGTGCAGTTCCATCCTGAAAAATCGGGGAAAGTCGGCGAACAAATTCTGACTAATTTCTTAAATATGTAGGTGTTGGGGTTAAATGCCAGAACGTTCTTTGAGATAACTGACTTGTTTATTCCAAAGCAATGTGACATCCATTTTTTCTTCAGGAGTGGAAAAATCAGTGATAATGAGAGCGATGCCTGGGACTAAATCGTCCACTATGAGTTTAAATTCAAAATAGGTATGCTCAGTGTCGTCCAACCATCGGAATCGAATAAAAGATCCATTATGGAGTTGAATCATTTCTGCCTGTTGACTGTGATCGCCCCAGCTAAAATTATATAGACGCCCTTCAACATGCACTTTATCGGCAAACCAATCAGCTAAGCCGCTTGCGGTGCTTATGTTATTCCATAGAACATTAAATGAAATGTTTGAGAATACATATTCTAATTGAATCTTTTCTTTTTTCATGGCATCCTTCATTAGTGGCGCAAAATAGGCATTTTAATTGAGCTTTGCAAGTTTTGCGTTACAATTTTGGTGCTCAGATTCTTTTTTCTATTTCTTCAGCGTGTTATTTCCTAATTCTTTATGTAAAAAATCGATGGTGAAGGTCATAGCCGTATCAAACCAGGGATGAAACAACCAAAATGTGTGTGGAGTATCGGGTATTTCGTGAGTTTCATTGTAAATGCCATATTTATTGAGCTTTGCAATCATTTCGTTTCGTCCGGCGTGCATTCGGGCGAGACTGCTATTGATAAAAATAATGGGTGCGCTTTTGGCATTGACATGTGTCAAGGCTGATGCTTGTATTGCCGGAGCAGGATTGACACTCATGGGAGCACCAAACCAACGGGTAGCAGCTGATAGTTTGCCGGGTTCATCGTGTCCTTCACCCGAACCATCGCCAATGAAAGTCAAAATGCCGTCCATGTCAACCACAGCATTTACACGAACAGAATAGTGCGCATAAGCAGGAGTCTCAAATACAGGGTATGGGGCGTTTATACTGCCAATGAGCGCAGCAAGTTGACCTCCTGCCGAAGTTCCCAAAATAGCAATTCTGTTTGGGTCAAAGTGAAATCGTTTTGCAGAAGCTCGTATCCAACGTAATGCGGTTTCAACATCTTGCACAGCGGCAGGATACTTGGCTTCCGGCGACATGCGATATTCAGGACAAACGGTAGCGAAACCATGGCGCGCTAATTCGTACGCAATAGTTCGATCCATGCTTTGATTGCCTGAAGCCCAACCACCGGCATGTACAATGAGAACAACAGGTTGTTTTTCTGATGTCAACCAGTGAGGTTGCGCTACGTCAAGATGAAGTTTTCTTGCTCCATAATGCGTGTAAATGATATTGTTTTCAATTACCAGACCTGTTGTATCACCCACTTTTACCACTGTTATAAAAGGATATTTTTTGTGGTTTATACTCCATTCATGAGCAACAGAATAGGATGTGTCAATGGGTATTTTGACCTCATTAAATGAGTGTTGTGCAAAAACAGTATTGAATAGGGAGCAGCAAATACCTGTCAGTAGTAAGTTCTTTATCGTCATCATAGCGGTATTGTTCAAATTATTACAAGTAAGACATTTTAGCCTGCAATGATACGCTTTTTTTTCAAAAAAAGGATGATGTAGTCAGATTGAATCGTGGGCCACAGCAAGCATTTTTCTAAAAATAACTGAAAGCCAAAAACATCGGTCGTATTCTGACGTTCAATGCCTATCTTTGTAACAATTTTCATACATAATAAACAGCAATAAAATGACAATTGAAGAAAACAAAATGGTTTCAGTCACTTACGACTTGTATGTAGGTGGTAGTGAGGAAGAACCTGAATTAATGGAACAAGCGACTGCACAAAATCCACTGACTTTTTGCTTTGGAATAGGAATGATGTTGGCCGAGTTCGAACAAAATTTGCGTGGTTTAAAAATCAACGATACGTTTGATTTCAGCATTGACAGTAAAAATGCTTATGGAGAATATGACGACGAAAACGTTGTGGCCCTTCCGCGCTCTATATTCGAAGTAGATGGAGAATTGGATTCAAATATGATTTTTGAAGGAAACGTCGTACCTTTGATGGACAGTGACGGCACTCGTTTGAATGCTCAAATTGTTGAAATTGGTGATGCTACTGTTACAGTCGATTTTAATCATCCATTAGCCGGCGAAACGTTGCATTTCAAAGGCTCCGTACTCGAAGTACGTGAAGCAACAGAAGAAGATTTGGCTGCTTTCCAAGGCGGTGGCTGTAGCTGTGGCAGTGATTGCAGTTGCGGTTCTGACGATGACAGTTGTAATAGTGGTGGTGGCTGTAGCTGCCATTCATAATGAACAAACGCGAAAAGGGATGTGTACATAAAACCATCTCTTTTCCTTTTTTTAGTTGTCTATGTCAAATACTTTTGGAACCATTTTTCGTCTGACTACCTTTGGTGAATCTCATGGGCCAGCTATTGGTGGTGTTATTGATGGATGTCCGTCTGGCATTTCTGTTGATATGGAGTTCGTGCAACAAGAGATGAATCGGCGGCGTCCCGGACAATCAGACATTGTAACACCCCGTAAAGAAGCGGATGAGGTGGAATTTCTTTCCGGTATTTTCGAAGGTAAAACGACAGGCGCTCCAATTGGATTTGTAATTCGGAATGTAGATCAACATTCTTCCGATTATGAGAATTTACGCAAAACGTTTCGTCCTTCTCATGCAGATTATACCTATCAAACGAAATATGGAGTCCGTGACCATCGTGGCGGAGGCCGAAGTTCTGCACGCGAAACGGCAGTCAGAATCGTTGGTGGCGCCATTGCTAAATTGGCTTTGCGTGGGTTCGATGTGCAAATCACTGCATTTACATCACAAGTTGGCTCAATTCGTTTAACAGAATCATATCAATCTTATAATTTCTCGCTGATTGAATCCAATGCTGTGCGTTGTCCCGATCCAGTTATTGCAGAACAAATGGAACTTTTGATTCGTGATGTTCGCAAAACAGGCGATACCATCGGTGGCATTATCACGTGTGTTGTTCGTCATGTTCCCGTAGGTTGGGGTGAACCCATTTACAATAAATTGCATGCTGCCTTAGGCAATGCGATGCTTTCCATCAATGCAGTGAAAGGATTCGATTACGGAAATGGATTTGAAGGCGTTGCGTTACGGGGCTCTGAGTCGAACGATGAGTTTATCATGCGTAATGGAGAAGTAGCCACATTGACCAATCGTTCGGGAGGCATTCAAGGCGGTATTTCAAATGGACAGGATATATATTTCAGGGTGGTTTTTAAGCCTGTAGCAACCTTATTGCAAGAGCAACACACAGTAAACACACTTGGAGAAGAAACAACGATTAAAGCGCGTGGAAGACATGACGCTTGCGTATTACCTCGTGCAGTACCCATCGTGGAAGCTATGACTGCAATGACATTGCTTGATCACTATTTGATGGCAAGAGCTTCAGCTCCCCTTACTTTCTGAAACGTTTCTTCGTCTATTTCCACAATGCAGCTATTTCTGCAAGTGATGGAAACATAAAATCAGGAATCGGTTGTTTCCAGATTGGCGTTTCCTTTCTAATGAGGATGGTGGTCATTTCAAGACGCTGTCCAAATTCAATATCCGAGCGACTATCGCCGATCATGATGCTTTGGTGAAAATCAATTTCAGGAAATTCTTTTTTTGCTTCGAGCGCCATACCACCGTTGGGTTTACGATAAGGATGGTTATCGTCAAGATGAATACTGTAATAGATAGCATCAATTTTCCCTCCTGCTTTTTCAACTTGTTGTATGAGATACGCATGGACTTCTTTCAAAGCAGATTCACTCATTTTGCCTTTGCTCACTCCTCTTTGATTTGTCACTATCACTACGCGTTCAAAATAGTTTGACAATTCACACAACGATTCGAGTGCTCTAGGCAAAAAAGTGAATTCGTCGACTGTTTTTACGTAATCATTAGGACGATGCGCATTGATTACTCCATCACGATCTAAAAAAAGGAAACGTTTTGTTTTAAGAATATCTGAATCGAAGGTCATAAAATTTCCGTGTGTATTGAGGCTTTCAGATGGTTTGCTTCTATCCCTGAGCTTGTTTCTCTCTTATTTTATCCAACAGACGATTTAGTTCCCGCACTTCCTCTTCGGTTAGATTTTTCAATAATCCGTCAGTATGTTTTTCACAATCGTCCATTTTGTCGAGCAATTCCATTCCTTTTTGCGTAATCGTAATCTCTTTTTGGCGCCTATCGGAAATATTTTCTACGCGATCAACTAAATTCTGTGCGAACAATCGATCGATGATGCGACTCATATCCGATTTTTTATCAAGCATTCGATTACGCAAAAAATCAATTGAGCGCGGAGCATCACCAAATCCTCGCAGTAGTTTTAATACATTATACTGCTGAGAAGTAAGTCCGTGCGTGCGTAGATAACTCAGAAACTCGAAATGAATTTCGTTAGTAGTGTAGATCAAATTGATCATGCCTTTGTGAAACTCATTGCGAAAATGGCCGTCAAGTTCTTCTTCAATGCGCATATCGTTATAATTTCACCCAATCAGGGTGTCTGACAAAAGCGCCAACCCAAATGATGATTAAGACTGCCGAGGGGACTAAGATGCTCCAATTGTTGGCCATACTTAATAAAATTGCGCCGCCCATATAGGAGCTTAACAATAATGTTCCGATTAAATTGGTACGTGGAAACAAATACAACAAGGCAGAACCAATTTCACCGATGGCAATAAGGACACGCCAGTTAGCTAATCCCACATGATCCATCATTTGAGGGTGAAGTATCTTTCCGCTTGAACTATAAGCATATAAAGCAGTAAGCAGGCCGGCAATAACCCAACCTATAATTTTTCTGGAAGTTGATAATGAAGTTTCCATACTGATTTTTGTTGAAAGGATAAATAAACTATAGCATATAACGCATTGCCCACAAAATATTTGTTTTCAATACGTTATATACTATTTATGATTAACATCAGGTTAGGATGGTTTATTTATTTTAGCTTCAATTTCATCTAACCGATCGTTTGCCGCATGTACCATCATCGTTACCCGAATAAAGGGCAACCCTAACAGAAAGAGTGCTAATGAGGTAAATAGTCCCATATAATTATGGTTAATTAAGTTTACAACAATACCAATCAACCCGATTATAACGGCAACGATTGCCCCCGGAACGCCCAAGGGGCATCTCAATTTCTTTTTTGTCTCCATTTTAATAGCTATTTAATGTGTGTATAAGTTCTTCTTTTGAAGGTACTCTTCTGAAAATTATCTTATTGTCAATAAGCAATGTTGGAACTGTTTGAATGCCTAATTTCAATGTTTTAATTATCCCAACAGGTGAGTTTGCCAATCGATATTTCAGCTCAAATTTATGGCCAAATTGTGGCAGAACTTCTTCCAACATGCGTTTAAGTAATTTGCAATTTGGGCAAGTCAGCGTATAATATAATTCGACTTGTTTTGGCTGCTGGTGTGATCGTAATTCACTCATTTAATGTTAGTTGTTTATACAACAGTGGTAATATCATTGAATCCACGTCTTGGCCTTTTTGGATATAGCGTTTTGGACTGATCAATATACCCTAAAGCAATGGTCATAACTACGGTTTCATTTGGTTGTAAATTGAATGCTTTATGAATACCATCAAAGTCGATACCGCTCATCGGATGTGAGTCTACGCCGAGTTCTTTGGCGGCAATCATGATTGACATGGCCAGTAAACCGGCATTGCTTTCGGCAAATTTCAATGAACGTTCTTCACTTGATCCGTACAAAAATGCAGCGGCTTGTTTTGCCCCTTCCACCATTTCTTTGTTATTTCCTACGCTTTGAAGCATTTCCTCCCATACCGGATTAGACTCGTTCCAACCATTTTTATTCCCTACAAGGATCAGCGTAACAGGAGCTTCTGTTACTTTGGGTTGATTGTTTGAAAGCGCTTTCAATTTTTCTTTGGCTTCCTTTGACTCTACTGCTATGATACGCCACGGTTGCAAGTTGAATGCGGATGGAGCAAGCACCGCTAAATTAATGATCTCTTCTAATATGCTTTTTGATAGCGATTTATTTGCATCAAAATAGTTGACTGAACGTCGTTCATGATAAAGTGCTTTAGTTTCCATAAATTTTGTGTTTGAATTATTTTCCACAAATATACGTTACGCCATTATATGTTTCAACATATATAAGTTTAAATAATAGTTTTATTCAAACATTTCAGGAATAAAACCATTTGATCCAAAGGGTACTATAATGATAATAAGGAATTTAGATAACTTCCCGGAAATTGACACAGGTATTGACCTTTTGCATTTGGGGCTGCGGCATGGAAGATTCAAAAAAGTCCCATGATATTTCCGTCATCGTCGAAGTCAATATTTTCGGCTGCGGGAATAGCAGGGAGACCTGGCATTCGCATAATCGCTCCGGCAATGGGGACCACGAAACCCGCGCCAGAAGCAATTTCAATTTCGCGAATGTTTAAGACAAATCCTTCAGGACGTCCACGCAAGTCAGGGTTGTCAGAAAGTGAATTTTGCGTCTTTGCCATGCAAATGGCTAAATGACCCATTCCCAACTTGTTTATCAATTCAATATCTTTATGTGCTTTCAGCGAATATTCCACTGCTTTAGCGCCATAAAGCCGCGTGGCAATGGTGGCAATCTTTTGTTCAATTTCCCACTGAAAGTCATAAAGTGGATTAAAGCAGGAAGGACAATTTGATATGGATGCTAATACTTTTTCTGCCAAATCAACGGCGCCTTGTCCACCTTTTTCCCATGCTTCGTTGATTGCCATACTGACTCCAAGTTCGGCGCATCGCGAATTAACAGCCTCAATCTCTTCGTTGCTATCGGCTGAAAACCGGTTAAGCGATACCACCGGAGAAAACCCGAACTGTTTCATGTTTTCAATATGTTTTTCCAGATTAGCTAACCCTTTTTTCACAGCATCAACATTAGGAGCAGTAAAGCCGCTTTTATTGATTCCCCCGTGGTATTTCAGAGCTCGGATGGTGGCAACAATCACCACAGCATTTGGACGTAATTTACCATATTGACTTTTGATATCGAAGAATTTTTCGGCGCCAAGTTCGGATGCAAAACCGGCCTCAGTCACCACAATATCGCTCAGTGAGAGTCCCATTTTGGTAGCAATCAAACTATTAGTTCCCTGAGCAATATTGGCAAACGGACCACCATGAATAATAGCCGGGGTGTTTTCAATGGTTTGTACTAAATTGGGTTTAATGGCATCTTTCAATAAAACCGCCATAGCACCTTGTGCTTTCAAATCACGAGCAAAGACAGGATCACCTTCATACGTTTGCCCAATATAAATATTGCCCAGCATTTCACGCAGATGATTCATATCCCTGGCTAAGCAAAGAATTGCCATCACTTCGCTGGCGGCTGTAATATTAAAACCGGTTTCGCGTGGAATTCCATTGGCAATACCACCCAATCCAATGACAGTGTTTCGCAACGAACGATCGTTCATATCCATGACCCGTTTCCATGTAATGGTGCGCGGATCGATATTAAGTCCTCTTTTTTTATTTTGCAAAGTGTTGTCAATGAGCGCTGCCAATAAATTGTTTGCTTTCTCCACAGCCGATAAATCGCCGGTAAAATGCAAGTTGATGTCTTCCATAGGAATGACTTGAGCAAACCCTCCCCCTGCGGCGCCTCCTTTAACGCCAAACACAGGGCCCAAAGATGGTTCTCGAAGAACAACCGTAGCTTTCTTACCAATTTTATTAAGCCCCATCGCTAAACTGATGGACGTAGTGGTTTTGCCTTCACCTGCTGGCGTTGGCGTAATGGCAGTGACTAAAATGAGTTTTGCTTTCTTTGCTTTTTCTTCGTCGATCAAATGCAGCGGAAGTTTTGCTTTATATTTCCCGTATAATTCAAGTTCTTCTGTATCCACTTCAAGTTGCCCTGCAATTTCTTGTATGGGTAACATGTTAGCTGCACGTGCAATTTCTATATCACTCTTCATAAAGTTTGAATTTGAAGGTTGTATGTGCTAAACCAAACGCGCGTTATCTGTTTATTTCTAATCGAGTAGGAAGAGAGCGATTAGTTCGCTCTCTGTCCTCTCACACCACCGTACGTACCGTTCGGTATACGGCGGT
>DAIDKM010000014.1 GCA_027450045.1 Paludibacter sp. | reverse complement strand
CTCAATATGTTGGACAAGAAGCAACAAACCCACTTGCTTACATTCAGACTCAAAAAGGCAATTATGGATGGTCAGATAATATGGTTGGGAATGCCTATATTGATGTACATCCTATTAAAGGGCTTACCATCAGATCACAAATCAACGTAAAGAAAGCTTTCTGGGGAAATCAGTCCTTTACGCCTCTTTTTTATCTGAATGCCAATAATAGTAATACCAATATGGTTGTTCAATATGGAGAGACCGATCAGAACCTGACCTGGAACTGGGATAATACGATTGATTATAGTAAGACAATTGGTAAGCATGATTTCTCAGTTATGTTAGGTACCAGTGCTTTACAACAAAATGCGAATGGATTAAACATTACCTACCAAGGAGAACCTGTAACTAATTATAATGACGCGTCGTTTAATTATCAGTTACCGCAAGCACAACGTATTGGTGCTGGTTGGGCAGATCAGGAATATACGATGAGTTCAATATTTGGACGCGTAAATTATAATTATGATCAGAAATACTTGTTTACTGGCATTCTGCGCCGTGATGGTTCTTCAAAATTTGGTTCCAGTAACCATTATGGTTACTTTCCATCTGCTCAAGTAGGTTGGATTATCAGCCATGAGAACTTTTTCCCACAAAATTCATTTGTGGATAATTTAAAACTACGTGGCTCTTATGGTGTGGTAGGGAATGACATGTCCTTAGGGTACTTCCAATATCAATCCATCATATCCGGTGGCGGTGGAAATAATTATGTTTTTGGGCCCGACCAGTTGGGCGTTGGTTACTCGACATCAAGCCCTGCAAATCCCAATCTTAAATGGGAACAAACCACTTCATTTGATGGCGGTTTTGATGCTGTTTTGCTGAAAAGTCTTACAGTTTCCTTTGATTATTATTCCAAAAAAACAACCGGAATGTTGTTGCAAGTTCAAATTCCTGCTTTCGCTGGTTATACCGCTCAACCATGGTCTAATGTAGGAGATTTAACCAATAATGGATACGAAATTGAGATAGGTTATAAAAAACAATTCGGCAGAGATTTCAGATTGAATGTAAATGGGAATTTTGCGTATAACAAAAATACGGTTACTTATTTGGGTGAGGGGAAACAATACCTGGATGGTGGAGCCACTTTCCAAAATTCTTCTTACCCTTTAACACGTACGGCAGTTGGTCAACCTTTTAATGCGTTTTATGGATTTAAAGAATTAGGGGTATTCCATTCACAAGCTGAAATAAACAACTATAAAGATAAGAATGGAAATTTAATTCAACCTAATGCAAAGCCAGGTGATTTTAAATGGGCAGATACCAACGGTGACGGCACCATTAATCAGGCTGACCGTACTTTCCTGGGATCTCCTTATGCCCCTTATACTTACGGCGCAACTGTAACTTTTGGATATAAAAACTGGGATTTCATGGTATTTGGACAAGGTGTTTGGGGAAATAAGATTTTCCAAGCTTACCGACGTCTTGATATTACAACTGCCAATTATCCGATTGAAGCAGTTAATGCGTGGACTGTTGCTAATCCGAACAGCAATTATCCAAGATTGTCAATTCAGGATCCTAATAACAACTTCAGGAATCCTTCTAACTTCTATTTACAAAATGGAGCATATTTCCGTGTAAAGACTATTCAAGTGGGATATACTTTACCTAAAATGTGGATGAATGCAATCGGATTTAATAGCATTAGAATTTATGGAAGTGTAAGTAATTTATTCACTGTTACAAAATATACCGGATATGATCCTGAAGTAGGTGGTAGCAGTTATGGCATCGATCGTGGTATTTATCCTCAAGCCAGAACCTTTTTGATTGGCGTAAATGTTGGAATCTAAAAGGAAGTCTGAATTGAACCTCTTATTTTGGAACAATTCGATATATAAATGACAGCATTGAAAAATTATAAAAATTATAAAGAAATGAAACACAATAAATTATTTAGCGGCCTAATAGTTATGCTAAGTGCCGTAGTAATTACATCCTGCTCTGATTCTTTTTTGAACGTAACCCCCAAAGGAGAATCCCTCGAATCGAATTATTATTCAAATCCGAGTGAAGCATTTGCAGGATTGGTAGCTGCTTATAGCGCTTTAAATACGGAAACCGGAAATACGTACTGTAGTCCCCTTGGACCTGAAAATTCTGCATCAGATGATTGTTTTGCCGGTGGTGGAGGCCCATCCGATATGAGTCAATGGCAAGCAATGAATAATATGACTCAATTGACATCAGCTAATATGCCCGTTGATATGTGGAATACAAATTTTGTTGGCGTAAAACAATGCAATTTGCTTCTTTCTAAAATTGACGGAGTACCAGGATTGAGCGATCAGGACAAAACTGGTTATACGGCTGAATGCAAATTTTTACGCGCCTATTATTATTTTAATTTGGTAGTTTGGTTTGGGAATGTTCCATTGTTTACTACTCCGCAAACGACTGCTCAGATTTATGCAGCTACACAGGCAAAACCGGCAGATGTTTATGCGCAAATTGAAAAAGATTTGACCGATGCTATTCCAAATCTTCCTGTAACGGTACCAGCTGCCGAAAATGGACGTGCTACTCAGGGAGCTGCTGAGGCTTTATTAGGGAAAGTCTATTTGTATGAAAAGAAATGGGCGGATGCTGCAAAAGAGTTGGCAGATGTAAATGGGACAACTCCCGGCGGAACAAGTCGTTTTGGGTATCATTTGTTGGCAAACTACGGAGATATTTTCAATCCAAACAATAAATTTAATGCGGAATCCATTTTTGAAGTTCAAAAAACTAGTTCTCAAAGTTATGGTTGGGGAAACTGGGGCCAATTTAAATCCAATGTTTATAGCATTATGGTTGGACCGAGAGGATATTCACGGACCGGAAGCAACAGCACTGCTCCTAATTTCTTGTCAGGTTGGAGTTTTAATCCAATTACTCCGGACTTGGTTGACGCAATGGTTCAGAACGGGAAGTATGATCCTCGTTATAAATACACCGTTATCAATTTGGATAGTTTAGTTAATGCAGGGCAATGTTCCTACGCAAAGAGTCAGTGTTATGCTGCCACGGGATATTTCATGGCTAAATATGCTCCTTTACTTCAATATACAGGGGCTGTAGGACAAAAAGAATTGAATTTTGATCAAGACCTGATTCTGATTCGTTTGGCTGATACCTATTTGATGGAAGCCGAAGCCTTGGTGATGGCCAATACTAATTTGCCTCGTGCTCAGGCATTACTCGATGCTGTTAGAGCCAGAGTAGGCTTGCCATCAGTTCCGGTAACGATGAGTGCCATTAAATTTGAACGCCGTATGGAATTAGCAACGGAAGGGGAGCGCTATTTTGATTTGGTACGTTGGGGTGATGCTCCAAGTGTACTCAACCACATGGAAAATGGATTCTCTAAACAGTTTGTAGCTGGTAAAAATGAAGTTTTGCCTATTCCTTTATCTGAACTAACTAATACGAAAATGGTGCAAAATCCAGGATATTAATTTTTAACAAGGGAATGGGATCATCTGAATCACTTTTCTGGATGATTGGATGATCCTGTTTCCTGCTATTATCTTAAAACGGTTTTATAAATTATAACTTGCCTATTTTAATTAAAGAGGTAACATAAACTATACCACAATGAATACTAAAATAAAGATTTTATTATTGGGCGCAGTTTTGGCAATTGGGCTTGTGGGTTGCCAAAATGAAAACTATTCCCTCGGCCCCTTTCAGACCCCTTCTGATCTTCAAATCGCTGCGACGATTGTTGGGACATCGACGAGTATGCCCAACGGGGATGGTTCCGGAACAGTTCTTTTTAATATTTCAGCGAAAAATGCTGAAGCTTGCAAGGTCGATTTTGGCGACGGGTCTTCACCTATTTTCCTGACTAATTTACCTGACACCATACGTTATACCTACAATAAAAAGACTCCAGGCGTCAATAAATATGGCGTGACCATTACGGCTTATGGTGTCGCAGGTGCTACCCCTACCGCTTCCCTTGTAGATAGCATCACGGTTTTTTATGCTTATCATGTTGATCCGGCTATTCTGGCTATGCTAACCAATAATTCACCGACAGGGAAAAGATGGATGGTGGATAGTACGGTTGTTGGGAATATGGGACTTGGGCCAAACACTTCTTACACACCAGACTGGTATGCAGCTAATCCTGGAGATAAAACAGGAACAGGGCTGTACACTAACGTCTATACTTTTACCAACCAAGGTCAATTTATAGATTCTACTTACAATAAAATTTTTGGTAATATTAATTATTTCGATAGAGATTTTCAGAACCCTGCTCCTGGTGCATTTGGCGGCTATGGGAATGACTGGATTTTGTATTGGCCTACTTATACAGCAAGCTATACTTTCTCAGGGGTTCCTGCTTCGGCTAAAAGCACAGGTGTGATTATAAATTTCACTAAACCCGGTTCGCTTGGTTATTATACAGGTACGCAGCAATTTGAAATTTTAAGCATTACGAATACTTCGATGTCGCTTAGGACTGTTCAATCGGAAGTTAGCACAGCCTATTACGTAATATTGAAAGCTAAATAGTAATTTGCATAAGTGGTTTTGTTAATAAACAAGGAGATTATTATTTGTTACTCTCCTTGTTTATAGAATATGTTCTTGTTCAATATGCTTTACGAAGCTATTGAAAATAGATTATAAGAGTGTTGTTTTAATACTAGTAAAAAAGCTCGTTACCGAATAGGTATTAGTTGATTTATGTAGGTTTAAGCATCCGGAGTTTCACAAACTTCGGATGCTTATAATTAAGATTTGACGGTTTTTGCTATTCATGTAATAAGAAATCATGATTAATAAATACATTAGAAGATATTTCTCGTTGTTTTTGGTATTGGCATGTATAAATATAGTTTCAGGGTGCAAGAATAACAACCACATTGATGAAATTATACCGAATGCCGGGGATACCATAAAAGCTCCTGTTAAGGCAGATGTAGCTTTTTGGTTGACAAATGCGGATAAGACTGTTTTGTTTCAACAACAAAAAAATAGTGCTTTAACGTTCAGCTCAACACCCAATGGATACCCAACCATTGACGTTGATACGACACAAACCTATCAGACCATTGATGGTTTTGGTTATGCTTTAACAGGGGTCAGTGCATCGTTGATCAATAGTCTCCCTGAAACCACCAAAGATGCGTTATTAAAAGAATTATTTCTGACCGATTCAACTCATATTGGCGTAAGTTATTTGCGCATAAGTATCGGAGCTTCTGACTTGAGTTCTTCGCCTTTTACGTATGATGAAGTTCCATCTGGTCAATCGGATACTACTTTACAATACTTCAGTATCGATCCTGAAAGACCCGATTTAATCCCTATTCTTCAGAAAATAATTGCTCTTGAACCTTCCATTAAGATTATTGCAACTCCTTGGACGGCTCCAACCTGGATGAAAACCAATGGGAGCTTTGTAGGAGGAAGTCTAAATCCGGAATATTATAACGTGTATGCGCGTTATTTTGTAAAATACATACAAGCTATGCAGGCTGCTGGAATCAATATTACGGCAGTGACACCTCAAAATGAGCCGTTGAATGCCTATAACAATCCTGCCATGCTTATGCTATCTAATGATGAAGATGTTTTCGTGAAAAATTATCTTGGGCCTCAGTTTCAAGCCAATCATATTAATACGAAGATTATTATATACGATCATAATTTAGACCATCCTGAATATGCTACTGCGATCTTAAGCGACCCTGCAGCCTATCCTTATATTGATGGTTCTGCATTTCATTTATATGCCGGCGATATCAATACGATGTCTTCGGTTCACTCGATGTTCCCCAACAAAAACCTCTATTTTACCGAACAAGCTACTTTCTCTAATGGAAGTTTTCATCAAGATCTTGATTGGCACGTTCAAAATTTAATTATTGGTGCGACACGTAACTGGAGTAGAAATGTTTTGGAATGGAATCTTGCTTCCGATCCTAATCAAGCACTTCATACTAATGGTGGATGTTCAACTTGTCTAGGGGCTTTGACTATTGGAACTTCGGTAACAAGAAATGTAAGCTATTACATCATTGCACATGCTGCTAAATTTGTACGTCCCGGTTCCGTACGTGTTGCGTCCTCAGTAGTCGATAATTTACCCAATGTGGCTTTTAAGACTCCCTCGGGGAATAAGGTACTCATTGTTTTGAATACCGCTTTGTCAGCCACTACTTTTAATATTCGTTTTAATGGGAAGATTGTTTCCCCGACTTTACAATCAGGTGCAGTAGGAACTTTTATTTGGTGAATCAGACAAAAAGAATTGACGCAACGAACCATATTACAATTCATGGCTCAATAAATGATTGTTTTGGCGAGTTCCACAGAGGTTAGATGTGTGTTTTAATGATAGGATCATGCGGAAGGCATATTCTGCAAGGCTCTTTTAATAACAAAATGAATTACGTATGAACTTAAAATTTGCTGGACAATTATTTACTATTTCCGTGATGTTGCTATCAACGCCAACATGGGGACAAGTTACAATCCCTTTGGGAAAAGGAGAAATTTACACAACCGCAAAAGACACCCCTTTGCGATTGTCGAATGTAGGTTCATTATATTTGGAACCTGCATCGCAGGCAATGAATGAGGGAACTTCGATATTTGTCGATCCAACCAAAACCTTTCAATCAGTGCTCGGCATTGGAGGCGCATTAACCGATGCATCGGCTGAAACTTTTGCTAAACTGCCAGAAAAGACACAGGAAGAGTTATTGACTGCCTATTATAATCCTGAAAAGGGGATTGGATACACGTTGGGAAGAACCAATATCAATAGTTGTGATTTTTCAAGTGGCAGCTATACCTACGTGTCTAATCGTGACTCATTACTGAAAACATTCAGTATTGCCCATGATGAAAAATACCGTATCCCTTTTATCAAACAAGCTATCGCTGCTGCCGGTGGTAACCTCACTCTTTTTGCAAGTCCCTGGAGTCCTCCGGCATGGATGAAAGATAACGATAACATGCTGCATGGTGGCAAATTGCTTCCCCGCTATCGTCAAGCATGGGCAAATTATTTCGTGAAGTTTATTCGTGCTTATCAGGCTCAGGGAATTCCAATATGGGGAATGACGGTACAAAATGAGCCATTAGCTACACAAATTTGGGAATCGTGTATTTATACAGCCCAGGAGGAACGTGATTTTATAAAGAATTATCTTGGTCCCACCTTGGCACGTGATGGATTAGGTAGTAAAAAAATCATCGCATGGGATCATAATCGAGATTTACTCTATTATCGCGCCAGTGTCGTATTGAATGATCCGGGAGCTGCTAAATATATTTGGGGAATCGGGTATCATTGGTACGAATCATGGGCTGGAGGAAAGATGATGTTTAACAATGAAAGACGGGTTCATGAAGCTTTCCCGAATACACATCTTCTCTTTACAGAGGGGTGTGTAGATCATTTTAATATCAATCAGGTACATGATTGGAATCTTGGTGAAAAATATGGACGTTCCATGATTCATGATTTTAATGATGGCACCGTAGGTTGGACAGACTGGAATGTATTGCTTGACGAACATGGAGGTCCAAATCATGTCGGTAATTATTGTTTTGCTCCCATTATTGGCGATACGCAAACCGGAAAACTGATTTACACGAACATTTATTACTATATTGGTCAGTTTTCTAAATTTGTTCATCCCGGAGCAAAACGCATTATCAGTTCTCCCAGCAGCAGCCAACTTCTTACTACGGCATTTATAAATAAGGATGGTTCATTGGCTATTATTGTGATGAATCCAACGGATTCGAAAATTAATTATCATCTTTGGGTAAGTCGAAAAGCTGCCGTTACAACCAGTTTACCACATTCCATTTCGACGATTGTTATTAAATAGAGATTGGAGAGGATGATATTTATTCAATGATTAATAGTAAATAAGGTAGTTTTAAAAATACTAATATCAAAAACAAACAACATGAAAGCTTTGAATCGTATCGTTTTATTATTATTTTGTTTAGCTTTTGTGCAATGTTCAACGGGGACTAGCCCTAATGTGTTGCCGAAACCGGTTATATCAGGACCGGCACAAGTGAATCAAGGAGATGTAAGCACTTATAGCATCCCAACAACACAAAACACTTTAACATGGAAAGTGAATGATTCCATTGTGGGGACAACTAATCCTGTCATGATTACCTGGAAAAATGCTGGAACCTTTAAAGTGACTGTTACTTCTACAGATGGTAAGACATCGGTTGTTTCTGATCCTTACAATGTAGCGGTTGCAATTAGTCTTCCTTCTAAACCGTCGATCAGCACGGGAGGAAATCCTCCGGTTGCAGGTACCTCATTTTCTTTACAAGTATCTTCCATTAATGCTAACCAATATACGTGGTACGTAAACGGAACGCAAGTGGGTAAAACTTCTAATTTAACTTTTCCTTATACTTTCAACAAAGTAGGTATTGACACCGTGCAAGTAGTGGCAAGCAATAATTATGGATCAACCTCATCGGATAAATTTCCTGTTCGCGTTGATTATAATCCATCCATTACTCCTACCCTTGCCTGGAGCGATGAGTTTAACGGCACAACACTCGACATGACAAAATGGGGTTTTGATTTAGGAGAAAATGGCTGGGGGAATAACGAATGGGAGAATTATACCAACAGCAACGATTCGGTGAGTAATGGAGTTTTGTACATTTTAGCCAAATTAGTTGGCGCAGGACAGCATGTTGGCGATTATACTTCGTGTCGCATCAATACTGCCGGCAAGGAGTCATTTAAGTACGGACAAATTGAAGTGCGCGCTAAATTACCTGTAGGGAAAGGCGTTTGGCCTGCCTTTTGGATGTTGGGAAGTGATATTGCTACAAATCCGTGGCCTGCTTGTGGCGAAGTGGACATTATGGAAGAAGTTGGTTATGATCAGGGAAATATTCATGGTTCTATTCATACTCCTTCGAGCTATGGAAATACAGTGAATACCAGCGTCAAATACCTGAGTACTTGTTCCTCTCAATATCACATTTATGGTGTTATCTGGACACCGGTAGCCATTCGATTTTATATTGATGACCCAACAAATATTTATTATACTTATGATCCGGCAACGAAGAATGCTTCAACTTGGCCATTTGACAACCCTTGCTTTATTATTCTCAATTTGGCTATCGGGGGTAATTGGGGTGGGGTTCAAGGTGTGGATGACTCCATCTTTCCTCAAACGTATTCTATCGATTATGTGAGAGTGTATTCATATCAATAATGTGTTTTCGTACGCTTTCTTCGATGATTCAACGATTCTGTTTTTAATTATTATAACACAATGACTATAAATCATTTCAAAACAATCCTGCTTAGTCTGGGATTGTTCTCCATTACGTTATCTGTGTCAGCTTCTAAAGTGACTGATCAGGCTGCTTCTCCTTTTATTCGTGTTGACAAACAAAACCTGATTGCGCCCGATGGGAAGCCATTTTTGATTCAAGGCATTAACCTTGGCAATTGGCTCAATCCCGAGGGTTACATGTTTCTCTTCAACAAAGTAAATTCTTTTCGTTTCATCGATGAGGCGCTTAAAGAACTTGTAGGGCCGCAATTTGTTAATCATTTCTGGCAACAGTTTCAGGATCGCTACATCACACGCGACGACATTCACTTTATTCATCAAACGGGCATGAATACGGTACGTATTCCGTTTCATTACAAACTTTTCACTCACGAAGACTATATGGGAAGCAACAATCCGCAACGTGGTTTTCAATTGCTCGACAGGGTGATTTCATGGTGCCATGCAGAGGGTTTGTATGTTATTCTTGACATGCACGACGCTCCCGGCGGTCAAACGGGCGATAACATTGACGACAGTTACGGTTATCCGTGGTTAATGGTGAACGAGACCGCTCAACAACAATTTTGTGCTATTTGGGAGAAAATCGCGCGCCATTATGCCAATAACCCAACCATCTTGGGATATGATTTGCTGAACGAACCCATTGCTCCCTATTTTTCCGATCTCGCTATGCTCAATCAACATTTGGAGCCGCTCTACAAACGGGTTGTCGCTTCCATTCGGCAGGTGGACAAAAACCATATCGTGTTGCTTGGCGGCGCACAATGGGATGGTAATTTCACAGTGTTTAGCGATCCGAAATTCGACACCAAGATGATGTACACCTGCCATCGTTATGGTTGCGACACGTTGCAACAAAACATTCAGGACTTTCTGAATTTTCGTTCCAAAGTGAATTTGCCGCTTTACATGGGCGAAACAGGCGAAAATACTGACGCGTGGGTTGGCGGATTTCGGCGATTGTTGGAGCGCAACAATATAGGCTGGACATTTTGGCCTTACAAGAAGATGGAGAATACCCGATGCATGGTTTCCATTCAAAAACCGAAAGATTGGGGCTTGATCGTGGCATTCACCGAAAAAGATCGTTCGTCGTTTGCCAAGATTCGCGAAAACAGGCCTTCGCAGGATAGCGTCAAAACTATATTGAACGAATTACTTGAAAATATTCAGTTTCCTCATTGCTCCATCAATCGAGGGTATATCGGAGCGTTGGGAATGAAAGATTGAAGGATCAAAGTGTCCTCCAATAGGGAAAGGTTCTCTGTAACGTATTTTGAAGTTTCCCATTTTGCAACAGGTTAAAAACAACTCCATTTCAACCAAAGGACGCAGCAAGAAGGTCGGAAACGGAACTTATTCAGGGTTTGTTTCTGCCGCTTATTTTCTATCTTTGTGGTTCTCATTACAAAAAAACTACATGATGGAAACCGTACGTTGGGGAATTATTGGCGCCGGCGATGTTTGCGAAGTGAAAAGCGGGCCGGCTTTCTACAAAATTGAGCACTCCGAGTTGGTGGCTGTGATGCGGCGTGATGCAGCCAAAGCCGCCGATTTTGCACAACGACATGGCGCGCGGCGTTGGTATACCGATGCTGATACGTTGTTTCACGATCCCAAAGTGAATGCCATTTATGTGGCCACACCTCCGCAAACACATGCCGACTATGCCATTCGCGCCATGCAGGCTCACAAAGCGGTGTATGTGGAAAAGCCGATGGCCATGACGCTTGCCGAATGTCAGGCAATGATTGCCGTTTCTGAATCAACTGGAATGCCTCTTTTTGTAGCGCATTACCGAAGGAGTTTACCCTATTTTATCAAAGTAAAATCGCTGCTCGATGCCAATAAACTCGGGACAATCGCTTCGGTGCTGGTGCGTCAGTTTCGTGCGCCGTTGCCAAGCGACCTAGAGGCTCGCGATCATACGTGGCGTATCGATCCATCTGTTGCCGGCGGCGGGTATCTTTTCGATCTCGCGCCTCACACCATAGACATTCTTGATTTTTTATTGGGGCGAATTATCCGTGTGCATGGCTATACAACCAATCGCGGCGGGCTATATGCAGCTGAGGACTGCGTGACGGCAGCGTTTGCTTTCGAGTCGGGTGTGGTGGGAAATGCGTTGTGGAACTTTGTTTCGTCGCCTGCTGCCGACAGCGACCGCGTGGAGATTATCGGCACAAACGGCACACTGACTTTTTCTGTTTTTGGCTTTACCCCCATCATTCTGGAAAATAGCGACGGAACGCATTCGTTTACCACCGAACAGCCTCAGCACATTCAGCAGCCGTTTATTCAAACTATCGTTGATGAATTGCGGGGCGTTGGGCATTCGCCTTGCCACGGCGAAACGGGAGCACGTCCAAACTGGTTTATGGAACAATTGTCCGCTGTACGTTGACGATATGCGTGCAAACGGCTAATGCTTCTTTTTGTTTCGTTCATCCGGGCGCGTGGGTTGTTTAGACGAAAGCATCTCCTGCCGCGACGGACTTTCGGTGGCTTGTATCGCCAACCGAAGGTAATTGCGCCCGTACGACTGATTGATGCGATCCATTACGGCGCTAATTTTTTGATGTTTGTCGTGATCGATCGTGTCGAAAAGATCCGCCTGAATGCCTTCCTGATGCGAAAGAGACCGCAAAACCACGCCGGCTTGTTTGTATTTCACACTTTTGCTCACGATGCTTTTCAACCCGAGTAACGCCGCATTGGTTATTTCAGTGGTATTGCTCACGGGAGTGGCAAACGACACAATGGTCGACTGCCAAACTTTTGCTGCATTGTCAGCCGGGAAACGGCCATTGGAGAGGAATACTTCTATTTGCGCAGCCACCATGCCTTGTTGCCGGAGTTTGTGTGCAGCGGAAGCGGCAAACAGAGCAACCGGCTCGCGCAAAGCTTCGAACGTGGTTATGACCGATGCAAAGCTACGCGAAACCATAATTTGTTGACGCTTCTCGGGCGATCTGTTGTATTCGAAACAAGGTTCGCCTTGCAGTTCGCGCCAAGTCTTTTCGCCCATTACCGACATATGACGACGCACCCATTGTTGAGGCTTATCTACAAAGTCTTTAGCAGTCAATATTCCATTGCTTATCAGAAACTTAGCATAACGGCGTCCGATGCCCCACACATCGCCAATGGGCAACATGCTTTGCAACGTGGCTATCTTTTCGGGGGTATCGACACAAGCCACTCCGTGATAGCGCGCATCCTTTTTGGCTATGTCGGCGGCAGCTTTGGCCAACGTTTTGGTAGGTGCAATGCCTACACTCACGGGTACGCCGACCTGTTGATCGATGGTTTTGACAATGTCGATCCCTATCTGACGAAGTCGCGAAGTGTCGTCAGGCAGGTGCAAAAAAGCTTCATCGACTGAATAAATTTCAGGATTGGGCGCAAACTGCTCTAAAAGTTGCATAACGCGGTGTGAAATGTCTTCGTATAATATAAAATTGGAGGAGAAGCAGTGGATGCCATGTCTTTTCACCAACTCCTTGATTTGAAAAAACGGTTGTCCCATTTTGATGCCAAGCGCTTTCACCTCGTTGCTGCGGGCAATGACGCACCCGTCATTGTTGGACAATACCAACACCGGTTTTTTCTCTAAATCGGGGCGAACGGTTCGTTCACACGACACAAAGAAATTATTGCAATCCATTAAGGCGATCATCTTATGTTTCTCTGTTTTTCAATTGAACTTTTATCGAAAACCTAGTTTATGTGTGAGATGGATTCCGTGTTATTTATTTGCAAAGATAACCGGTTTCCGTTCTTTTTGATGGGACTCCATCTCCTTTAACGCTCAACGTTCTTTCTTTTTTACCATGGAAAATGAATATATTTGCATTGAAAATCAACATGCTTCTTTCGGGTGCAACGCGTTATTAAACCAAACAGCATAAAAAACCATGATCGTAGGTTCTCTTACTGAAACCAAACTTCTCAGTCGAAAGTCGAAAAGAAAGCGTAGAAAGCCAATACAAAACAGGCTTTTAAAGCGGTCTTGAAAAACAAAGAAAATATTGTTGCAAAAAAAGCGACGAAAATTGGTTGTTCATAAAAAAATAATTACCTTTGCGCTCCCATTCTGTGAGAGAATAAATTATAAATTAAGCATACGATATGGCAAAGACATGTCAAATTACCGGGAAAAAAGCAATGACGGGCAATAACGTTTCGCACTCGAAACGCCGTACAAAGCGAGTGTTTGATGTAAACCTGTTTACGCGAAAGTTTTATTGGGTAGAGCAGGATATGTGGATCCGATTGAAGGTTTCCGCAGCCGGTCTTCGCACCATTAATAAGTTAGGCCTGAATGAAGCCATCCGCAAAGCAGCTGAAAAAGGGTACTTATACGTTTAATTAAAGGAGGCACCATCATGGCAAAAAAATCAAAAGAAAGCAGAATTCAGGTAATTCTGGAGTGCACAGAGCACAAAGGTAGTGGGATGCCCGGTACATCGCGGTATATTACCACTAAAAACCGGAAAAACACTCCGGCTCGTTTGGAATTGAAAAAATACAATCCCATTCTGAAAAGAATGACTGTTCATAAAGAAATCAAATAAATCGAATAAACTATGGCAAAGAAAGCAGTTGCATCGTTGCAAACAGGAGAAGGCCGTGCGTATGCCAAAGTGATTAAGATGGTGAAGTCGCCTAAAACCGGCGCTTACGTCTTTAAAGAAGAAATGGTGCATAACGACGAAGTTAAAGCATTTTTCTCAAAGTAAATATCTTTACATTTTCATAAAAAAAGCCGCCCCTTATGGAGACGGCTTTTTTTATGAAAAACAGTTTGTTTATGAATGAAACACGAGCATCGGGGTGTCGGAATGGAAAATCATTTTGTGGGCGATGCTTGGATTAAACAGATGCGTGAAAACATTTCGCTTATGAGAATTTATAACCATCAGACCAATTCGTTGCTTTTGTATGTATGATTCTAATTCTGCGAGCAAGTCAGCTTCTTTGATCGTTCCATATTCTGTTTTGAACAATGGATAGTGATGCTTTACATAGTCGCGCAACTTGGCTATGAGTTTTTCGTTTCCGTTGTTCTCCTTTCGCGGAAGAATTTGGGTGAAAAAAATCTTTTTCTTGAAAGGAGTAAGCAGTTGCATCATTTTCTCGAAAGCCAAGAGATCTTTTTCATCAATACTATTCACAAAAGCAACGTTCAGTTCTTGTTCAAAGGTAGAAAGCGGAACGTTTTCGGGTACTGCCAGAACCGGTTGACGGCTTCGGTCGATGATTTCAGCCGTGACACTTCCAATCAAATCAGATTCTTTTTGATCCTTGCCCCGCGTTCCCATAATAATCAACATCGGATCGCGTTCTTTTGCATATGTCAAAATAACATCTTCAGGCACCCCTTCCCGAATTTCTGTGGTTATGGGAACATTTGGTAACTCATTATTCTCCATTTTTCGTTTTAGCAAATTGAAAAGATTGCGCATATCAGCCTCTGCTTTTCGCACCAATTCTTTTACTGTTTCATTTTCGTAGATATCGTATGACAACGTCTCGGTGAGTTGCATCATTGAGAATGTCATGCTATAATAACTATGAATCAATACGATACGTGCTTTCATTGAAGCTGCCATTTTAATGCCTAAATCGCATGTCCGGATTGAATAATCAGAAAAATCAACCGGAATGAGAATTTCTTTGGGTGCCGTTTTATTTAAGACATCTTCTCCTTGTTGTTGGGCATATTCCATTTCTTCTACCACCAAAAGCGCACGTGAAAGGTCGTTTTCGGCTATTTTGACACGAACGCCCGCGGACAAGTCGTTGGGCAGGTCGTTTACAGAATGAAGTTTAGCTACAATTCCTTCGCGCTCTAAAAGCGTTTTCAAAAGTTGTGCACGTTCTTGTGTATGAATAGCAATGGTTACAAAATTGGGTTCCATAAGTATTATGTTTTTGAAAGTACGCCAGCTATAGTCCTACAAATATAATGCAAAAATAATGGTTTTGCATTATCTGTCGCCATTTCACATTATTTTATGCTAATTGTTTGACAAATTAAAATATTATTCCCATATTTGGCAAAGAATTTATGAACCCTAAACAGAGGTTGCTATGGATGAATCTAACTTACAATATGAGAATGGAGTGAAAGATCAACAAATCTTTTATTCGAAAGTGATCAAAGCAGGGAAGCGCATTTATTATTTAGACATGAAGCAAAGTCGCTATGGAGATTATTATTTGGCTATTACAGAGAGCAAGAAGACGGTGATGGGAGTTGATCCTGCCACACAAGTTGTTTCCTTTGAGAAACATAAAATCTTTTTGTACAAAGAAGATTTTGAAAAATTTCTGGAAGGGATACACGAACTTATTGATCTGATTAATATAAAGAACGAGCAACACCTCTTTCCGAGTAGCGATGAAAATGAAATATAACTTGCTTTTTTCAAGATGATTACCTTACGCAAGAATGGTTTTGTGCTTTTAAGTTGAAATGATTCGCTCATGTGAATTGAGAAATAGAATGGCTCTTTTTCGGAAAATCGCTATCTTTGTAGGCAGATCATTTTTTACATGTGGCTTCTTCTGAAATGAAGTGAGCATTGAGCGCATTATTCAACGAAATTTATTCTTTACTATTGTGAAAAGTTTTGCAAGTGATAATTATTCAGGAGTTCATCCAGCCATTTTGGAAGCGTTGATTGAGGCAAATCAAAATCATGCTTCGTCGTACGGAAACGATTTTTATACCAAGAAAGCGGAGGCTATTTTTCGATCTATTTTTGGAGAAGACACCGATGTGTTGTTTGTGTTTAATGGCACCGGCGCTAACGTGGTGAGCCTGCAATGCGCCGTGCAATCATTTGACCTGATTCTGTGCGCCGAGACAGCCCATATCCATTCTGATGAATGTGGAGCGCCGGTCAAAGCAACGGGGTGTATGCTGCGTCCAATTGCTACACCCGATGGAAAATTAACCCCAGAGTTGATCGAACCTTATTTAAAAGGATTTGGCAATATGCACAATGTGCAACCGCGTGTGGTTTCTATTTCCCAAACAACAGAATTGGGAACGGTTTATCAAATTGAAGAACTGAAACGATTATGTGATTTTGCGCATACTCATGGTTTGGTAGTACATATGGATGGGGCGCGTATTTCAAATGCCGTTGCAGCGCTGGGAGTTAATGCAAAAGCATGTACGGCAGACTGCGGCGTGGATATTATGAGTTTCGGAGGAACGAAAAACGGGTTGTTGATGGGCGAAGCGATCCTGATTTTCAATCCGGCTTTATCTGTCAATGCACAATTTATCCGCAAGCAAACTACGCAGTTGTTTTCCAAAATGCGATTTATCTCAGCCCAATTCGTGGCTTTGTTCGAACATGATTTGTGGCTCACTATGGCGTATCATGCAAATCGTATGGCGCAATTGCTTGCAAGCGAAATTAAACAACTTCCATTTATAGTTTTAACACAAGTAGTTGATGCGAATGCGTTGTTTGTAAAACTCCCGGCTATCCTTGTGGAGCCGTTGCAAAAAGAGTTCCCCTTTTATCTATGGGATGAAAAAAACGTAGAGGCTCGCTGGATGTGTTCGTTTGACACAACGGAAGAGGAAATTCGACTTTTCGTGAGGCAGCTGATAGTATTAGCCGAAGGGCAGCATCTTGTTTGATTTTAATTTAGAACGGGTAGCGTTTGTATTGGTGATTTTGAATGTGCGATTAATTGATTTCCATTGTGTTTTTCAAAGATATTATTGGTCAGCAAGCCATCAAACAAAGGTTGCAGAATTTAGTGCACGAGGAGCGGATCCCTCACGCTTTGCTGATAAGCGGTGCGGAAGGTATTGGCAAATTGTCTCTGGCGCTGGCTTTTGCCCAATATGTAAGTTGCGAAAGACGTACTCCTGAGGATGTTTGCGGCACTTGTCCGTCATGTGTCAAATTTGCCAAATTAGAGCATCCGGATCTTCATTTCGTCTTTCCAATCATTAAGCCTGAAGGCTCTAAAACGGCTATTTGTGATGATTTTGTATTTGATTTCCGTAGGTTCATTCTCAGTAATCCTTATGGGACTAACAATGAATGGATTAATCGGATAGCTTCGGGTAAACAAGGTATGATTTACGAAGCGGAAAGTAGCGAGATTGTGCGAAAGTTAAGTCTCAAAACGTATGAGTCGGAATATAAAATCATGATTATTTGGCAACCGGAGCGTATGCACGCGGTGTGTGCCAACAAGCTACTGAAAATTTTAGAAGAACCTCCTGAAAAAACCTTGTTTTTGCTGGTTTCCGAACAACCTGACGCGTTACTGACAACAATACAGTCGCGCACACAGCGCATCAACGTGCCTTTGATTGACCGTGAAGATATGTCGACGGCCATTCAACAACGATTTAGTTTGACAGAAGAGCAATCATGGCATGTGGCACGCATTGCTAATGGGAATTTTCGTAAGGCAATCGAAGTGATAGAATCAAGTGAAGAACAACAGTTTAATTACGAGCAATTCGTTTTTTTTATGCGCAAAGCCTATCAACGTAACGTTTTCGAATTGAAAAATTGGTCGGATATGATGGCTAAAATTGGACGAGAAAAACAAAAAAGTTTCTTTCGTTATGTTCAAAGGATGTTGCGAGAAAATTTTGTCCTAAATCTTCATCAGGAAGAATTGAACTATTTGAATCAAGACGAAATACAGTTTTCGCAAAAATTTTCGCCTTTTGTGAATGAACGCAACATTGAAGAAATGATGGAACAAGTTGCTTTGGCTGAGGTACACATTGAAAGCAACGTGCAGGCTAAAATGGTTTTTCTTGATTTGTCGTTACAATTCACTCATTTGTTGAAAAAGTAGTAACTTTGCCTTTTGTAGTCGTATGGAGATACTTTCTTTCGCGCATGCGGATGGGTTTGTATCAATTGCAATTTTTGCAAGCAAAAAACGGCAGAATTTTTTTTATTTTGAACGCCTTACAATGGATTATATATCATCTCCCGGTGGTTGCCGGATGAATAGAAAAGGAACTCAACACAATTCCAATAAAAAACTAAGCACCTTCGACTGGTTATGTGATTTACAAGAAACGCATGACGATTGTCCTTTTGTGGAAGTGCAGTTTAAAAACACACGTAAAGGTTATTATTTAAATAGCAACCAGTTGAAACTTGAAAAAGGCGATATGGTAGCTGTTGAAGCAACTCCCGGACATGACATTGGAGAAGTAACGCTCACAGGTCGTTTAGTGGAATTGCAAATGCGTAAAAATGGAATCAACTCCAAAAAAGCGGAAATTCGAAGAGTTTATCGTAAAACACGTCCGGTTGATTTAGAAAAATACGAAGAGGCTAAGGCCAAAGAACATGCCACGATGATCAAGGCACGGCGTCTTGCTGCTGATCTTCATCTAAATATGAAAATCGGAGATGTGGAATATCAGGGAGATGGCAACAAAGCAATTTTTTATTACATAGCTGATGAGCGAGTTGATTTTCGTCAATTGATAAAGGTTTTGGCAGATGAATTTGGCATTCGTGTTGAAATGCGACAAATAGGGGCACGACAAGAGGCCGGACGTATTGGAGGGATAGGCCCTTGCGGTCGTGAGTTGTGTTGTTCAACATGGATGGGTAATTTTGTTTCTGTGGCTACAAATGCCGCTCGTTATCAAGACTTGTCAACGAATCCTCAAAAACTGGCCGGACAGTGTGCCAAATTGAAATGCTGCATCAACTACGAATTAGATACGTATATTGACGTTCAGAAAGATTTTCCCTCAAAAGAGGTGCCGCTTGAAACCAAGACAGGAACTTATTTTCATTTCAAAACGGATGTATTTAAGCGTCAAATGACCTATTCGTCCGCTCCAGGAATGGCTGCAAATTTAGTTGTTCTCTCTGTCGATCGCGTGAAAGAAATTCTTGCTCTTAACCGTAAAGGAGAGAAAGCGAACGCATTGGAAGAAAAAGAGGAAAAACCAAAGGTTGTGAATGTTGATTATCAAAATGTAGTTGGGCAAGATAGCCTCACGCGTTTTGACCCTGCTAAAAAGAAAAAGAATAAATCCCGATTCAAAAAACATGGTTCCACAAATCGTCCGCAAACCGATAATTCATAGCATTTTGATTAGTTTTGGCTTGTTACTCATTGGGTGCAACTCCAATTCACTCTATAATCGATATCGCTCATTACCCAATGATGGATGGAACAAAGATAGCGTGGTCTATTTTAACTTTGCTGTTCATGACACGGTTTCTCGATACAATGTAATTGTTACTTTACGCCATCGGACAACGTACCCTTATCAAAATTTTTGGATGTTTATCAATGAAATATCTCCAAATAAGACCGTTGTGATAGACACAATTGAATGCTATCTGGCAGATGATCGAGGTAGATGGTTGGGGAGAGGATTGAGCATTTACTCTATGCCTGTTTTGATTGCTCGCGATAAGCAGTTTAAACATGTCGGAAACCATACGTTTGCTATTCGTCAGGGAATGCGAGATGACGTGTTATCAGGCGTAGATGCCATTGGATTGGAAATTTCAAAATAACGACGGATTAGATTGAATCTTCATAAACTTATATTATAATGCAAATTACAATTATTGGAGCTGGAAACATTGGTGGAGCTATTGCAAGGGGATTGTTTCAACAAAAAAACGCCTCAGACCAACTGCAAGTTTGCTTGTCAGATGTAAATAAAGAGAAACTAGAAGAAGCAGCCTCCTTTTGCGACCAAACATTTACGAACAATGTACAAGCCATTGCAGAAGCAGACATTATTATTATTGCTGTGAAGCCATGGTTAGTGGAAATTGTGCTTGAAGAGATCAATGAATCTCTGAATCCGGAGCGACATATCTTGGTTTCCGTTGCTGCAGGCGTCACTTTAGAAACGATCAACCACCGCCTGCAATATGTCTTTCCCATCTATCGCTTGATTCCAAACACAGCAATTGCATTAGGTTCAAGTATGACATTGATAGCGTCTCAAAATACTACTGATGAACAAGATGTGTTGATCGGTCGTTTCTTTGAAAAATTAGGGAAAGTGCTATTTATTCCTGAATCGTTGATGAGCGCTGCAACATCATTAACATCGTGTGGAATTGCGTATGCTTTACGATATATTCGCGCTGCAACGGAAGGTGGTGTGGAGATGGGATTCTCGGCGACCCAAGCACAAGAAATGGTGGCACAAACTTTAATTGGAGCAGCAACGCTTTTGCTTCATAATCACAGCCATGCTGAAGCGGAAATTGATAAAGTGACTACTCCGGGAGGCCTTACCATTAAAGGATTGAACGCGATGGAAGAAGCAGGATTTACACGCGCTGTTATTGCCGGACTCAAGGCAAGCAGGTAATTCTCACATTTCCTTTGTTTTGTGCATATTTTCATTTTTAAATATTCCCCATCACAATGTCATCTGATCTGTTTTACTGCTAAGAGATACATTTTTGGTGAATTGCTACTGCAACATAAGGAGTTTATTTAGAGCGTAGTCTTTTTTCCAGCAAAGGAACTCCTATTGAAGCCGGTTGCTGGATAAAAGTAATTCTTTGATCATAAGGCGTAGAAACTGTTTTTGGATCAATCAGATAGATAGGAGCTTCTTTGGATAAATAGTGAATCAGTCCTGCTGCAGGATAAACGTTCATCGATGTGCCTACAATAACCATAATGTCAGATTGTTGAACGATATCAATAGCTTGTTCTATAGCAGGAACTGCTTCCCCAAACCAGACCACAAAAGGGCGCAATTGGCAATCCCGCGGACATGTATCACCCAACCGAATATAAGGAGACTCCGAAGGCAGTGACACAATGTAGGATTGATCGCAAGTTGAGCACACTTTGGTAAGTTCTCCGTGAAGATGTAGAACATGCTGATTTCCTGCTCGTTCATGCAAATCATCAATGTTTTGGGTAATTACATCTACTTGAAAAGAGTCTTGCAATCTTGCTAACCCCAGATGTCCTTCATTGGGAACAGCACTAAGCAACTCTTCACGACGTTTCGCATAAAAATTCAATACCAACTCGGGATTTGCTATCCATCCTTCGGGACTGGCAACTTCTTCCACCCGATACGACTCCCATAAACCGCCTGCATCCCGAAACGTGCGAATGCCGCTCTCAGCGCTAATTCCTGCTCCGGTTAAGACTACAAGCTTTTTCATGTCGTGAAGTTTTACTTCGTTGCAACAAGATAATTCACAAAAGGATTGGCATAAATATCAAGTAGCTTGAGCCGCAAAAAAGCTTCGTCTTTATCGGGCAAATCGATTTTCGCGATTTGTTCATCTAAATAATGCTCAAACTTTGCTTGTTCTTCATCCGAATATCCACCCAACGCTTGTTCAGGATACAACTGATCGTAAGCTATCCGATTAGAAGCATAAATATGATAGTTTCGATGTATCTGATGATCGATTGATTTCGCTATAGTACTGAACTGTTCCGCTCGCGGGAGAGCAGATAACTTTTCAACCGGAATTTGTAGCTTCTCTCCAATTACATACACCATTTGCCCTTTAAAACCTTTAAATCCTGTTTGCATGCTTCGCAAATCATCTTGAGGGCTTTTCTGGAAATCAAGGTCATCGCGGCGCTGCTGTAACTCTTTTGCTTTCAAGAAGTCACATGGATCATATTCATAAGAAATCGTTAGCGGGCAGATAGAGAGTGATGCAAGATTCTCAATGGGAGTCCCATTTCCCGACATGGCAAGCATTTTCAACAAACTTTCCTGAGTTATATCGTTGCTGTCTTTGGCTCTTCCTTCACGTTGCGCCAACCATACAGATTGATGCTTGTCTTGAATGGCATAACGGACATATTCTGATAAAAGACGTGATGCTTCCAATTGCTGTCGACCACGCAAACCACGCCGAACAATAAAACTCTTGTTGAGTCTCACCAATGTTTCAATCCAAGGCTCTATAAGTAGATTATCTCCAACGGCTATCTCCACAGTGTCAAAATCCTTATCCATTAGTTTGATACACAAAAAAGAAGCATCTAAAATAATGTCGCGATGATTGGAAAGATAAAGATAATTTTCGGTGGGTTGTAAATGTTCTGTTCCTTCTAAATGAATACCATACGTCGTTTTCGCTTCAATATCTTGCAAGAATGGGTAATCAATTTTATGTTGAAAATCATGTACGGAACCAACGCTTTGAAAGAGTGTTTTCACCTTGTCAATGGATTGATCAGGGAAAAGATACATTAGTATATTCACAAACTTGGGTTCGGCAAGCAATTGACGAATTGCGGCAGGAACATCTTGTTCACTCAGCGGAGCAATGTCATGAAATCGAGAAGGGGTAGATTCCATTGAAAAACTATCTATTAATTAATGTCTTGCAAAGATACAATTTTCTCATCATTAAAAAAAGGCACTGCCGTTTTAACATATAATTTGGCTAACAGAAGCACTTTTGAGCCTGCAAAAAAGCAGTATCTTTGCACTTAACAGTCAGAATCGATTTCTTGTTTTGCTTTTATCTTGAAAACAAGCCGATTCCACTCTATCTTCTTTTAATGAAAACGATCATTTTAGGCATCGAATCTTCGTGCGACGATACGTCAGCTGCCATCATTGCCGACGGCATTTTATTATCCAACGTGACGGCTAATCAAGACGTCCATCGCGCTTATGGGGGTGTGGTTCCTGAGCTTGCCTCACGCGCTCATCAGCAAAACATTATTCCTGTGGTACATGAAGCCATGGAACGCGCAGGTGTTTTACCCAAACAACTGAGCGCAGTCGCTTTTACACGTGGGCCGGGTTTAATGGGGTCACTTTTAGTCGGAACTTCTTTTGCAAAAGGATTTGCGTTGTCACTAAATATTCCTTTGATGGATGTAAACCATTTACAAGGACATGTGTTAGCCCATTTCATTCAGGAGCAAGGCGTGACTTTTTCGCCACCTGTTTTTCCCTTCCTTTGTTTGCTGGTGTCAGGCGGTAATTCACAAATTGTCTTAGTGAAATCACATCATGAGATGGAAATTATCGGACAAACTATTGACGACGCTGCCGGCGAAGCATTCGATAAATGTGCTAAAGTACTTGGATTGCCTTATCCGGGTGGTCCCGTTATCGATCGATTGGCAAAAGAGGGCGATGCGTCGGCTTTCACATTCAGCAAGCCTCAAATCAAAGGATATGACTACAGCTTTAGTGGACTTAAGACTTCGTTTCTTTACACCATTCGTGACTATTTGAAAGAGAATTCCAACTTCGTTGAAGAGCGAAAAAATGATCTTTGTGCTTCATTGCAAAGTACCATTATAGAAATTCTGATGGGAAAAGTACGCAAAGCCGCTTCCGATCTGCAAATTCATGAAGTTGCAGTTGCTGGGGGTGTTTCAGCAAATTCTGCTTTGCGTAAAGCGTTTATAGAACATGGAGAAAAATATCATTGGAACGTTTATATCCCAAAATTCGCCTTTACCACGGATAATGCCGCCATGATAGCTATCACAGGTTATTATAAATACCTTAACGGACAGTTTTGCGACATCAGCTTACCTCCGTTTTCAAAAACTACCATTGACTAATCTTCCTCTGTTATTTCAGCTATAAACAAAACTACCCATTAAAATCTTAATGGGTAGTTTTAGCATCATTATGTATCAAAAGGAGAAATTATCCTTGTTCCTCAACAGTATATATTTCTGCTGCAAGGCGTTTATATGAATTGTAACGCCATTTAGCATTCATTTCTGCTGCTTTGAACAACTCCGCAGCTTCTGCAGGGAATTGTTTCATCAACGAGGTATAACGCACTTCGCCTTGCAAGAAATCCTGGAATTTTTCCCATTGTGGCTCTTTTGAGTCAAGGATAAAAGGATTCTTACCTTCGGTAGCCAAGTTAGGATTGAAGCGCCATAGGTGCCAATAGCCACATTTTACAGCATTTTCTTCTTCTTCTTGTGCTTTTCCCATACCGCTTGCTAAACCATGGCTAATGCAAGGAGAATAAGCGATGATCAATGAAGGTCCGTCGTATGCTTCTGCTTCGCGAATCGCTTTCAACGTTTGAGCTTCGTTAGCGCCCATTGCTATTTGGGCAACATAAACATATCCATACGTGGTAGCCATCAATCCAAGATCTTTTTTGCGAATACGTTTACCCGAAGCAGCAAACTTAGCAACGGCTCCTACCGGTGTCGATTTGGATGCCTGTCCTCCGGTATTTGAATATACCTCAGTGTCAAGCACCAAAATATTTACATTTTCGCCACTGGCAATAACGTGATCCAATCCTCCGTAGCCAATATCATACGCCCAACCATCGCCACCAATAATCCATTGTGATTTTTTGACAAGGTATTGTTTCAACGTCAAAATAGTTTTACAGATATCGCAGTCACATGTTTTCAACAAAGGCAATAGTTTTGCTGTCAGCAAGACAGTTGCATCTGCATTTTCACAGCTGTCGATCCATTCCTGGCTAAGTGATTTGAGTTCATCCGAGCAGCAGGTAGATTCCTGCATTTTTTTCATCAAATCAACTAACCGTTCGCGTATTTTTCGTACTGCAATCGCCATTCCCATACCAAACTCGGCATTATCTTCAAACAATGAGTTTGCCCAAGCCGGCCCATGACCTTCGTCATTGGTTGTATAAGGAGTGGATGGAGCCGATCCTGAATAAATAGAAGAACAACCGGTTGCATTAGCAATCATCTGGCGATCGCCGAAGAGCTGCGAAACTAATTTCACATACGGTGTTTCACCACATCCGGCGCAGGCACCTGAGAATTCAAATAATGGCGTTGCAAACTGCGAATTTTTCACGTTCATCTTTATGTCAACAAGATGAGCCTTCGATTTCACTTCGTTACGCAAAAATGTCCAATTTGCCTGCTCATTCAATTGAGTTTCCAATGGAACCATTTCGAGCGCTTTGCCATTTTTATTGCCCGGGCATACGTCGGCACAGTTGCTACATCCTGTACAGTCGAGCACATCCACCTGAATGCGGAATTGCATACCTTCAAATTGCTTCCCGTTAGCTTTCAACGTAGCAAATTGAGGAGCTTTTGCTTGCTCTGCAGCATCCAAAACGAAAGGACGAATCACAGCGTGAGGACAAACATAAGCGCACTGATTACATTGAATACAATTTTCTGCTTTCCACACAGGTACTTCGGTTGCAACACCCCGTTTTTCAAATGCTGCTGTACCAAAATTCCATGTACCATCCTCACGTCCTTTGAAAGCGGAAACAGGAAGATCATTTCCCAATTGAGCATTGATAGGACGCACAATGTCGTTGATAAAAGCAGGAGCTTCAAGTGTCGGAAGCGAGAACGTTGCATCAATTGAAGCCCACTCCGCAGGGACTTCCACTTTAATGACTTCGCTACCACGATCAACAGCAGCATAGTTCATATTGATCACCTTTTCTCCTTTTTTGCCGTAGGATTTCACAATGAACTTTTTCATTTGTTCAACAGCCAACTCATACGGTATCACGCCGGTGATTTTGAAAAAGGCTGATTGCAAAATTGTATTGGTACGATTGCCCAATCCGATTTCCTGCGCAATTTTTGTGGCATCAATAATATAAAACGAAATATTGTTTTTTGCTAAATGAGCTTTTACACTGTCGGGTAAATGCTTTTTGGTGTCTTCTTCGTTCCAAATTGAATTGAGCAAAAAGGTACCGCCATTTTTCAATCCACGCATTACATCGTACAACCGCAAATAAGCCGGCACGTGGCAAGCCACAAAATCGGGTGTATTTACTAAATAGGTAGAGCGAATCGGGTGATTACCAAAACGCAAGTGAGAACACGTAAAACCACCAGATTTTTTCGAATCATAGTCAAAATAAGCCTGACAATATTTATCGGTGCTGTCACCAATAATCTTGATAGAGTTTTTGTTTGCCCCAACCGTACCATCAGCGCCTAATCCATAAAACTTTGCTTCATAAGGGCCATTTTCAAACACAATTTCTTCTTTTTTAGGTAACGACGTGAAAGTCACATCGTCTACGATGCCAATGGTAAAGCCATTCTTTGGTTCGTTCATCCCTAAATTTTCGTACACCGATAGAATTTGTGCCGGAGTGGTATCTTTCGATGATAAGCCATAACGACCACCCACGATGATTGGTTCATTGGAAGAACCATAAAATGCATCTTTCACGTCCAAATAGAGAGGTTCTCCAGCTGAGCCAGGTTCTTTGGTGCGATCGAGCACTGCAATTCGTTTTGCTGTGGTTGGTATTGCAGCCAACAAATGTTTGGAGGAGAAAGGACGGAATAAGTGTACAGCCACTAAGCCCACTTTTTCTCCTTTTGCCGTCAAATAATCAATCGTTTCACGTATTGCTTCGGTTACAGATCCCATTGCAATAATGACACGTTCAGCGTCAGGTGCACCATAATAGTCGAACAAATGATAACGACGTCCGGTTACTCCGGCTAATTTTTCCATGTATTCGTCAACAATTGCAGGAACCGCATCGTAAAATGGGTTGCTTGCTTCCCGAGCTTGAAAATAAATATCGGCGTTTTGTGCGGTACCACGAGATACAGGGTTCTCAGGATTGAGGGCACGTTTACGAAATCCTTCGAGAGAATCCCAATCGATAAATTGTGATAAATCGTCGTTATTCAGCATTTCAATCTTTTGAATTTCGTGTGAAGTGCGGAAGCCATCAAAGAAATGCACAAAAGGAACACGTGTTTTTAAAGTTGCTAAATGTGCCACTCCGGCCAAGTCCATTACTTCTTGTACGGATCCTGTTGCCAACATTGCAAAGCCGGTTTGACGGACAGCCATCACATCCTGATGATCACCGAAGATAGACAAAGCGTGCGATGCTAATGCACGTGCTGATACATGAAAAACGGTCGGGAGCAATTCGCCGGCTATTTTATACATGTTGGGTATCATCAGCAAAAGCCCTTGTGAAGCTGTAAAAGTGGTTGTTAATGCGCCTGCTTGCAATGATCCATGCAGAGCGCCTGCGGCTCCTGCTTCCGATTGCATTTCTTGCACTAACACCGTTTCATTGAAGATATTCTTTCTGCCACTTGCAGCCCATTCATCGACATATTCCGCCATGGTCGATGACGGTGTAATTGGGTAAATGGCAGCCACTTCGCTAAACATATACGCGATGTGGGCAGCGGCCTGATTTCCATCACAGGTCAAAAATTTCTTTTCTTTTGCCATAATTGTAGATTTATTGATAATTACTTTTCCTTTTCTTGTCGCGTTTTCTCTCTTTTTTATTCTATTTCCACATTTGTCTTCTCGTCTAATACAAAAAACCAAACAGCCATAATGGAATGACGTTGTCATGTCCAATCTCTATTTTATCAGTTGCATAATAGTTTTCAGGCTTTATTTTCTGTCTGTACGCCAATTCGTTCACAACAAAAGAAAGCCGATCATCTACCAGAAACTGAGCCTCTTTTTTCCCCTTGAAAAGATGATGATCTTTATAAAGCGTATTGTAGAAAAAAGTCTCCCTTTGCGCCTGTGCATCAACGCTTCCCGGAGTTATTGCATGCATTAAATTGGTGTTCTGCATATAAACCATGGCTGGCTTTTTGGGGAAAGACTCTCCTTCGTGGTAAAGTAAGTTGAGCAGTCGTGCTTCACTCAAATATTTGATATAATGCATGACCGTTGCGCGTGAGATATTGATTTCAGCGCTTAATTGACTTACATTCAAAACCGTTGGGGCTTCACGTGCCACTAAATAAAGCAGCTTCCTGATTTTGGGCAAATATTTAAGTTCAATTTGTTTGATCAACAACACATCTACTTCCAGCATCATGTTCATAGTTTTCAGTAAGTTTTCAGAGAAATTGCGTTTTTCCAAAAAATAGGGAGAAAATCCATGATGTAAATAATTTTGAAAATAAGCCAGTGGTTTTACTTTTGCCGTGATTTCGGAGGCAATCTGTTGATGATGGGTCAGTAAATCGTCTAATGAATATGCAGGGAAATGCGTCTCTGCCATCAAATTAAGAAATTCACGAAACGAAAAACCTCTCAGATTGTACGAATGAACACAGTCACGCAACGGCGAACCCTCTTCTTTTAACCTCATCACTGAGGAGCCTGAAAAAACAATTTTCAAGTCAGGAACCCGATCGTAACACTCACGTAAAGCGGCTGACCAGTTAGGGAGTTTAAATACCTGATCAATAAGTAAGGTACGTCCTCCCATTTTGGCAAACTCGTCGGCGAAATCAGCTAATGAGCAAGTTGTAAAGTAGAAGTTATTGAGGTTTATATAGAGGCACGAACGATCGTCGGGGCCGAAGTATTGTTTAGCGTACTCAAGCAAAAAAGTGGTTTTCCCTATACCACGACATCCTTTGATGCCTATTAAGCGATAGTTCCAATCAATCTCGTCCATCAACGTACGTTGAACGGGCGATTTGACATGTTCCACCAAATGTTTATGAGTTCTGAAAAAAGCTTCCACCGTGACTATTTTTGAGGGCAAAGATAGTTCTAATTTGGCAATTTGCCAACTCGACATTGCAAATATAAAGATTTTTTACTCTTTCCAAAGTAGGCTAACCCACTATGATAGCACAGAAAAGGCTAATGTTTATCACATGAATAGCTGCAATTATTTTTCAGCTGCGAAAACAAAGACAACTGATTTAAACCTCATTTAATTCCAATGTAAAGTGGTTTGTTTTTCTTGCTCATCATTCATGTAAGATTCCCAACAAGGGTCAAAATCCATTATAAACGATCTCCAACCGAAGAGGATGTACGCTTTTGTTTGTACGCAACGTCACCGCATTCAAATTCACCTTAGGAGCTAATCCTGCAATATAGCCAGATGCGTTTCTAGATGAAATACGCACGGGCACCACCAGCAATTGATCTATGGCTGGAGGATTTGAACTTCTGAGTTGACGCGTTAAATAACCCGAAAGGTTGAAACTGTAATAATGATAATATGAGTTGTATGAAGCCGTTATCAACGTAGTATCACCCACACGAAAGCTATTGATATTTTGCTTGGGCACTAATGCCAAATAGGTTGGTATTGGCAACACGTAGTTGTCGACCGTATCTCTTTCGGTGACTTCCATGCGTAATTCAGCGTGATTAATACTATTTACCTTGCCACTCCAGCGATCTTTGATGCGTTGTACGATACGTCCAACAGGAATGTTGAGTTGCGTATAAATGCCAGCAGGTGAGAATACATAAGTCACACTATCAGGAGGCGCGGGCATTTGATTGACATCAGGGTGTGTGATGCGATTGATTTGCCGTACATCTTTACTGGCAGGGAAAATCAACCCTGAAGTTAATGTTGTGTCTTTATTATTGACAAATGCGTGATAGTGAAAATAAAACTCCATATAGAGCCTATTTACATACCACAAAGCGCCGTTTCCATAATCGGATGTTAAGTAAATTCCTTTGAAATAGTTTGTAAAGGCGCTTTGGCTGGCAAACGCACCATTGTTTCCTGCGTTATAGAGTTGTTGCACCTGCGATTGCGAAAATTTATAGGTTAGGTGGGGTTGATATGTGGCAGTGTCAGCCACCGTATCGGGAATGGCCACCATGATGCGGCTTCCCAATAGTGTATTTTTGCTACAGTAGGTTGGAACGTTTACATCGGTGTAATATACTGTATTATAGTTGAGTGGCGTACCATCCATCTCATAGGCACTGATTCTCAACGGAGAGTGAGAATAACCCATCCAATTATTGAACAAAATATAGAGTGACAATGAATCAGGGGTTGCGCCTGCAGGGAACTGGAACCCAACCGGACAGGTAAATTGTGCAAAAATTTCTCCTTTGGTTGTCCCATATTTCGGATCATAATAATTTCCTAACAAAAAAGTGTCGGATGGGGAAACCATACTTGAAACCACATAATTGGAAGAGCTGACTTGAAAAGTATCTGTGCCTACTGCAATCATATCGCCGGTTGGTCGAATGGTGATGCCCAAATCACTGGCTGAGTTTGTGCAAGATGACAGTATCACTAATGAAACAAGCGCAACGACAAAAAGAAGGTATTTCATGTGTGTGTTATTTTTTACATTAGGGGCGTCCCGATTTTTCGGGATTTGGGGCATGTGAAAATATGTTAGTTGTATATAGTCAGAAAAGTGGTAACAAGATGAGGGATTGATTATAAAAGTGATTGGTACAAGTCTAAATAAGCGTCTGTATAGGTTTCGGGTGTTTGATACGGCAAAAAAGGGCGCTCCGGTTTTGAAGCAACATATTCGGTTAATGGGGCCTGCAATGTTTCACTTCCCTGAATGACTGCATCCGAAAAGTCAACAGCTAATTTTGTCAAGGCAACATAATCAACCGGAGTTGCTTGAATAGATTTTAAGTGCTCGTCTTTTACCCCGTCGAGACGTAATATTTGATCGTATCGTTCCTGAAAAGGATTTGAAAATCCATCTTCGTAAATGGAATAAACAATCTTGGCATCGCGAAAGCATGGATCGTCAGAATAGGCTTGTTTGATGTATAAAGGGACTAAAGCTGTCATCCAACCATGACAATGGATAATATCGGGTGTCCAACGTAATTTTTTAATCGTCTCCAAAACACCTCTGGCAAAAAAGATTGTTCGTTCCCCGTTGTCTTTATATTCTACACCATCTGCATCTTTCACGATGTTGCGATGATGAAAATAATCTTCGTTGTCAATAAAATAAACCTGCATGCGGGCTGCCTGAAGGGATGCTACTTTGATAATCAACGGGTGGTCAGTATCGTCAATGATAATGTTCATTCCTGAAAGACGTTGCACTTCATGCAGCTGGTTTCTACGCTCATTGATTGCCGAAAATTTAGGCATAAAAGCACGAATTTCATTTCCCCGGTCTTGTACTGCTTGCGGAAGATAGCGGCAAATAGTCGCAATTTCCGATTCAGGAAGAAAAGGTGTAATCTCCTGTGTAATAAACAATACCTTAATAGCTTCCCCCATGTTGTTAGTTTAGCGTGATGTTAGTCAAAAAACAATACAAAGGTAGATAAAAAAATTTGTTTTACCTCACAAGCTTTTAGGCAACAAAATGAGATCAAAATCATGCTTTTTCTTGAAAAAAGTAGCATTTGACTTGCCCTGGGTTCATTTCTCAGTGCAATCTCTAAATTGCGGAGATATTTTCACTTCGGAATCACGCAACCGAATATGGGCTTTATTTATCGTGACGTACGTCTTCCGTTGTTTCGTCTTTTTTAATCAATGAAATGGGTGCGCCAATATTCGCATTGGGAAATCCCGTTTGAAGCAACCAAGAAAGGGTTGGCGCCAAGTCGGTGATAGCGTGAGTCGGTAGCTGTTGTGGCTGAATGTTATCGCCAAAAAATAGCAGCGGAACATACGATGTTTTCCCGTTATTGATAGGTAATACATTCCCCTTGTTATCAGCCTCCACCCAACCCGGCATCAACGTAAAAACAACATCACCCGAGCGATGTTTGTTGTAAGAATTTTTCATTCTTGCGGCTTCATCGTGGGCATTGGCGTCGGCATCCATAATTTGTTGTGTGGTAAGGGCTGTTTGAATGCCCTGCAAGTCGAGCATAAAATTGGCACTGCGTTGTTGCATCTCGTTTAAAGAAATCCCTTTCTTTTCAATAGCTGCGTGGTCAAGATAGATGTTTTTGTCGTGATAGCCTACAACCCATTGATGTTGTCCATAAAGAGCCATAAGATAAAGATTTAGCAAGGCCATTGATCTTGCAGGCACAAAATGACCGGAAGGAATGTTGTATGTTGCCATTGTCTGTTGGCGATGGGGTTCCCCCTGATTACTGGTCAACACTATAATCGTATGATTTAGGCCTACAGAACTGTCAATTTTATTTAGTAAATCGGCAATGTTGTTGTCTAAGCGGAGATACATATCTTCTTTCTCCGCAGAAACAAGCTCATGCGAAGGATCGCCGGCAACTTGCACTGTAAATTCTATACCTAAAAAATCAGGAAAATCATCCTGCCCCAAATGTTCGTCCGTCAGGGCTTTAATTGCTAAATCTTTCACCAATGTGTTGACAAAAGGAGAATGTTTATAATTCGCCATCATTTGAGTCATCGATGAGCTATTGTTGATATAATCAAAGCCTTGTTTTGCATCAGGATGAGTCGCCGGGAAAAAATAGGTAGATATATTGTACAAGGGCTTCCATTCTGATCGAATGCCATCTTCCACTGCATGATTCACATTAGCTTGATCTGCCCATTGTGGCAATCCTGAAGCAAAAAAAGTGCTGGTAGCCAGATTAGCTGTTTCACGATTCACCCAAACAGCGCCATCACCTGCATGGCCCGCCAGTAACATCGTTTCGGCAGAATGAATGCCGATAGCAAACACTTTTGATTTTCCTGCAGTGTTCATTTTAAGTTCATCAGAGCAGGTTGACGCAAGTAATGGTCGTAATGAAAGTGCATCATCAGTGCCAATTCCATTGTATTTGTCGTCTTGCAGGCAAGGTTGCGTTTCGCCGGTGACACGATTATAAAACGTATTTCCTACTATACCGTGGTAAAATGGGGTTGATCCTGTTACAAGTGAAGCATAATCGGCTGCACTGCCGGCAGAAAGAATCGGATAATAGGCATGATTGCAAACGGCTCCCTGGGTGTATAAACGCTTGAACCCTCCTTTGTTCAAATCGTTCCAAATGGTCATAATATGCTCAGATTGCAGCCCATCGACCACGATAAACACGACGAGACGTGGTCTTGTAGGCTCATTGGTGGCTGACATTGGAAAGGCTATCAACTGACATAAAATGAGAAGCGAGAAAATGAATTTTGTCATTAGGGATCTATAATTGGATTGCGAATGTGTATATCAAGGTGTTCTTCAGTGGCATTATGAACGATGTAGGGTTGAAGCTTTCGGTCTACTATCCCTTTATAGAAGCTATTTTTGGATGCAGGTATTCTTTGCGTAATCGCAGATACATGACCGAACGCATACCCATTGCTACCATCAGCATGATTTGTGAAAAAAGAAACGTTTGCGGCAAATAAAACAAGGATACCAAAAGAAATACGATACATATCAAAAAGATATATTGCAAATAAAAAGCTATTCTGCGCAGAGAACCAAAAGGAAGAAGAAGGGCAAATACAAGATCGAGTGGATTCATCCATACTAAGTTCCAGTTATGCGAAACCAAGGGATGCAACGAAAAAAAATTCATATAGAAAATAACAATTCCTGTTACCCCCACTAGGCCAAACAAGATTCCATCAAACCATAAAGAAAGCTTTTGCTTACGTTTATCAACAGACGAGAGATATAAAACAAACAACAATAAGACCCCAATAATCCAGGGAACATAGTCAAAGGCCGGTTTATGCTCATGCCCCGATATTTTTACCGGTTGCGATGTAGCAATCACTAATGGTACCTCGGTACTGTCGCGTTGAATCATGGCCGTGGCATAACCCTGCATCAATCGTTCAGGCAGAAAAAAACTTTGTTGCAACGTAGCAACACTATCGGCAGATGCTCCAAACAGAAGGTGCATCCCAAATAAAATGGCAGGATTTTCAGCCGTATAGTGATCAATGAGTTGCAGAAAGGTTTCATGATCTTTATCCAACGAAGGAGAGAAAATCAATTTCCCATGAATAGATCTGGCTATCATGTCGCGAGGGCGGGTGGCACAGTTATCGAATGCAAAGTTGTAACGATAATAGCGATTCTCTGGTTGATAGTTGACTAACAAGGCATCAAACAAGGCTTGCTTTTCATCTTGTCGCAAATTCAACACCTGTTCCCACATGTTGATGTTGAGTATCCGGTATTCTAAAAAGAAATCGGGTGTGTCTACTGCACCAATCTGATAATCAGTTTCCCCTCTCACAAACTTATAATAAAAGCCGGGGGTGTTGTAGTCAAAATATCCATAGTTGAAGCTAACATCGATATGATTGACAGGATCATAGATTCGTATGGCCGAATGGCCGAATTTAGCATAAAGTTCATCTCCAGGGCCACATGTAAGCAGGCTAATGCGTGCAGAATCAGACAAGGTGATTGCAGTTGCCTGTACTGCAAACAAAAGCAAGAAAAAGGAGATCAAAACATTTCGCATGTGACTAACCATTTGACTACCTTACGAAAGGCACCCATTTAATATTTCGCGGATAAGTTCAGGTGTAATCGACTGTTTCTCTCCTAACTTCCAACCACGAGTCGCGAAACGTTCCGCAATGGAGTCAAACGATTTGTTGTCAATGCCGTGTTCGGATAGTTTGGTTTTGATGCCAAGATTTCGATAAAAGGATTCGGTTTTTTGAATGGCAGCTTCGATACGTCCTTCTTCGCTGCCTTGTGTGAGATGCCATACACGATCTGCGTATTGTAAAAGTTTCTCCCTCTTTTCATTTCGCATCACACGAAGCAATGAAGGCTGCACAATGGCTAATGTTACTGCATGATCAAGTCCATAAAGGGCAGTCAGTTCATGCCCGATCATGTGTGTTGCCCAATCCTGAGGAACTCCCATGGATATAAAACCGTTGAGAGCCATTGTAGCGCTTAGCATGAAATTGGCGCGCAAATCATATTCCGGTTTGCTATTGACTACTTTTTCTCCTATTTCTGTCAATGTGGAAAGAATACCTTCAGCGAATCTGTCCTGAATCATCGACTCGGAAGGAAACGTGAGGTACTGTTCCATCACATGCACATAAGCATCAACCACGCCATTCGCTAACTGTCGTTTCGGAAGCGAAAAAGTCACCTCTGGATCAAGTATTGAAAATTGAGGATATGTCTCTGCAATAGCGAAAGCCAACTTCTCATGCGTAGCTTTCTTCGAGATAACCGAGCCGTTGTTCATTTCCGATCCGGTGGCAGGCAGTGTAAGCACGGTTGCAAAAGGGAGTGCATGTTTTGCTTTCGAGGGATCAATCATGAATTCCCATGGGTCACCATCATAAAGCATCGCGGTCACAATGAATTTTGTGCCATCAATCACAGAACCGCCACCAACAGCCAAAAAATAATCGATCTTTTGTTCTTTTGCTAGGGCAACCGCTTGCATCAGCGTTTCATACGTAGGGTTAGGCTCAATACCTGAAAATTCAATAATACTATAATTATGCAATGCGGCTTTCACCTGGTCGTACACCCCATTGTTTTTAATACTGCCGCCACCATACGTCATCATCACCCGTTTACCGATCGGAATTTCTGTAGTTAATGAAGCAATCGTCCCTTTTCCAAAAATAAGTTTGGTCGGATTTTTGAAAATGAAATTATACATATCGTTTGTTTTTAAGTAGTTAAATTACCTTGTAGTTATTTTTCCATGCGTTTGACACCTCTTGTGTAAGTATCGAAGCAATATTCCTATCAAGTTTTTGATTGGCTGCAAAGATACACTATTTTTTATAGTGAGGGTTCACCAAAAAGAGATACTTTTGTACGCTGAATTTTTATCTTTCGAACAATGTCACGTTTAAAAACTGATGAGCGCAACTTCTTTTCCGAAGATGGGATGCCTCTTTTTTGGACTTGGGTAGAGGACACTCCTCACGAAAATTATGACCGTCTTTTTAAACTATATGCTACACACGGAGTACGTGGTATAAATTTTAAAGGCAATGTGCCTGCAATTGAAAAGATCATTCCGATTGCTCAAAAGTATAACATCGATCTCTATGTTTGGTGGTGGGTAATGAATCAACCCGAATTAGCCAGGCAAAATCCGGAATGGCTCGATGTCAACGCTCATGGCGATTCTTTGGCCGATAAGAAAGCGTATGTCGATCATTATAAGTTTTTAAATCCGGCTATTGATGACTTTCGCAACGAACTTTACCGTCAAACTAAATATCTCTGCCAATTGGATGGTATAAAAGGGATCAGTCTTGATTTTGCGCGTTATGTGGATGTTATTCTGCCTGTGAATCTACAGCCTAAATACGGAATTGTGCAAGATAAAGTGTATTCTCAGTGGGATTATGGTTATCATCCTGTGGCCATTGAAAAGTTTAAAACCTTGCATGACTACGATCCTAGAAACTTTTCTGATCCGTCTCAAGATGAGACGTGGCTTTCTTTTCGTTTGCTTCAGGTGACTGAATGCGTAAAAGGGATTGCCGACATTGTGCGAAGTCATCAGTTGAAGGTAAGTGCTTCTCCTTTTCCAACACCATCAGTTGCACGTCGTCTTGTGATGCAGGATTGGGAGAACTGGCAATTGGACTTTTATCTTCCCATGGCCTATTATAAATTCTACAACCAAACGATCGAATGGGTATATGCTACAACACGCGAAAATGTTGCCACCGTTCAACCTGTTTCTATCATTACAGCCATTTACGTGGAGGATATTTTACAAGATGAAATTGAAGTCAAACAGTTGGTTAAAACCGTTCTGGAAAATGGTTCGACGGGACTTGCCTTTTTTGGCATTCCCGACACGAGCTTTCTTCATGCACTCGCTACATTTAAACGAGAAAATCGTTGACGTGTTAAAACCAACGAATACAAAAAGAGCCTCCTGTATAAATAATTCAAAATAATTGCCTAAGGGAACAGTTTCATGTTTGTATTGCTATTTGAATCCCTATCTTTGTTCCTTTTAGAAAAGGACTGAAGTATATTTTCGATAAATGGCATTTGCTTCGTCCCATTGTTTCATCATTTTTCAATTCTATTCCAATGAAAAAACTAGGATTTATATTTGCAGGGTTAGGTGTTATTCTCCTCTCTTCGTGTATGCAAACCAACACACAGAATGATTTTGCCCCTCAAATTGCTTATGCTGGTTCCGTTACACTGAATGGTGCTGTTATTACGTCTCTTGACACTCTTACTGTTGGAGATACACTCCTTCTTCCACTTACACTTCAGGGATTTTACAACCCAATCACAAGTTTTAGAGTAAGCAACGACACCACTGTTTCAAAAGTTTCTTTTCCTGGTATAGCCGCTTTAGGGAGTACGATACTTGCTAACGACTCGACCAACCTGAACAATGGTTATATCTACTTTGGCACTTCTCCTGTGGCCACTGTCATGCTCACGGTTCAATATGTTCCCACCAAACCGAGTAACACAGCAACTTTAACCATGATCGTTTCATCCACTTCTCAATCATCGCCTCAAGGGGTGCAATTGTCGTTGCCTGCTAAAGCAAAAACGGTAACCCCCTGAATAAGGGGTTAAAGAACAAAAATAACGGAGTTTGAATACCTAGCTGATTCCTTATACGTTCAAACTTTTCTCGTTGCTATTCCGATCCCTTCAGCCTTTTGCGGTTATTGTTCTGACTGAGCCAATCTAACACGCCACGTTGTTTTAAGGTGAAGTTAAAGCCCCAATTGTTGCCGGTAAGTTCTCCACGATCGCAAGCTGCAGCTACGGAAGCCGTTAGTCCTTTGATTTTATTCGGGGAATAACTCAGTTCAATCATGCCTGAAAAACCGTATTCGGGGTTGATGAAAGGCGTAGCCATAGTGCCCAATCCTTCGCGGTAAGTTGCCAGAATTCTATCCGACCATTCATCGGAAAGATATCCCATAAGGCCCAGATGATACGCTCTCACCCGATTATCTTCAAAAGCAAGATTCCCGTCTTTGTTGTAGATGGGAGATGGCACCAAAGGAGAACCCATGCCTCTACCATAGTTTGACCAACCTATGTAGAAGCCATGATTATAATAGTTGTCGTTTCCTACCGTCCAATACTTCAAATTCGTGTGAGCATAAAGATTTGGTTGAAAATTCATCGGTCCGCTTTGGTCGGTTGATTGGTAATATTCAACCACAATACCGCTGATAAGTTTTTTCCCGACAGCATCGTACTCAAATCCCCAAAGGCCATCCAATCCGTTTAGTTTCCAAAAACCGGATGAATCTTCAAAATAGTTGTCAAGGTACGCATGCAGTTGCCCGCTTTGACCCATATCATAGGTGAGTCTTCCCTGCCAATTGCCCACATAATTACCATAAAACCATTGTTGATCACTCTTTGTAGCTGATTTATCTCCTTTGAAAGGAATCAGAACCATTAAAAAATGTTTTAAGTCAGGGACATCCGGTTTGACGGAAATTTGTTTGCCATTTGCATAAGTTATCTGATTACCGCCAAATTCCACATCTATTTCACCGGCTGCAGTAAAACTCCATCTTGATTTTCCCTTGAACTGAATGGCTGCGGATTTACGATGAAAATAGCCGTTTGGAGAAGCAAATCCATTTTGTGTATGAGCAGATTGCAATTGATAGCCATTATCCACTAACCATCCGTAAGAGATTGCTACCTTTGCTTTCAACCACGGCATTCTGGGAAAAACAGTAATAAAGTGAGGTATTTCAAATTCAACTTCAGGCAAAGGACGGGCATTTTCGGACCAAAGCAAACCACCTCCGCAACTACTCAGGAGGAGATTCTGTAATCCGTCTGTATGCACTTTGCTGCCAATGTTAAAGGCTACGTTGTGATACCGGATGCCTGCATAAATTTGTTGTGCAATCAGTTCGGATGTAGAACGGGTTGATTTGACCAGATCAATTCCATACTGGTAAGAAAGCCGTTTGGTCGTATCGTTTTGCTGAAAAATGCCGGCACGTAGAAAAGCACTGTTGGGCTGTATATTGGGGATGCCCTCACGGTTGGTAACTAACCAGAAAGGAGCATACTCACCCGATCCTACATTAGTGGATAATTCCGTCTTATAAATCACTTGATTCGTTTGAGCCGTTATTGAGCAAGCACCTATTGAAAGGATGAATCCGGCAATATAATGTTGAATCTTCATAGTTAATTATAGCTTCTGAAAGTGTATATTCCGTCGGTGGCAGACAACTGTAGTTTTGAAGAGGATATGTCTATGATCTTAAAGCCTTTTTCTAATCCATTCCAATAAAAATAGGAAGGAGTGTACCAATTATCCACTACTTTAAGAATGAGTGAATCACCAACCTGATGAAACTCACCTATTAAGTCGCTTCCGTTTGGATTGGAGTAGCGACTGAGATTTTGTACTTCAAAGGTGTAATTGTCGAAGTTGTAGAAAATACTGTCACGCACCAAAGTTTGAGTAGGCGTGGTGATGGTCATCAATTGCCATTTGCCATGCAAATTGGGATTGTAGTCATGACACCCGGTTAAAACCGGCAGCAGAAATAGCAAGAGGATCAAGTAGATCCATGATTTATTTATATACATGTGAAACTGTTTTATTGATTACATAGGGACGCAAAAATTATCCCGGTTTAGGAGGATTGCATTCTATCAGTCATATTGCTGTTTCTCTATTTTGGATGCTTTGATTTGCGCCAACAACTTCACAAAGATAAGGGTTTTTCTCCCTTTGTTCGATCAGTAAAACTCCGGCTTCAGTAGAAATTGCCCTAAAGTATTGGATTAAGGCGTAAAAATGGTTTATAAACATGCATCAATGAATTGCAATATATTAAATATCTGTTTTTTATCTCAGATTGCAAAAGAGAATAGCCGAGATAAAAGATATTAAAAAACTGCTTTTAATGAATTCGGAAAAAGAATCTTTTGAGGCTGATTTATTTGTCTGTAATAATTTGTATCTGGTTTTTCTTGCTAAATCAGCAAAAAATGATTTACAATAGTCTCAATTTTTACATTTATCTTTGCATGAAGATAAAAAACTTTACACATGCTTCATCGTTCGAAAGCGCCTTTACGGCTTGGACTTGCCGGAGGGGGAACTGATGTCAGTCCGTTTTCCGATATTTATGGAGGTACAATCCTCAATGCTACCATTTCATTGTATGCCCAAGCCACCATTGAGCCAATTCATCAACCCAAAGTAATTTTGCAAGCGCTGGATCGAAATGAACGCGTTGAACTTAGTTTGGATGATGATTTAATCATCGACGAATTACTTCCGCTGCATAAAGGTATTTACAAGCGAATCCGCATGGATTATATGAAAGAACCGCATGGGTTTCGATTGAGTACTTTTGTGGATGCACCAGCAGGATCGGGCCTTGGCACCTCTTCCACATTGGTAGTTGCCATTATCGGCGCTTTTGTTGAATGGTTGAAATTACCTCTCGGAAGTTATGAAATAGCCCGTTATGCTTATGACATCGAGCGTATCGACTTAGGCATGGCTGGTGGAAAACAAGATCAGTATGCCGCCACTTTCGGAGGGGTGAACTACATGGAGTTTTTTGGCGAAGATAAAGTCATTGTCAACCCGTTACGCATCGGGCATAAATATTTGCGCGAACTGGAACACAATTTATTGCTTTATTACACAGCTCAAAGTCGCTATTCTTCGACCATTATCGAAGAGCAGCAGAAAAATGTGCGCAACCAAAATGAAGTTTCGCTTGAAGCAATGCATCGCTTGAAGCAGCAAGCCACGGATATGAAAAATGCTTTGCTGACAGGGAAAATCCATGATATCGGTCACATCCTTGACGACGGATTCAACCATAAGCGGCAGATGGCGAGTGGCATCAGCACTCCGCACATGGAAGAAATTTATCATGAAGCTAAACATGCCGGAGCCTTGGGAGGTAAGATTTCCGGTGCTGGTGGTGGTGGTTTTATGATGTTTTACTGCCCTGACACAGCAAAGTATGAAGTGGAAAAGGTGTTGAGCAAATTTGAGGGACACATTGTACGGTATTCATTTGTGGAAGAAGGACTTTACACGTGGAGTATCTGAAAAATTAGTTGATAATGAAATCTATATATTGCAACATTCAAATCTTCAAATTGATCGATTCCTTTGGCCTTAACTCCTTTAGCCTAATTAGGATTTTATGATAAACAATCAAATACAAACCATTCTTCTTGCATCAGCGGAGGTGAAGCAAACCATTGCTAACGACAAACAATTGGTGGAGACCATCCGTATGGCAGCTGAAGCCATCACACAAAGTTTTCAGCAAGGTGGACGAGTCTATTTTTGTGGGAACGGAGGTAGCGCTGCCGACGCACAACATTTGGCAGCTGAATTTTCTGGCCGTTTTTACAAAGATCGTGCGGTACTCCCTTCCGAAGCGCTTCATACCAATAGTTCATACATCACAGCGGTGGCCAACGATTATGGCTACGACGAAGTGTATGCCCGGATTGCGGGTTCATTTTCGTCGAAAGATATGCTCGTCGGTCTTTCGACCTCCGGCAATTCAAAGAATATCGTGCGTGCTTTTGAAGTGTGTCGCAGCAAAGGTGTTATGACCATTGGGTTGACTGGCGATGAGGGAGGAAAGATGAAATTGCTGTCCGACGTATGGATTGGTGTTCCAAGCAATGACACACCACGCATTCAGGAGGCACATATTACCTTGGGGCATATCATCTGCCAATTGGTCGAAGAAACATTGTTTTGATATGATAGAATGTATCATTTTAGCCGGAGGATTTGGCACGCGACTTCAAAGCGTGGTGAATGATCGCCCTAAATGTCTGGCATCCATTGGGGATAATCCATTTCTGAAATATCTGTTGTCTTATTTAGAGAAACAGGGAGTGCAACATGTAGTGCTTTCTTTAGGATATAAACACGAATTAGTAGAAGATTGGCTGTTGGAGTATCAAGGTCCTTTGCATATTACGACGGTGGTTGAAAAGGAGCCGTTAGGAACGGGCGGAGGCATTAAACTTGCTTTGCAACAAACATCTGAATTCTCTGTTTTTGTGGTGAATGGAGACACATTCTTCCCTATTCAGTTGAAAAAACTACTTCACATCCATCAAAACGGTAGATTTAAGGCATCATTAGCTTTGAAACCATTGCATGATTTCGATCGATACGGGAGTGTTGAGTTGGAAGGTCAACGCATCACAACTTTCCATGAGAAACAATTTTGTGCTGACGGACTGATCAATGGAGGTGTGTATTTGCTTCAACGGGATGTATTGGATCATCTCCCTGAAAAGTTTTCGTTTGAAAAGGATTTTTTAGAAAAGGAGATTCATTATGACACCATCGGAGGTTACGTGGAAAATGTCTACTTTATTGACATCGGCGTGCCTGAAGATTATGAGAAGGCACAAAAAGAATTGTTTCAGCCTGCAATAGGTCTACAAAATAAATAAACAATAAACAGAACGCCGCTTGCATTTGTCAAAAGACATGAACAAGCGGCGTTTGTTTTCAATGAGTTATCCGAGTAAGTCGCGTTAACCGTTACGCATTTTACCGGCAATAATTTCAGCGGCTTTAATCAAAGGATAAGCTGCCGGAGAAGCGGTTAAACAAGGATGGGTTCCAATTTGAGAAGTAAGTAATGAATTGACTGTTATTCTGGTTTCAATTGCCAACCCAATGACATTGGTCAATTCGCCGGCGCTGAGACCGCCAATCACTTCGCCACCAATAATAACCCCCGATTGAGCAGCCGAAATTAATTTAACTGTTTGTTTGTGGGCATCCGGTAGATTGCCCGGGTGTCGATCGACTCCTTCAAAGAGTCCGGTTAATGTTTCGATGCCTTCTTCGCGTGCCCGTGCTTCCGTGACACCTGCCGTTCCAAAGCCAGTTTCACCAATAGCCGTCGAATAGATGGCGATGGTTCCGCTAAAGGTTTTTACCACGTTAAGGTTATATAGATTCATTCCGGCAATACGTGCTTCGGCACAGGCAGTTGATGCCAACATGGTGGAGACCCGTTTTCGCGTTATAAAATCACGCTTTTGAGCACAATCGCCTATTGCAAAAATATCCGATTCATGGGTGCGCATGTACTCATCCACGGCAATGAAGTTGTCTTCGTCAATGTAAATGCCCGAATTCTTGGCTAATTCTGTGTTTGGTTTATAGCCCATTGAAAGAATAACAGCATCGGCTTCGACAATCTCGCCTTTTTCTAATTCCACGCCTTCCACATGATCTTGTCCGACAACCTGACGAATACCGTTTCCGGTAATTACATTGACGCCCCGCTCAGTAAGTAAAGCATGAATTTTGTCGGAAAGTTCAACATCGAAAGCTGTACCCAGAATATTGGGTAACTTTTCGACTAATGTCACCTGATGTCCACGTTTACTGAGTTCATCGGAAAATTCCACTCCGATAAACCCGGCGCCGATCACCACAATTTTCTTACATTGATTGATGGTTTGAAGCATGTCGTCCAAATAGACTTTATCTTTTGGAATGACAAATACATTTTTCTTTTCCCCTCCTTTTAGCCAACGTGGCATCACCGGCATTGAGCCTGTTGCAATAACTAATTTGACATATTGAATGGTTTCGCCATCAGCTAACGAAGCAGTTTTCTTTTTAGTATCAATGGACGTTACCTCTCCCACAATAGATTCAACACCGCTCTTTGCGAGCATCGGATCAACCGGCATGATATTTTGTGCACTGCCTTCAAGCGTCCCGAAAATATAGGGGATGCCACAAGGAACCATCATTTCTTTTTGTTTCTTGACTAAGATGAACTTCTTTTCAGGCCAACTGAATTTTCCGGTTACGGCAGCCACCATTCCGGCTGCACTTCCACCAATGATTAACACATCAGTTTGTTTCATTTTTGTTTGATTTTAATGATGTTACAGATATATCTTGAGTCTCTGGAAGCGTACGTGACATGAAAATGTCAGCTTTGCATGGAATTCAACTCTTGTGTGTTTGCAGTACGATTTTTTCGTTTCATCGCTTGAATAATGATTCAAAGGTACCGCTTTTTCTTGATTTTTTCTCTTCCCCGGCTCGTTTTTTCTTAAGATTCTACCACTTCTATGATTGTCTTCCCGTAATAAAAATGTTTTCGGGAGATGGCTACGTACATTCTATTTCTTATCTGGGGAATGACCAATTGCGATTGCAATAAGATAATCATAAAAATGGGGTGTGTCACGAAAAAAGTCATTTTATTTGCATTATGCACATAAATAATGGGGGTATTCGATCAAAATAATGCGTTATTTTGATTTTTAACATCATAAATGATGGGGTATAGGAAAATAATATATACTTTTGTCGCATCATTCAAGAAAGAGAAAAGGAGGAGATAAGCAAAAGAGCAAAAAGATGGATGATTGCCCAAAGAGAAATGTCATGACAAAAAAAGAAAAGATTGTAGTTTTTTGAAGGCAGGAGAGTATGTGTGTAGTTTACGATCGATCGACCCTTATTCAATCAAAAGGATCTGTTTTAAAAACTAGAAAACATTTTTCGCGTTTCCGGAGACGTTGCAAAAATGTATGCGTGTAAAATTTTCAAGTAATCACTTAAAGAAAAATGAAGATGAAAACAAAGAATGTAATTTTAGCCACCATTTTTGGAGGCATGTTGTTTGCAACATTAGCTGCTCCGGCAGTGCAAGCACAAACGACCAAAGGCGGAACTTTTACGGTAAGCGCCGATATTGTTAGTTCATATATCTGGCGTGGAATTCCACAGGAAGGAAGTAAGGGAGGCACCCCCAATATCCAACCTTCCATAACGTATACAACCGGAGCGTTTTCAATCGGCACATGGGGATCAACCTCTTTTTCAGGATTAGTGAAAGAAGTAGACCTTTCTGCAACACTTGCCATGTCAAAAGAATTTTCTTTCACGGTGACGGATTACAATTGGAATTGCAACCGGAATTACTTCAGTTATCAATCGCATGCCACGGATCATATTTATGAGGCAACATTAAACTACGCGGGAGTGACTGAATTTCCATTGAGTATATCAGCAAATACGATGTTTTATGGTACCGACAAAAATGCCAATGGGAAAAACGCTTATTCTTCCTATGTGGAGTTAGGCTATCCGCTGACGCCAATGGTAAGGGTTTTTATGGGCGCTTCTTTGGTAAATAGTCCGATGGTGTATGGAAATTCAAGTTTTGCAGTGATCAACATCGGTTTGAGAGCAACTAAGGTTGTGAAAGTCACCGATACGTTTTCACTGCCCGTGTATGGCATACTTGGATGTAACCCACAGTCAGGTAAGGCCTTCTTAGTGGCAGGGATTACATTATAAATCATGTGTTAGATATATCAATTAAAATATTTATATTATGAGTATCAAATTAAGAAACACAGGAAGGGTCGATTATTTTTCTAGAATTATAGAAAACATTTCAAAGCCCAAAGATTGGAGACTTTTCGCAGCAATTATTGCGGGAAAAATGTTAGGTCTGGTAGCCGTAATAGCGGCCATGATAATAATTCCAAGTTTAATTACAGGAACTCCAATCTATGCAGCGGATACTTATACCGCTCACGAAACAGCAGTAATTAATTCAATAAATACGATTTGGACTCTTGTAGCTGCATTTTTGGTTTTCGGAATGCAAGCTGGGTTCGTCATGCTTGAAGCCGGTTTTGCCAGAAAACGGGAAACCGTTAATATATTAATTGAATGTGTTCTTGACACAGCGATTTGTGGTATTTCATTTTGGGCTATCGGTTATGCATTTATGTTTGGAGCAGGTAATGGGTTCATTGGACTACAATATTTCTTTCTGCAAAATGCTCCGGCAACTTATGGCACAACGGGTGTAGCTTTATTGGCACACTGGATTTTCCAATTTGCTTTTGCCGATACCGCTTCAACTATCACTTCCGGGGCAATGATTGGACGTACAAGCTTCCGTGGCGACATTATTTACAGTATTTTTGTAACCGCTATTATTTATCCAATTATTGGTCACTGGGCATGGGGGCCGGATGGATTCTTAGCATTAATGGGAACGCCCGGACATTTTCTTCCTTCTTTAGGTCAAGGATTCCGCGACTTTGCCGGATCAACCGTGGTGCATACAATTGGTGGTATGGTTTCATTGGCAGGCGCAATAGTTTTAGGGCCACGTATTGGTCGCGTTTTTTTGCGTGACGACAAAAAACGAGGAGGGTTACCTGCAGCTCACAGCTTACCGTTGGCTACTATCGGAGCATTCTTACTTTGGTTTGGTTGGTACGGATTTAACCCTGGAAGCACACTTTCTGGTATGGATTATGAAGGAATCGGACGTATTGCCGCCAATACTACTATTGCCGCTTGTACAGGCTCATTAGCCGCCATGTTAGCTGCTCTTTGGATTGGCCCTTTCAAAGGAAAATTTGATACAGGCTTTGCATTGAACGGCATGTTAGCCGGTCTGGTAGCTATCACTGCACCATGTTATTGGGTATCGCCTTTCGGGGCGGTAATGATTGGGTTTGTTGCAGGACTTGTGGTATTTGGTGGAGTTTACTTAATGGAATATCTTCGTATTGATGATCCGGTAGGTGCAGTATCCGTACACGGCTTTGCTGGAATTTGGGGGACTTTATCCCTCGGACTTTTTGCAAGCGGACAATTTGGCTTTACTGGTCCTTTAGGTCCCGACAATACAGCTCCTGTTACAGGTTTATTCTATGGTGGCGGTTTTGATGTGCTTAAAGCTCAGGCAATAGGCAGTTTCACAATCACTGTTGCAACATTGGCGATTTCATTTCTCGTCATGTATGTAGTAAGTAAATTACCATATCCATATAAATTGCGTGTTGAACCGGAAGGGGAAACCGGTCCTGGTGGTCTAGATATGTGGGAACATGGGGCTGAAGCTTATTCTAACTAAGTAATATAGAATCGATTTCAAACAGGAGTTGCAAAAACTCCTGTTTAGTATCATTTTATTTTCATAATAGCGCTAACGCTATCATTCAAAAGAATTATTTTTGAAACCCAATTAGAGAGTCACACTAAAATAAATTATTATTTATTATGAAAAAAATAGAAGCAATTATAAGGCGTGCTAAATTTGAAGAAGTTAAAGCAGCACTACATGACATTGATATTGACTTCTTTACTTATACCGAAACTTTTGGAGTAGGGAATGAAAGAAAAAGGAAAAACGTATTTCGCGGATCCTCCGATACTGATTTTATTTCACGATTGACTTTATCTATTGTAGTTCGCGACATAAATTTGAAAAAAACAGTAGATTGTCTTTTGGAAAAAGCATATACCGGTGAAGTTGGAGATGGAAAGATATTTGTATCGCCCATTGAAGAATCCTACCGTATTCGCACAAAAGAAAGCGGAGATGAATCATTGTATATGAAAGAATAGTTATTTATTAAAGAGAGAATCTCTGATCCAGCGAAATATAGGTTTCTTTGGGAATTGTTGTGATTGTATATTTGAGCTATCACAGCAACCAAAGTAATCATTTGATCTTACTAAGGGAGTCTTCGGACTCCCTTAGTTCTTTTGTCTCAGGTGTATTCTATGGCAATGAATCATACCTATTTGGAGGTACGCTATTGATATGGAGAATAACTTTTTGTGCGCTACGCTAAAAGCAACTGATCCCTGCCAAAAATTATTTCATCATCCTATTTTTCCCCCTTTTTCTAACTCTCAAAATTCACATTCACTAATTGAACTTTGAAATAGATAGTTTTATCGGGGAATTTCTGGCTTTTTGTGCCGACACAGGCGGTAGCATCTTGATAGTTGGTTCGGCATTGGGTGCTGCTGTAATAGGCATAAAAAAATTAACTTCTTCTGGTATCTTAAGAAGATCAGTTGGCTGGCACTCCTAGCCTATTCTGCAGGCGCACTTGCGTACATCGCAACCGAAAGATTATTTTATTTGAACCACTGATAATCCAGCTTTTTCAAATTTCAACAGGCTATTTCAAAAGAGATAGTCTGTTTTTCATGTTATGTAAGTCGATATCTACGGAAATAATCATAACATATTATTAATTTAACACACAAATTATTCCACCTCTAAGCATGGAGCAAACCTCCTTTATTTGTTAGCTATTATGGCATTTTAGCTACATTTATGTCGATATTAGTCGATATTCATACCTAAATGTAACTTATTTATCTGTTATTATTACCAAAATGCTTTTTATATCGAAGATAATAATATACTTTTGTACTCAAATTGATCAAAGAGCAAAGATAAGACATACATTACAGGAATGTGGCGGAAAACTTCTTTTTGTTTGAATACATACGTTTAAAGCCATACATAAGACAATATAAATAGTGAATTTGGACATGACCCCCCCAATAAAAACACACACATATCTCCATATATGTATCTTGTAAATAATTTGGCTTAACTGGCTCCGAGAAGTATTTTTAGCTGAGAATCACCAACATGATTAACAATATTAGCATTGCATTAAATATAAAATCCAAATCCAAGTATCATCCAACTGATTTCACATATGCTATCGAAGATTAGCGCTCTCTTATATATTTAGTATGACTTGGTTTTTTCATAAGAACCCTTATAAACAATAAAACAAACAAGAAAATGAAGGAAATTAGAGCAATCATCCGAAAATCAAGATTTGAAGATGTTAAAGAGGCTTTGTATGAAGCCGGTATTGAGTGGTTCTCTTACTGGGACATTACCGGTCTTGGAAAATCGACCGAAGAACAAGTGGTAAGAGGGCAGATATTTCAGTCCAATTACATTCAACGGCACATGCTCTCCATTGTTGTTCGCGACCAGAATTTGGAGAAAACCGTGAATGCGATAATGAATGCTGCACGAACCGGTGATATGGGCGACGGCAAAATCTTTGTATACGACGTTGAATCTACTTATCGTATTCGTACGGGAGAAAACGGACCGGAAGCCTTATACAACAAAGAAAAAGAAGAAAAGTAATACCTGTTTTAACCGATTAACTGACATAAGGAGCTGTTGATTGCAAATATCACCTCGACTAATGTTCACAATCACAAATCAAAATTAAGATGAAAAAAACGAGTATAGTTATTATTGCTCTTTTGACTTTAATAAGTTTACCAGTTATGGCGCAAGGAGCTGCAGCGGTAGCCGCTGTTCCTGCTCCCGCAATTAACGCAGGCGATACGGCATGGATGATCGTAGCCACGGCATTGGTGATGTTGATGACCATTCCCGGGTTGGCGCTTTTTTATGGCGGTCTGGTTCGTCACAAGAATGTATTGAACGTATTGATGCAGTGCTTTATGATTACAGCCATAGTCAGTATTGAATGGGTGGCATGTGGTTATAGCCTGGCTTTTGGAAGTTCGAGCGGGGCGCTGGCTCCTTACATCGGCGGGTTCCATTGGGCTTTTTTGCATGGAATTCATATTAGTGATTTAAGCCCTTATTTCATTTCTCATTCGCAACCAACCGGGAAGATCGTCAATGGCGTTCCCGAAATGATCGGAACGATTCCTCATATCGTATTCATATTATTTCAAATGATGTTTGCCGTGATTACTCCTGCTTTGATTATTGGCGCTTTTGCCGAACGTATCAAATTCAAAGGCTTTGTGATTTTCTCCTTACTTTGGGCATTGGTTGTTTATAATCCTGTAGCACATTGGGTATGGTCGGCAGATGGCTGGTTATATAAATTAGGAGCATTAGATTTCGCCGGTGGCACGGTCGTACATATCAATGCCGGTATCGCTGCTTTGGTTATGGCGTTAATGTTGGGCAAACGTCGTGATTATCAAGGTCATGCCATTCCGCCTCATAACATTCCTTTTGTAGCTATCGGTGCAGCTCTTTTGTGGTTTGGATGGTTCGGGTTCAATGCCGGTAGCGGATTAGCTGCCGACGGTCTTGCCGGTAGTGCTTTCCTTGCTACTCATATTGCAACTGCTGCCGCTGCTTTCACATGGGCAATGCTGGATTGGATCATCGGGAAAAAACCGACGATTGTGGGTATCGCCACGGGTGCAGTAGCCGGGTTGGTTGCCATTACGCCGGCTTCCGGGTTTGTTGATGTGACGGGTGCGTTGATTATCGGCGTGGTGGTTTCCTTGGTTTGTTTCGTTATGGTAGCTTACGTGAAACCGAAATTAGGATACGACGATACGCTCGATGCATTTGGCGTACATGGTATTGGTGGTATTATAGGCGCTTTGTTTACCGGTCTATTGGCAACTCCTGCTATTCAGGCTGCTTACAGTGGCGTATTCTACGGTAATCCTCACCAATTTGTCATTCAGTTGATCGCGGTTTCATCAACCATCGTTTATTCGGGGGTTGGCACCTTCGTTCTCTTTAAAATCGTGGACAAACTCGTTGGTTTGCGTGCAACCGATAAAGAAGAAGCGCTTGGTATGGATGAAGCAATGCACGGAGAAACTGCTTACACGACGTTTGATTGATAAAGGAATTTCATGTCAACCGATGGCAGAGCGTCATCAGTTGAGGATTGAGCGAAGAAGAGGCTGTCTTTTAGGTAGCCTCTTCTTTTTGCAAGATGATGAAAAGTGAGCAACTCAATTGGTAATTGAATTGTAGATAACGTTACTATTGACCGGCTTCAATCTCGCTCAATTCCAACCAGCGCATACTTTTTTCGTCAATCAATTCAATTATTTCAGCTATACGTTGTGAGTGAGAAATCAGGATTTGCGCATTGGTTGTGCCATTGTTCAGCAAATTTTCAAGATTCGATTTTTCTTTTTCTAAGGCAGCAATCTCCGCTTCAAGCATTTCATATTCCCGACGTTCCTTGAAACTCATTTTGCGCTTTGTCTCTATTCTTTCTGGTTTTACGC
>DAIDKM010000013.1 GCA_027450045.1 Paludibacter sp. | reverse complement strand
ATAAACAACTATTACCTTCGTGCTCGGATAAGGGATGAGCCTTATTTGCTCCATACCAAGTCCAAGTAAACTCAATTTTTTAATATCTAAATTAGTTGTTTTATGGGAAAAATTCAGCAAGGAATCCTTGGCGGATTCTCAGGAAAAGTTGGAACCGTGATTGGCGGTTCATGGAAAGGCGTCAGTTACATGCGTTCTATTCCGAAGTCGGTTCACAACCCTCAAACCATCGGGCAAATGAGTCAACGCAGCAAATTTGCCTTAGTTATTAACCTTTTAAAGCCCATGTCAGGTTTTATCCGTGTAGGTTACAAGCTCTACAGTGACAAACAGACAGCTTTCAATGCAGCAATGGCATACAACCTTGCAAATGCGATTAGTGGTACCTATCCCGATTACTCGATCGATTTGTCCAAAGTATTGGTATCGCGCGGTGCACTTCCAGCCGTAGTCAATGCACAAGCCACCTCCGCTAATGGGGCTATCAAGCTTACATGGGAGGATAATTCGGGAGTAGGCTCAGCTAAACAAACCGATAAAGCCTTGGTGGTTGTTTACAATGTTACGAAAGGATTAGCTGTGTATGACACTGCAGGTGTTGAAAGAATGGTAGCTACCGATACCATATCGATTCCGTCAGACTGGGTAGGCGATAGTGTCGAACTGTTTCTTGGCTTTATTTCCGAAGACGGCAAAGAAGTCTCTAACAGTGTGTATCTCGGAACAATCACGGTTGCGTAAGCGTTGGTAATTGGTTTTCTTGCAAAAGCCGCCCTCAAACGGGGCGGTTTTTTTGTTTGAACCACCAAAATTATCGTTTGGTTGTTGAAATTTCCACCCAATTTATACCCAATAAGGTATAAAGATTCTCTACAACGCAATATTATACCCGATATGATATAAAACAGGGAATAATAACTATATTTGCACCCGAAAGGGTATAACCTATAAAAATTATCAGTATGACTTTAGGTGAGTTCTTAAAACAAAAGAGAAACAATGCGAAACTAACGCAACCGGAATTAGCTGCAAAAGCCGGAGTTGGTCTAAGATTTGTACGTGATTTGGAACAAGGAAAACAGACCCTGCGCATGGACAAGGTTAATCAGATATTACAATTATTTGGGTATGAACTTGGTCCGGTAAAAAAACCTGAAGAAAACATGTAATTAAACCGTTATGAGGAAAGCAGAAATCAAATTTAATGACCTTACCGCAGGGTGGCTGTCACAAGATGAAAATGGGTTCCATTTCATGTACGACAAAAGCTATCTCACACGTGAAAGCCCTATAGCTATAAGTCTGACATTACCCTTGCAGGAGAATGCTTACGACAGTTTGATTCTATTCCCTTTTTTCGATGGTCTTATTCCTGAAGGCTGGTTGCTGAATATAGCCGAAACAAACTGGAAACTTGATCCTCGTGACAGAATGGGACTGCTTTTAGCCTGTTGCAAAGATTGCATTGGCGCAGTCAGTGTTATTCCGGTTGAAATTAAAGAGCCATAAACGAATCCTCACACTATGCGTTGCTTATATTGTTATCAGAAGTTATCAGAGAATGAGGTCGATTTTCATACCTCATGCAGCAAAAAAATATTCGGGACAGCAACATCCCCCAAACTGCCCTACGATGAGAGCCAGATGAATGAGCTGGCTTTGAAAGTTATAAAGAGTCAAATAACAGTAACCGGGGCACAGCCCAAGTTGTCATTAAATCTCACAACCGGAGCAAAGAAAACCGATCCAAAATGTTTTACGATTGTTGGCCTTTGGGGTAACTACATTTTGAAACCGCCAACCGAAAACTACCCGCAGATGCCGGAAGTGGAAGACCTGACTATGCACATGGCAAGAATAGCCAGAATAAATATAGTTCCACACTCTCTTATCCGTTTAAAATCAGGTCAATTAGCCTATATAACAAAACGTATTGATCGGGTTGGCAAGCAAAAGCTGCACATGGAAGACTTGTGTCAACTGACAGGACGACAAACAGAGCATAAATACCATGCATCGTATGAACAAATCGGCAAAGCGATTCTGAAATATTCTAAGAATCCCGGATTAGATTTGGTGAATTTTTGTGAGATAATTGTATTTTCGTTTCTTACAGGAAATGCTGATATGCACCTGAAAAATTTCTCTTTGATTTATGATCCGGTAAATGGTCCGGTTTTAGCACCTGCTTACGATATGCTGTCAACAGCCCTGGTAAATCCGAAAGATAAGGAAGATTTAGCGCTCACGTTGAATGGCAAAAAGAAACGTATTAATCGAAGCGACTTTGAAATGGCTTTTAATACGTTGAAGTTAGATCAGAAACAACAAGCTAATTTGTTTGCGAAAATGGGGAAAGCCAAAAATCAATGGATTGAATTCATTCAGATAAGTTTTTTAAGCGCTGATTTTAAAGATAAATACATTCAATTAATCAATGAACGCTTTGAAAGAATAGCAGAATAAGGGGACTGTCTCGTCCTGCAATTAGGTTTACAGAAGAAGTAAACAAAAAGCAGGATTATGAAGAGAAGAGTAAACAAAATTACGGGCGATTTAAACTGTCAACTGAATACACAACCGCCTCAGATTCCCCTCTCGAGAGGTCAAAGGAATCGGAAACTGCAAGACAATGATTAAATTAATGGTTAATGATTAATGATTAATGGTCAAATGGTGAAGTCAACCGCTTCCTTAACTTCATAACTTCCTGTAACTTCTGGATTTCATTGTTATTTACTATATACATTTCAAGATCTTGAGCCATATTCAGTATTAAATCGCCGGCATGAATATTTGCCGATGTTTTTGAAAAGTTTCTGCCTTTTTTCTTTCTACATATCTCAGTCTTTCTATCTCAGAGGTGGATGTAAATATCCGTGTTTGTTTCCTTAGCGAACTGTTTTACACCAAAATCAGACAAAAATTGGTATTTAGAATACTTTTCCTACTCATTTTTCAACCTGTTTTTTTTGATTTCTTGTAGCTTAAGCAGGAAAAAAAACTCCAATACAACTCTTTCTCCCTGTTTGACCCTTTTTGCAACAGAAAAAGCCCTAAAATAACAGGATGCAAGAAATCGGTTTTCAAAATTGACTCCATATAACCTGTTGTTTGATATTTATTTATGGCCTTTTTAATAAATATGAGGGGTGAAAGTAGGGTGTACTTATTGTCATTTTTTGTGTTGTAGTATTTATATTGGGGTTAAATGTTTTGAAAAGAGTAGTGAGGGAATCTATCTTTGAGTCAAAGTTAACGACAAAAAAACAAAGATTCTAAACGCCATGAAGAAAATTTCCCTTCTTGTTGCTTTTTTCTTAGCAACGGCTTCCATGCACCTTTTTGCACAAAATCAACGTCTCGAACAACGTGTCGACTCTGTTTTGCATTTAATGACTCTACAGGAAAAGATAGGTCAATTAGTATTATACACGAGCGACTGGGCTGTTACAGGACCCACCCTTAACGAAGCATACATGAATGATATTCGCAATGGAAATTGCGGCAATATCTTTAATGCGCACTCGGTTGATTATGTGCGCAAGCTACAAAAAATTGCGGTAAATGATACACGACTCCATATTCCTCTTCTTTTCGGCTATGATGTTATTCATGGTTTTAAAACCATTTTCCCCATTCCTTTAGCCGAAGCTGCCACGTGGGATTTATTTCAAATTCAGCGTGCTGCTCATGTTGCTGCTTCAGAAGCGGCAGCAGCAGGTGTTAACTGGACGTATGCTCCTATGTGTGATATAACGGTTGATCCTCGTTGGGGACGCGTGATGGAAGGCGCCGGCGAAGATCCATATTTGGGATCGCAAGTGGCCGCAGCCCGTGTACATGGGTTTCAGGGAACGCACAACAATCTGGCCGATACATCGACTATTTTGGCTTGCGTGAAACATTTTGCAGGATATGGCGCTCCATTAGGAGGTCGTGATTATAATTCGGTGGATATGTCGGAACGTACTTTCCGCGACGTTTACCTACCTCCCTACGAAGCAGCTATCAAAGCCGGTGCTATGAGTGTAATGACTGCCTTTAATTCGTTGAATGATGTTCCGTGTACTGAGAACAAATGGCTTTTGACCGATGTTTTACGAAATGAACTGGGCTTTAAAGGCCTTGTCGTTTCGGATTATAATTCTGTAGAAGAATTGGTGAATCATGGTGTAGCTGCCGACGGAAAACAAGCAGCCGAATTGGCTATCAATGCCGGTATGGATATGGATATGCAAAGCACGTTGTATCAAAAATACCTGAAACAATTGGTGGACGAAGGCAAAGTAAGCATGGCAACCATTGATGACGCTGTTCGTCGTGTATTGCGTGTGAAATTCATGCTCGGTCTTTTTGATAATCCCTATTTATACTGTAACAATGCTCGCGAGAAAAGGGTTATTGAGTCATCTGCCAATATGAAAGCAGCTTATGAAGAGGCACAGAGATCGTTGGTTTTGTTGAAAAATAAAAACGATGTATTGCCGCTTCGAAAAGGGGAAAAATTGGCTGTAATTGGTCAGTTGGCAAATTCTTCCAATGATTTGTTGGGTGGATGGCGTGCTGATGGTGATACAATCGGAGTCCCCAGTTTGCTGGATGAATTGCGAAAATACAACGGCAGCAGAAACACTGTTTACGCGGAAGGTTGCCAAAAAGAAGGATACAGTAAAAAGGGATTTCAGGCAGCAATAGAGATTGCTAAAAGGGCAGATAAGATTGTGTTAGTGATTGGAGAGGATTGTAATTGGACGGGTGAAGCTTCCAGTAGAGCCAACATTAAAATACCGGGTGTGCAAACCGATTTGCTGGCAAAGCTGACAGCGCTTCACAAGCCCATCGTAGTTGTGTTAATGAATGGACGTCCGCTCGACCTGTCGCGTGAGGACACGTTGGCGGATGCCATTCTTGAAACATGGTATGCGGGTTCGAGAGGAGCAAAGGCCATAACGTCCGTTTTGTTTGGAGAATACAATCCATCAGGAAAATTACCCATTACATTCCCGCGCTGTGTAGGACAAATTCCTTTGTTCTATTATGAAAAAAATACCGGACGTCCCATCTATTTACCCGATCCAAAATATAAATCACGCTACATTGATTGCCCGAATACGCCTTTATTTCCTTTTGGTTTTGGCTTGAGTTACACGACTTTTCATTTTTCGGACATTACGCTGTCGAATAACAAACTTTATCCCAACGATAGCATTCAGGCATCGGTTACGGTAACAAACACCGGCAAACGCGAAGGCGAAGAAGTGGTTCAACTCTATATTCATGATTTGGTAGCCGATGTGGTTCGGCCTGTGAAACAATTGAAAGGGTTTCAAAAGATTGCACTTCAACCGGGTGAAAGTAAAAAGGTGACTTTTACCCTTACGCCTTCCATGCTTGCTTTCTATCGTCTCGATATGACGTATGGCACTGAACCAGGGAAGTTTGATCTGTTTATTGGAGATAGCTCGGATCATGTAAACCAGACTTCATTTACGCTCGAGAAATAACTAAACTTCTATTTTTACGATAATGATTAAAGCTCTGTCCATAACGCTTTTCCTGACGCTTTGCGTCGGTACGCTTCAAAGTCAACGGTATGCTGTCCCATCCTCAATGAAAGCTACCGGATATGATGCACACGTGGAATTGACGTTCGATAATCCCAATGCATTTGTTTACGACATTTATGCATCAAAAGACGGGGGTAAAACTTTTACCAAACGAGTTGAAACGAATGGCGACGAGTATCTCGATTTTGTAAACGATCTGGGAAGAAATTTATCGCTTATTTATCGGGTGATGCCCAAAGGCATGAATGTGCTGAGCAAGGATGCCGTTAAGTTTCAGGTGAATACACAAACCCATGTTTTTAGTGATGATGAGTTGCTTAACATGGTGCAACAATATACTACACGCTATTTTTTCGATTATGCCGATCCTGATTGCGGCATGGCACGCGAACGCAGCAACAACCCCAACGGCAATATCGTAACAACCGGAGGAACCGGATTTGGTATCATGGCATTGATAGCAGGCGGTCGTCGCGGGTATTTTTCACACGAAGCGGCTTTTCAGAAGATCAATCAGATAGTTACTTTTTTGGAAAAAGCAGATCGTTTTCATGGCGCCTGGGCGCATTGGTACAATGGAAATACGGGTAAAGTTTTCAATTTCAGTAAATATGATGATGGTGGTGATTTGGTGGAGACGGCATTTATGATGGAAGGATTACTCACGGCACGACAATATTATGACAACGGCAATGAACAAGAAAAAACCCTGAGTAATCGTATTACGAAGTTATGGGAAGGTGTTGATTGGAATTGGTACACCCAAGGGACCGATTCGCTCTATTGGCATTGGTCGCCCGATTATGGATTCAAACTCAATCATCGCATCACCGGATTTGACGAAACGATGATTACGTATGTTTTGGCAGCCTCTTCGCCTACGCATCCCATTCGTCCTGAAGTCTTCAGGAGCTATTCTGTTTCGTCCTATTTCTACAATGGCAAATCGTATTTCGGGTTTCCGTTGGCTCTGGGAATGCCTTATGGCGGGCCGCTCTTTTTCTGTCATTATTCCTTTCTTGGCATGAATCCACATGGATTGATGGATAAGAATGCTAATTACTGGGAGTTGAATCGCAATCATGTATTGATTCAACGTGCTTATGCCATCGAAAACCCCAAGAAAGAAATTGGGTTAGGTAAGAATTCGTGGGGCTTCACTTCTTCCGATGATCCGTTGGATGGATATACTTCGCATCAGTTAGGAACCAAAGAAGAAAACGGAACTATTTCACCTACGGCTGCTTTAGCGTCATTGCCTTATGCTCCCAAAGAGATTCTTCCGGTGTATCGTCATTTTTACTACGATTTAGGGAAAAAGATTTTTGGCCGGTATGGGTTTTATGATGCTTTCAATTTAGGAATGGTTGAGGGGCAGCAGGTGGTTCATTCTTATCTGGCTATTGACGAAGGCCCTATTCCTGTGATGATTGAAAACTATCGCAGTGGTCTTTTATGGCATCTCTTTATGCAAAACAAAGATATTCAACAAGGATTAAAAAAATTGGGCTTTCAATTTCAAATCGAACAGGAGAGTTCATACATTCGATAAACTACATTCATTAACTAAACAATCCATGATTATGAGAAAAAAAGTATGGTACATGCTGTTGCTGCTCAGTTTCATTTCATTACAAGTGGTAGCACAGTCAGTGAGCGTCTCCGGCGTTGTCCGGGATGCAGAAAACAATTCCACTCTCCCCGGTGTGAGTGTGATGGTGAAAGGAACCTCGCAAGGTGTTCCGACCGATTTAAATGGACAATTTACGCTTTCTGTTCCCAAAGGAGCGACGTTACAGTTTTCGTATATCGGGTACCAAACGCAACAACTCATCGTTACTTCTAACGAAATGTTGAATGTAAAACTTCAGCCTGCAAGTACTGCCATGAACGAAGTGGTAGTGGTTGGTTACGGAACCAGTAAAGCAAAAGATTTGACAGCTCCTATTTCCGTGGTAAAACCGGAAACATTGATGCAACGTACTGTTTCTTCACCGATGGATGCTTTGCAGGGAAGTGTTGCCGGTGTGCAAGTCACCACGAATGGATCTCCCGGGTCAAGTCCAAGTGTTCGTATCCGTGGTGTTGGTTCCATTAATAACACTGGCCCACTTTACGTGGTGGACGGAATGTTTTATGATAACATCGACTTCTTGAATTCAAGTGACATTCAAAGCATGTCGATTTTGAAAGATGCTTCCGCTGCTGCTATTTATGGCGTTCGTGCTGCCAATGGAGTTGTCATCATCACGACTAAATCAGGGACTCTTGATACCCCTACAAAGGTAACTTACAGTGGGTATGCCGGCTTTCAAACACCATCGAACATGTTGAAAATGGCCAATGGAAGCCAATATGCTGCTATGGAACTGGCAAAAGGATTAACATCAGACGTTGCCCATGTGACGTTGTCGGCACAAAAGTTTGGTGGAAGCGGTAACAATCCAACCACAAGCACCAATTGGTATGATCAGATTCTTCGTAAATCTGCATTTACACAAAGCCACTCTATTAACGTGTCAGGCGGTAGCGATAAAATGACCTTTAGTTTTGGGTTGAATTATTTATACCAGAATGGGATTATGAATACGCAAAATAATTATAACCGTTTCAACATACATGCACAAACGGATTATCAGGCGTATAAATGGTTGAAGCTTGGTTATAACGTGGTTTTATCGAATGCCATTCTTTATTCTCCCAACAATGCTGCTTTTGCGTATGCCTATGCAGCTTCTCCCTTGTATCCGGTTTATGACCCGAATAATACATTGGCAAAACCTATTGATTACGCATCTTCAACGAGCATTGGGTTTTCCAATGGTCAATTTTCTAATCCGGTAGCAGCAGCCAACTATTATTACAACAAGACTAACATATTGGAAATATTGCCAACCGTTTTTGCTGAAGCAAATATCTGGGACAATAAATTAGTTTGGAAAACGCAACTCAGTCAAAGTTATACGATTGATCGGGTTGTGGGCTATACTCCTCAATTTTTTGTTGATCAAAGCCAAATGTCTTCTTTGGCCGGAGTTGCTAAAGAGCAGGATTATTACAACAACTTAGTACTTGATAATACGTTGACTTATAAAGATCAGTTTGGACAAAACCATCTTTCGGTATTGTTAGGTAACTCTGTTCGGACTGAAATGATGCAACAAGCGACAGAGTCTGCCAGTTTGCCAAGTACTATTGCGAATACGACGGAGAATTATTACATCCATAACGGCATTGGTATAAATGCAAATGATAACGGAAGTCAGTATAATGGATTATCTTTTTTTGCCAGAGCAACGTATGATTATGCTTCCCGCTATTTGTTGACAGCAACGATGCGTGCTGATGCAAGTTCAAAATTTCAACAAAAATGGGGGTATTTCCCATCCATTGGTGCAGGCTGGATCATGTCGGAAGAAAAATTCATGGCTCATCAGCACCTCTTTGATTATTTGAAAGCACGTGTTAGTTGGGGACAATTAGGGAATGATGCTGTGCCTCCAAGCAACGGGTTCATGTCAATGAACTCCGGTATTGGCTATTCCGGTATTTACGGTAGTTCAGGAACGGCTAATGGCGCTTATGTACCCGGTTATGTAAGTTCCAATTTCTTTAGCTGGCTTACATGGGAAGTGGTGAACGAATGGGATGGCGGCTTTGATTTTTCCATGTTTCATCAACATTTGAACGGTACGGTTGACTATTACAACCGCGTGACTTCAAATGCTGTGCTCAATTCACCCCAACCAATGGGCGCTCCTACTTTATTGGGTAACTTTGCTAAAATCACCAATAGCGGTTTTGAACTTACGTTGAATTGGAAGGATAAAATTGGTGATTTAGGGTATTCTATCGGAGGTAATATTTCTACCTTAAAGAATACGGTGGATAATTTGCATGGTCTGGCTTATATTATGGGTGGTAAAGCTGAATTTCCAAACATCTCTGAACCCGGGCAACCTTTGAATTCATTCTATGGTTATAAGGTCGTCGGTGTGTATCAAAATGCAGCCCAAATTGCCGCTGACCCCATTGCTGTGGCTAACGGATTGAAACCCGGTGATTTTAAGTATGCCGATGTTAATCATGACGGGGTACTTAATAATAGCGATAACGTCTTGTTGGGTTCCTACTTGCCAAAAATTACGTATGGTATGAACCTTGGTTTGACCTACAAGAATTTTGAATTGAACATTATGTTGCAAGGACAAGCCGGCAATAAGATTTTGAATATGAATCGTGCCAATCGTCTTTGGTATAGTGATATGAATGGCGATGCTCAATTAGTGACCCATCTTTGGACAGGCGAAGGCTCTACCAATTCCTATCCTTCAGCTTTAGGAACGACGAAAGGTTGGAACAACATGGCCAGCTCGTTCTTTGTTGAAAGCGGTTCGTATTTGCGTGTACAAACCATTCAATTGGCTTATTCTTTCAAATTGGGCAATGCTCCGAAAGCTCCTTCCATGCGGATAAGTTTTACGGCTGATCGTCCGCTTATCTTTACCAAATATAGTGGATTCACGCCTGAAATTGGTTATTCTCAAGCTTATAACTGGGGAAGTGGTTATGATACGCAAACCTATCCAACGGCTTCTACTTATTCACTCGGATGGACTATCACCTATTAACCTATTAAATTACTTACAATTATGATACGATTAAAATATTTCATATTAACTGGCGTGTTTGCATTGGCGCTCTCCAGTTGTAATTCGTTACTTGACAAAATGCCTGAAAATGTGGCACCTATCGCAGGCGTGGATTATACGCAGTTGAGTAATATGTACCAACCCGTTTCGGGCGTTTATCGCATTGCCGAAAGTGCTAACCCGGGATTAGTGCATTGGATGGATTTGGGAATCAGAGCAATCAGAGGTGATGATACCGATAAAGGTTCTTCATCAAGCGATCAGGCACAACTCAATGAAATTAAGGGATTTCACTATAATTATGCTGATATTGTTAGTTTCTGGGGTACCAACAATTACTTCAATGACTATTATGGTTTGATTCTTGATTGCAATAGTGCACTGACTGAATTGTCCAAATATGCAGCACACATTCCGGCAAGTGACGCCGTGAATCAAAAGTTGAATCTGCAATATCAAGGGGAAGTGCGTTTTATCAGGGCTTTTGCTCATTTGATGTTATACCGTGTGTTTGGTCAAGTCCCTATTTTAACGGATAATTCACAGATTCAAACCATTGGAAAGAGTTCGACAAAAGAGGTTTTGACGTGGATCAGTAGCGAAATGGACTTCTGTATTGCCAATTTAGAAGATGCACGTCCGAATCAATCCATTCATTTTGGTGCGGTTACGAAGTATTCAGCCGATATGTTGAAAGCTATCGTGAATGCTGATTTAGCCGGAAACGATAATGCAAGTCCTTATTGGCAAACGGTTTTGAACACGACGAACGATATTATCAACAGTGGCAAGTTCAGTCTCTATCCCGATTATTATCAGTTGTTCAAGAAACCCGGGAAGATGTGTAACGAATCGCTCTTTGAATTACAGTTCAGTGATTTTGGTACATCTTCGGGACCTGCCGTAGAACCGGATGCATTCTTTGCATTCCAGGGGCCACGCGGCGACCAACATGGAAGTCCAATCTCAGGATGGGGTTTTATGAATCCATCACAATCCATCGTTAGTTTCTTGCAAGGTCGTAATGATTCGATCCGATTGAAAACCACCGTGCTTTTCACAAGCAGCCCGGGTCACAATTATTATGTTACGCCAAGCAACGATACAATTTGGCCAAACTCTGACGGAGATAACTATTTTAACGGGAAAGTCTATTTGCCTTCTTCGCAAATGACGCCGGGCAGAACGGATTATGGCGAAAACAACAACATTCGCGTTCTTCGCTATGCTGATGCCCTTTTATTCAATGCAGAAGCAAAAATCAGAATGGGTCAAAACGGCGATGCTCCCTTGAATTTAGTTCGTGCGCGGGTAGGGTTAACACCTATTACAGGAGCAACGTTACAAAATGTGCTTGACGAACGCAGAGCTGAATTTGCTTGTGAATGGTGGGGCGAACGTTTCGATGATTTAGTGCGTACAGGTCAGGCTGCTTCGGCTTTGACGGGATTTGTTGCAGGCCAAAGTGAATTCATTCCGATTCCGCAAACACAAATTAATTTGAATACAAACCTGAAGTAAATTTTCATGATGTTGATAAAAAGGGAGGGTCTTTGTGCCTTCCCTTTTTCATTGATGAGAATCGTTATCTGCTTATCCGATGTATATTTGTGGTTTTTGAAAACAGAATTGTGATGAAAAATTTAGTGTTGCTATTGAGTTGTCTCTGGTTCCTTGTTGTCGGTTGCAGCAAGAATTCTTCCACGCAACCTGTTGAACCAAAAACGTATACCCAACTGACTATTCTTCGGGCAACCATCAATGGAGTAGGGGTGACAAACGGTTCTGTGGTTTATGGCATTGCCAATCGACCGGTGAATGTTGTGCTGACTTTCAATGCGCCAATCGTTGCCGATGCTTTTATCAAAAACAGCATCGCGTTTGACGGTTCGCTTGGCACAAATTACCAGTCGAGTATCGTGTCGGGTGATTCTGCATTAATGATCACAACTTCCGTAATTCCAACTCCCATTTCCCGTTATTCTTTTCATGTTAATACCGGTATCTTGTTGGGTGGACAGGTTGCTTCATCGTTTGCCTGTTCGTTCGTGACTCAACTTGATAGTACGGCAAAGTTTCCTGTCATTTCCGATGATTCGTTACTGACAGTAATTGAACGGAGAACCTTTCGTTACTTCTGGGATTATGCACATCCAGTTTCGGGTATGGCCCGTGAGCGTACCGGATCGGGCGAAACGGTTACGACAGGTGGAAGTGGTTTTGGCATCATGGCGATTCTGGTGGGCATTCATCGTGGCTTTATTACCAGAGCACAGGGTTTTGCTCAAATAAATAAGATTGTCAGTTTTCTCAATACGGATGCACAAACGTTTCATGGCGCTTTTCCGCATTGGATGAACGGAAGCACCGGACAGGTAATTCCGTTTTCAACTGAGGATGATGGTGGCGATTTAGTCGAGACTTCGTATATGATGGAAGGTCTTCTCACAGCATATCAATTTTTCAAGAATGGTTCAACAGGCGAACAAGCTATGTGTGGAGTTATCCAAAAACTTTGGCAGAATGTGGATTGGACATGGTATCAAAACGGACAAAACACCTTGTATTGGCATTGGTCGCCTACTTATCAGTTTGCCATGAACATGCAGATAAGGGGATATAACGAGGCAATGATTGCTTATGTGTTAGCAGCGGCATCGCCTACACATTCTATTTCAAAAGCGGTGTACGATCAGGGTTGGGCACAAAACGGTGCCATTCTCAATGGGAAAGTATTTGAAGGAGTCACGTTGCCTTTGGGAAGCGATTATGGCGGGCCGCTCTTCTTTGCACATTACTCTTTTCTGGGTTTAGATCCTCGTAACCTGCAAGATCACTATGCCAACTATTGGCAACAAAATGTGGCGCAAACAGAAATCAACAACCGTTTTTGCATCCGAAATCCGTATGGTTGGAATGGTTACAGCGCTCAATGTTGGGGATTGACAGCTTCTGATAGTCCAACAGGATATAATGCAGCTTCACCTACCAACGATCAGGGCACGATTGCCCCGACGGCAGCGCTTTCGTCAATGCCATACACGCCGGCACAAAGTTTGCAGGCGGCACGTTTTTTCTACTATCAGCTTGGTGATAAAATTTGGGGTCAATATGGTTTTGTCGATGCGTTTGATTTGTCTCAAGCGTGGTTTAGTACCGACGCTAACGGTGTGCAATCGGATTTAGCTATTGACGAAGGACCGATAATCTGTATGATCGAAAATTACCGCTCTCAATTTCTATGGAATCTGTTTATGCAAAATACAGATGTTCAGAATGGATTGACGAAGCTGGGATTTAGCTATTGACCGTTCACTATGAGCATTGGACAGTTGACCATGTCAACTGTCCAATGTCCATTTAAGACGGGTTTGCAGGTACTCCCACAAAGACACCATTTGCCGGAAGGGTTTCGCTTTTCATCAATACCGATAGTGGTTGCAGAATCGACTTATCTTCCATCTTGGAGTCGTAAAGTACTACGGCCATTCCACCCACACTGCAACCATTGCCAATATCCACATACGACATTTTCATCACCCTGTCTTCGAAAAGGTGTGTTTGCAGTGTACAGTTATCGTTGAGCGCCGAGTCATCGCCCATTTTAATCAAATCGAACTCCGTGATCTGCGTTGTAACGATGCAGGCTCTTTTCCCGATCTTGCATCCAAGCATGCGTAAAGGATATTTTATAAACGGTGTTCCGGTGAGAATATTCAGGAAAAAGAGCACCAAGAAATTTTCGTAAACACCCGTTACCAATTCGCTTCGCCAAACATAATTGCTCCAGAGAGGTTTTTTGGCAGGTTTATATTTCCCGATAATGATCCATTTAAAGATTACCATTACAATGGTTCCAAGAATGGCAGCGCCGAGATACAGGAAAGGAAATACTAAAAACAGTTCCCAAAGCGATTTAGTCACTTGCAGATAAGATGCGACATCGGTAATCAAGGCAGCTAACGCGATAAACAACGTTGCAGGCAATGTGACACGGAAAAACTCAATGCTATAGCGCAGGAAAAACAGGATCCGCGTGGGCTTATAAGTACGCTTTGCCGAGAAGTCGCGATTAATGTCGCGTTGGGGAAGATATACCGCAGGAGAACCGAACCAGGATGTTCCATCCTTTGCCGGCAAATCGTCTTTGTTCATTTTCGAAAGTACCCCAACAAGCACATCACTCCCCAGACGGGTACCGGGACTTATCACTGCACTGTTCCCGACAAAGGTACGGTCGCCGATACGCGCCTTGGCAATAGTAATGTACCCGTTACGCACATGCGAAGCACCTACCGAAACAGAGTCGGCAAGAAAGCATTCGTCACCGGTTTCGAGCAAGTCGGGTGAAATAAATTCCACCGTGGCTATTTCAACACGTTTTCCCATTTTCACGCCAAGCATTTTGAACCATATCTGAAGATAGAGCGTGGTGTATAATGTTCCAATCACCTGAAGACTCAGTTTCATCAATTGATCGAAAAACCATTTCTTGTAATAAAAGATGCTGTTGACAGGATATTTGCCCTCTTTAATATTCCCGAGCATTATCCATTTGAGGATCGTGATAATAACCGTCAGCAACACCACAAAAGAGACACCCACTCCTATTGTTGTCCATAAAAAGTGAAAACCACGTGAAACATAAGCCAGGTGCGTGATCAGCATCAAGCCCGGGAAATAAGCAAGCATCGTGATGAGAGGGATGATGAAAATGCTGATGAAAAACAGCAGGAAATTACGTGTTGACCACAGATCAACATGGGTTTGTTTCCCGTTGATGCCTACTTTTACGGCAGGCGATCCACTCCATTGTTCGTTGGCAGGAATCACACTTCCTTCCGAGACTAAGGTAAGGTCATCGATGGATGAATTACGTTCCATCTTGGTATTAATAGATAAATTGCATCGGGTACCCACAAAACAATCGTCTTCAACCTCTACCGTTCCGATATACAAATAACCATCCGCAATGTTATATCCACGAAGATGGGTATCGGTACAAATACTCACATTATCGCCAAGTGTCACTAAGTCGAAAGCAGAAATGGCGGAAGTGTTGATATATACATTACGCCCAATCTTGGCGCCCACCGCACGCAGGAAGACATTCATGATGGAGGTGCCGGTGAAGTAGTTGATAGGACAGATATTGATCACCTTATCCACTATCCAAAAGCGAAAATAGTAGCTTCCCCAAAGTTTATATCTCCCGGGTTTAATGCGTCCGATCACTGCCCATTTGAAGCCAATAGCAAATAACGAAAGAATCGGCATCAGGGCAAAATACATCAGAAGCATCGTTCCCATTGAAAAGAACACGCCATTATCAGCTTGATAATAATAGGAATAAACAAAGAAAGGACCTAACCACTCAATACCAAACAAAAACAACAGAAAAATCATCGCTATCCCCTGAGAGAACCCACAGGTGTAATAACGCAGTTTTGAAGGATTATAAACCTCGCGTTCCTTTTTAGATTCACTCTGCGGTTTGGGTTGTTTCCTGGTAAGTTCCGCAGCCAAATCGGATAAGACAGGATGCTTATACACATCCACAACCGACATATTGGCAAAGATCGGGTGTGCTCTCATCTCCGAAACAACCAATGCCGCTAACAGGGAATGCCCTCCCAAATCGTTGAAGAAGTGATCATCCATCGAGATGTTATCCCGTTTGAAATTCGTTGCCATGATGGCCACCATCTCTTTTTCCAACACAGTGGACGGGGGGATGATCTCTTTTTTTGCAGAAAAGGAGAGAGGCGTTTGAGGTGCAGGTAAACGTTTTCGATCAATTTTCTGACTGGTCGTCATAGGCAGTTCATCAATCACGTCAAGCGTTGAAGGAATCATGTAATAGGGCAATTTGAGACGCAGAAGATCGGCAATCACTTCACGATCAATTTCCACATCATGATCAACCACCAAATAAGCGGCCAATTGCTGCGTAGCGCTGTCCAAAGCAACAGCAGCAGCCTGCACTCCGTGGCACTTGATCAATAAGCCTTCGATTTCAGCCAGTTCAACACGAAACCCTCTTACTTTAACCTGAGCATCAGCTCTTCCCACAAAAACGATTTCGCCATTCGGAGCGTATTTGGCCAAGTCACCTGTTTTGTAATAACGCTTTGTAGAACCATTCAAACGATTTGTCTCAATAAATTTCTGAGAAGTGAGTTCATCGCGATGAAGATAGCCACGTGCAACACTCTCACCACCAATTAATATCTCACCCTCTTCGTCAACTGCAACAAGTTCCAGCTGTTCATTAACAATCGCCACTTCATATCCGGTCAATGGACGACCAATGGTTACGGCTTCATCTGGTTGCAAAACAGAATAGGTTGCAATGACGGCTGCTTCTGTCGGCCCATACGTGTTGTAAACCATTCTGCCGGGTTTACACCACCGGTGTGCAATATCCGAGGAACATACCTCGCCTCCGAAAATAAGTATCTTCAAGTCAGGAATATCTTCCTTGACCATCGATAACAGCGTGGGAGCGCATGATAGAAATGTGATATGAAGTTTGTTGAGAATGGAAGCAAATTGATCGCCGGAACGCATAATATCGAACGTGCCGACAACTAACGTGGCGCCCATCGAAAAGGTAACCCAGATTTCTTCAACCGAAGCATCAAAAGAGACGGAGAAACCCTGCAACACACGATGCGTGTGGTCGACAGGGTAAATTTCCTGTGCACCAACAATGTAGTTTACCACATTGCGATGTTCGAGCAGCACTCCTTTAGGTTCACCACTACTTCCGGACGTATAAATTATATAGCAAAGATCGTTCGACGATCTATTGATGACAAGGGGTTTGGTAACAGGATAGCGATCCAGTTCATGCAATTGATGATCGACATTAAATATTGGATGATTATCCAAATAGGAAGCAACATTTTCGAGAATGCTGTCGGCAGTTATAAGCATTTTGGCTCCGGAATCGTGCATAATGAAATCGACACGCTCACCCGGCGCTTCAGGATCAAGGGGAATGTAAGCTCCGCCAGCCTTCAGCACGCCTAACATGGCAATATAAACTTCAGGGGTACGAGGTAAAAGAATGACTACTTTTTCTTCAGGCGCCACTCCATGCTCTTGCAGAAAATAGGCTAACCGATTTGATAATTGTTCGACTTCAGAATACGTGTAATGTATTTCGCCATATTCTATGGCCACTTTATCAGGGTATAACCGGACTGAATCCTCAAAAAATTGATCTAAAAACTGTTTTTTCTCAAGTTTAGTACCCATGTATTCGTTCATAAATTCTATTTTCAGATTATCGTATTTTCAAAAGTGTACAAATTGTTCTGTGCCTATAATAACCACAATACCCGGTTCATTTATTTTTTATGACCTACGCTCCATGATGTGTTCGACGTCATAAGGATTAAATCATAATGAATATATCCATCTTGCTAAATACAACTCTTTGACTACGCATTCAGATAAAAGTTGCATGGAGACATTTTGGATATTGTTAAATTTGGGGTAAAATAAGTCTTGATACATGCTTTAGCAAGTGAAATGACGCATATTACAATCAAAAATCATCTTATAAGGTTTTTTGTTTTCTACACAAACAACTAACATGCAAATATTTAGTTATATTTAAATATTGAAAGTGCGCATATTAACAGAGAAGTTTAGTTGGGTGTTATGTTTCCCATCAAAATTCATTTTTCAGGATTTTAGAAAATAAGGCAGCCTAATTGTTTTTCATTATTCACAGCACCATGCAACCAAGAATCATGAGAATTTTTCTCAATCCGGAGACATTTCATTCATATAATGGCAAAAGACAACAATATACTGAAATAGTAGAATGGCTTAAAATCAACAACTTAATATCACGACATCTCATCATAAATCATACTGTGAAAAAAGAAACAAAGGTACAACAAAACTCTCTGATAACCATGTGTTTCACCAGTATAAAAATGTGCATAACAATTTGCAAAAAACAGTTGATTCTGCAATGAAACTTTGTTCGTCAATTCATAGCAACCAACCATTTAAAAAGACAAAACCGTTCCGGAATTACCCGAAACGGCTTGTGTTTCTCGGATCTCTAAGAAATGGCGCTATTTAAGAATGTTTTGCCACAACGTTTCTTTGTCTAATCTTTTGGTACAGAAGAACCAATCATGGCAAGTAATGTCATCTTTGGGTATCATGCGCTCACGTGCCGTACCACATGAACCGGCAGTTGGAACAATCACATCATCGCCGGGTTGCCAATCAGCAGGAGTAGCTACATTAAATGTATCTGCGGTTTGCATGGCGATTAAAGCACGATACAACTCATCAAAATTACGTCCTAAACTAAGCGGATAATAAATTATGGCACGAATAATTCCTTTTGGATCAATGAAAAAGACAGCTCTTACAGCCTTTGTGCTGCTTTCGCCCGGTTGTATCATGCCATACTTTTGAGCAATCTCCATTGTTATGTCTTCGATGAGAGGAAAATTAACCTCCACGTCTTTCATGCCTTTAAACTCGATTTTTTCCTGAATAGTTCGTAACCATGCAATATGACTGTAAAGCCCATCGACAGAAAGGCCCACCAACTTACAATTAGCTGCTTCAAATTTGTCCTCCATCGTGGCAAATGTCATGAATTCGGAAGTACAAACAGGAGTAAAATCAGCAGGATGGCTAAAAAAGATCACCCATTTCCCTCTGTATTGAACAGGAAAATGGATATTGCCTTGTGTAGTTACCGCTTTAAATTCAGGTGCCTTATCGCCAATGCGAGGCATTCCAATGATTTCATTTTCCATAATAGTGTTTTTTGTGAATTCTCTTTAAGACAAATTCTGGTTTTACATACTTGCTTATTAAGTCAAATCATCCTTTTTATACACACTGTCCATGCTTTGAGCAACATCATATGTCAACGGATTTTTCTTTGTGGACGAAAACAAATGTAACGCATGTTTTCTTAAAAAGCAAATTTTAGGAGAAAAATAAGCCTCTAAATATGTTAATATTTCACATAAAGATTTCTCGCTTCTACAGCTGTCTTAAGTACCAAATTAAAATTCACTTAGAGTGTCACGCCGGTTTTGAAAATAGCAATTTCACGATAAGAGTTTTTCTCGGCATTCACTTTTTCACCATTCACTACATGAAGAATGTAGGCAATAAATTGTTCACGGAGATCTTTCATAGACGTTCCTTCCAATAATTTTCCGGCATTGAAATCGATCCATAACGGTTTATTATTGGCCAATTTGGTGTTCGTAGATATTTTGACGGTTGGAATAAAACTACCAAAGGGAGTTCCTCGTCCGGTTGTAAAAAGCACGAAGTGACATCCAGCAGCGCCTAAAGCCGTGGTAGCCACCAAATCGTTTCCCGGGGCGCTTAACAGATTAAGTCCGTGCTCCTTCAATCGATCTCCATATTTCAATACATCTTTTACAACCGCCATGCCGCTTTTTTGAGTACATCCCAGAGATTTTTCTTCCAACGTGGAAATACCGCCGGCTTTATTGCCCGGAGATGGATTTTCATAAATCGGTTGATTATTTTGAATGAAATAAGCTTTGAAATCGTTGATCAAATGCACCGTTTTGTCAAACGTATTTTCGTTGTTACAGCGATTCATCAATAAGGTTTCAGCGCCAAACATTTCAGGAACTTCTGTTAAGATCGTTGTACCTCCCTGCGAAACGAGAAAATCAGAAAACATACCCAACAAAGGATTCGCTGTAATACCTGAAAAGCCATCGGAACCACCACATTTCAACCCAACACGCAAGGATGACAATGGTACCGGTTGACGAACGTCACTCTTCATTTTCTGATAGAGCTTTCGCAACAATTCCATCCCAATTTCCATCTCATCGCCTTCAATTTTTTGCGTCTCCATGAACATAATCCTTTCAGGATCATAATCCCCCAATAACTCGCGGAATGCTGTAAGTTGATTATTTTCGCAACCTAATCCCACCATTAAAACGCCGCCTGCATTAGGATGCAATGCCATGTCGCGTAAAATCTTTCGGGTGTTTTCGTGATCATCGCCTAATTGTGAACATCCATAATTATGAGGAAAATCAACAATGGCATCCACACTTTCGTCACCGACTTCACGGCGAAACTCATCGGCCAACCGTCGTATCGTCCCGTTTACACAACCAACCGTGGGAATAATCCATATTTCATTTCGAATACCAACTTCACCATTTTTCCTGACATAGCCGTTGAATGACAAATGGCGATCAGCTTCCTGGACAGCGACATGCTTAGGTGAATAGCGATATTCAAGGATGCCATTCAGGTTGGTTTTCAGGTTCTTTTCGTTCACCCAGGCACCTTCATCAATGGATTCAATGGCATGACCAATCGAATATCCGTATTTGATTATTAAATCGTTGGTTGACAGCGATTGTAAAGCAACCTTATGACCCACGGGAATGAGTTCTTTTACAACAACAGATTTATCATCCACATGCAATTGATCGCCCACATTTAATTCAACAATCGCAACTGCCACATTATCGGTTGGATTAATTTTAAGAATTTGTGTTGACATCATTGTAGCATTAACACCTTATCAAGAACCTGTTTTACTGTTTTCAACATTCCATCTGCTTGAATAGAAGACAAAAACAGGGTTAATTGAGCCGTTAGACCGGGAATCAGATTCAAATCTTCGCCCCAGATAAATTCTGCTGCCAAAACTCCTTCCGCCACGTTTTGAATAGAATCGGTTGCCCATAAAGATTGCAACAAAGCGATAATTTCATCGTCATCTTTTAACTCAATCACATCTTGATTGCGTAGGCCACCTTTGTAATAGGTACAAATGGCAGCTAACCCCAGCACCAAACCTTCGGGCAATTCCCCATTTCGTTGAAAGTAAATTTTTAACCCCGGAATATCACGTGTTTTGAATTTGGGAAAAGCATTCAACATGATACTTGTAACAAAATGTTTTACAAACGGATTTTGGAAACGCTCCAAAACAGCCTGCGCAAAATTTTCCAATTCATCTTTAGGCAAATCGAGCGTCGGCATCAATTCCTCAAACATCACCTGTCGAACAAATGGTCCAATAACAGTATCTTCTACACATTCCTTCACCGTATCTAAACCCGATAAATATCCGACAGGTGCTAACACCATGTGAGGGCCATTCAGCAAGGTTACCTTTCGTTCGTGATAAGGTTTCTCGCTATCCACAAACAACACATTCAGACCGGCTTTATCGGCAGGAAATTCAGCAGCAATCGATTTTGGCGCTTCAATACACCATAAATGAAAGATTTCGCCCTTTACCACTAATTTGTCTTCTATCTGAATTTTGTTCAAAATCTCATCAATGGTATCTTTCGGATAACCCGGGACAATTCGGTCAACTAACGTACTATATACGCCACACGAATTTTCAAACCATACTTTAAAAACATCGCCCAAATGCCATAACGCAATGTATTGCTCAATGCACTTTTTCAACTCAACCCCATTATGAAAAATCAATTCGCAAGGCAAGATAATCAATCCCTTATCTGTCGCTCCATTAAAGGTGATAAATCGATGATAAAGCAATTGTGTCAATTTTCCGGGATAAGACTTTGCCGGTTTATCGGACAAAGCACATGTAGGGTCAAAAGCAATACCGGCTTCGGTAGTATTTGAAACAACGAACCTCATGTCCGGATTTTCGGCTAATTTTATGTATTCCTCAAACTCATAATACGGATTGATTCCGCGTGAAATGACATCAATCAACTCGATGGAATCCACAACCTTTCCATTTTCAACACCCTGTAAATTGACATGATATAAGCCATCTTGTTCGTTTAGCATATCAACCATCCCATTCTCAAGAGGTTGCACCACCACGACACTGCTGTTAAAGTTGGCTTTCTGATTCATGTTGTAAACAATCCAATCGACGAAAGCACGCAAAAAATTTCCTTCTCCAAATTGAATAATACGTTCCGGATAACGTTGAGTCGGAACATTCGTTCTGTTTAAACTTTTCATGAAAAATAAAATTGATAAATAATTGAACTATGAATATTGACAATACGATTTGACTATCCCAAAGGACATAAAAAAACGATCCTCATCTATCATCAAGATGAGTTTCGTGCTTTTTGGTATAGTAAGATTACTAATAAGAAAAAGGTACCAGAGATAAGTCTCTAATTTGCGAATAATTAACAGCGAAAAGGCATTACCAAAGCAAGTTGGGGCTGTTAATATTGTTCGTAATGTGTGTAAAAATCAACGTTTTCCTTGTAAAGCAAATCAATTGGCATGTAATTGATATGATTTACAGATTGCTTAAGCACCAGGCAATTAAATAAAGCTTTTATTCCATTATAACTTTGTGTTTCAGGTCGCTGAGCAATTAAGACCGATATTTGTCCTTGTTTTAAATAGTGAACATTGCGTGCTAAAGCATCGTAACCCAAAAGTACTACATCATGAATATCCGATCGTTCCAGAAAACTTGCAATATTGAAAGCTGTAGAATTAAAAATAACAGCGGCACCCACTTGATTTCGTTCATCAAATGCTTGTTTCATCAACAATTCGTTCAACTCCGGGTTTCCAGCTTGTAATTCCACGTTTATCACAGAAACATTGGGACGATACTCACTTAAAAAGGACAAAAATCCTTCTTGTCGTTGTAAAGTTTGGTTGGCTCCAATAAACCCTTTCCGTAATGTTCTAAACAATAGTACATTTTGATTATCCTTCACCTGAAGCATTAATGTTTTTGCTCCAACGTATCCACTTTGAAAGGAAGGTTGTCCAAAATATGCCAAAAAATCAGCACCTTCCACTTGTGAATCGATAAAGACAACCGGAATATGGCGTTGCTTCATCTTTGCAGTAAACATCAAGCTTTTATCCCGTAAAATGGGAGAAAGCATCACACCATTACACTCAGCGTTTTCAAGGTCATCGATTGCTGAAAAAAAGGATTGTGCATCAAATTGATTAAAATAACGTTTTTCGATAAACACATTAAACTTTGCCACTTCAGACATAGCCCTATCAATTCCCTTATCCACTTCCTCCCAATAATCTCCGGGATTGAATGAAGGAATCAATGTAATGAGAAGATAAGTTTTCTTAGCAGACAACGAACTTGCAATCAGATTAGGTTCATAATGCAATTCCTCCAGCGTTTTCCTGATTTTAGCTTTACTTTTTTCAGAAACTTCACCACGATTGTGCAATACTCTGTCTACCGTACCGGCAGAAACACCTGCTTTTTTAGCTATGTCTTTGATAGTTATCTTCTTTTCTGGGTTCATGGCGCTGGGGTTCAAATTCATGTTGCGAATTTATAACCAATTCTTGATAACTCAAATTACGTGCACGAACACGAATATCCTAAAAGTAAACAGTCGAGGAGGTAATATTCAGATTAACAAGCAATAAATAGGGAACAAAGACTGAATAAATAAGGATTTAATCTGAATATTTTTGCTAATTTAACCTTTAGTAATGTTTAATACATACATCTTTTAGCAAAATCAATGCACAAAGACTCTTTAATTCGTTGAAAATAATACATTGACAAAGAATTTGCAGACGAATGAACTACAAAGAGAAAGATGAAGAAAACAAATTGTTGGGAACACGCTATTTCTGTTTTCTCTCAAAAAACAACTCATAAGTCTATCTTCAAGAATTAAATCAACTCATATTCTCAAACATAAAGCGTCGAATGAATGAGCCAGTAAATCAACTACTTTTTGCAAGTATAACCGATCAATATCATCAAAATCATTTAACAATAAACTATCAATATCCAACACGGCAACTACCTGCTGGCGAATGATCAAGGGAATTACAATTTCCGATTTTGACAAAGAACTGCAAGCTATATGACCCGGAAATTGATCTACATCCGGCACAATCATTGGGACAGCTTGTTGCCATGCTTTCCCACAAACACCTTTCCCATAGGCTATCCGAGTACACGCAATCGGACCTTGAAATGGTCCCAAAACCAAAACTTGATTTACAACACGATAAAATCCAACCCAGAGGAAATGAAATGATTCTTTCAATGCAGCCGCAATATTGGCACAATTTGCTATAAAATCAGGTTCATTCTCAACTAAAGAAGCAATTTGTGGTAATAAATTGAGATATTGCTGTTCCTTGTCAGCATGTTGTAAAATTTGTAACGTGTCGGCCATAATATACTGAAATTAAAAATTAGAACGAGAGATAAACATTAAAAAAAATGGAGTATCAACTTGTAAGCAATAAATATTAAAACCAGAACTTTGTATATCAACGAACTATCAATAAAAACGGGTTATCAAAATCATTAGATTTCACGTTAAAACGGCGTATTTTATTCGATAAAAGCACTCAACTAAAAAAAATTACCGATATTTGCACTATGTTTGAAACGATTTGGAAAGGTATTATCATAGGAATTTGCGTATCAGCGCCAATGGGACCCATTGGCGTACTGGTTATTCAACGCACCCTTAATCGCGGCAAATATTATGGCATTGTAACGGGATTAGGAGCAACGGCTTCTGATTTGCTCTATGCCATTGCAACGGGATACGGGATGAGTTTTGTTGTGGATTTTTTACAAGCTCATCAATTTGGTTTTCAAACATTTGGAAGTATTTTTGTTTTGTTATTCGGATTCTACCTTTTTCGTAGCAATCCCGTGAGACAACTCACAAAAAAAACAGAAATGAAAGAAAGTTATATGCAAGATTTCGGAACATCATTTGCATTGACAATTTCCAATCCGCTTATTATCGTCTTGTTAATGGCTCTTTATGCTCGTTTCAATTTTATCAATCAACAAACATCTTTTCTTGAATCAGCAGTAGGAATGGTTTCTATCTTATTGGGAGCTGCCGCTTGGTGGTTTTTGTTGACAAGCATTGTGAATTTATTTCGCAACAAATTTAATGTTAGAGGACTGCGATTTGTAAATGTAATTACGGGAAGCCTTATCATGACGTTGGCCTTAATCAGCCTCATTTTAACCCTTGCAGGAGACATTCTTCTTTGACAACACTCCGCCAAAAAGGCTATCATTATTTCACTTTAGCCTTTCTCAAAAAGAGTTGATCGTACGGCGAATGGCCGACAATTTCATCAATAAACTTTCTAATTGATCTAATGGTAGCATGTTGGCTCCATCAGAAAGAGCTTTAGCAGGTTCGGGGTGCGTCTCAAGAAAGATGCCATCGACACCAACCGAAATGCCAGCTTTCGCCATTGTTTCAATAAGTTGAGGCATACCACCTGTAATACCTGACGATTGATTCGGTTGTTGCAATGAATGAGTAACATCGAGCACCACAGGATGGCCAAAGCGTTGCATAGCAGGAATGCCGCGATAGTCGACCACCAAATCCTGATAACCAAACGTAGTACCTCGTTCCGTCAACATCACGCGATCATTACCGGAATCGATCACCTTTTGAGCTGCAAATTGCATGGCATCAGGAGATAGAAATTGTCCTTTTTTTATGTTGATCCATCGCTGAGTTTTTGCAGCAGCTTCTAAAAGTTCTGTTTGTCGACAAAGAAAGGCTGGAATTTGCAACACATCCACATACTCGGCTGCCAAAAAGGCTTCTTCTTGCGTGTGAATATCAGTCACAACCGGAACATCAAATGTTTTTGCCACTTTTTGCAAAATACGCAGCGCTTTTTCATCTCCAATACCGCGAAAAGAATCGATGCGCGAACGATTTGCTTTGCGATACGATCCCTTAAAAATATAAGGGATTTCATATTTATCAGTGAGTTCAACAATTTTTTCAGCAATAGACAAAGCCATGGATTCTCCTTCAATGACACAAGGACCGGCCATTAAAAAGAAATTACCAGACGTAGTATGTTTTAATCGGGGCAACGAAAGTGGAAGCATAAATTCAAAAGATTGAAAAGTTATTACTTAATGAGTCAACGGATCATGATGCTTGAATGTGAAATTGCGTTGCATCGTATAGCTAAACAACGTAGTAAACAATGTAACGATCATTTTGGCGGGAGTCGGGTACACATTCCACTCACCGACAAACAATTTCAACCCAAAATAGTTGATCAGGATACAACCTGCAACCACAAAAAAATAGCGAAACAATTGTACCCTCCCACGCAACAACGAACCATTAAAACTGATGTATTTAGACAATAAGAACCCACTGGTAAACGTTATTGGAAAGGTGCAAAGAAAGGCTGCAATATAAGGAGTAATCGTCACAAAGTGCAAATGAACCAACTGTTTTTGAAAAACGAAGTTGTAGAACAAAGCGAAAAGAACCCAATCGAATATCACATTGGCAGATCCGGAGAAAATATAACGGAACAATGATTCCGGGATGAATTTTTTAAAAAAAGGCCAATAGAATAAGTCGATAAATTGTATAATTCTTCTCCGAATCCAACTCCCAAATTTTTTCATTCTATACACGATTGTTACGAAAATAGTAAATAGCTTTATAAACGTAGGTTATCCGATAAATTCTGGCTAATTTTGCAGATTGAAACACGTAACAAAGATACAATTTTTTGCTCACCACAGCAGCAATTGAGTCATTTCATCCAATCACATTTACCACAACATTGTATGCACGAAGTCAGAGCAAAAAAATACTTAGGACAACATTTTCTTAAAGACGAAGGCATTGCAGAACGCATTGTCGACAGCTTAGCGATTACGGAGGAGACCCACGTTCTCGAAGTTGGCCCGGGTACAGGTGTGTTGACCCGTTATTTGATTCAGAATAAACTTATTGATCTAAAGGCAGTTGAAATTGATCAGGAATCGATTCGTTATTTACGACAGCATTTCAAGGATCTCTTAATCATCGAAGGCGATTTTTTAGCGATGGATTTACAAACATTGTTCGACGGCAAAGCTTTTCATTTGATCGGCAATTTTCCTTATAACATATCAAGTCAGATTTTCTTTAAAACATTGCCTTTTAAAGACCAGATTCCGGTGATTGTTGGCATGTTGCAAAAAGAAGTAGCAGAACGACTTGCATCGCCTCCAGGTAACAAACAATACGGCATTTTGAGTGTTTTATTGCAAGCCTATTATGACATCGAATACCTTTTTACGGTTTCAGAGCAAGTTTTCGATCCGCCTCCCAAAGTTAAATCCGGTGTTATTCGATTACGCCGTAACTCCGTCAAAGCATTGGATTGTGATGAGGTTCTTTTCAAAACGGTGATAAAAACAGGATTCAATCAACGACGCAAAACACTTCGAAATGCGTTAAAATCGCTGATTGGTGAATTTGCAACAACACACCCAATGTTAGATAAAAGAGCCGAACAACTTGATGTGGCCTCGTTTGTGGAGCTAACTAATTGGATTGCATCAAACCAATCAAAACACAAAACAGTAAATCAAATATAATCAATTGGTTGTAACCATTATAAAACCAAACAATATGCATCTGGATATTACTACTCCTGCCCTGTTTTTTTCGGCTATCTCGCTTATTTTGTTGGCCTTTACCAATCGATTTCTGTCGTTAGCTCAATTGATTCGTAATTTGCACGAACATTATTTAGTAACATCGTCGGAAAAAGTATTTGCACAAATTCAAAATTTGCGAAAGCGCCTTTATCTGATCCGTAATATGCAAATTTACGGTGTTAGCAGCTTGTTCTTATGCGTTGTATGTATGCTATTTGTCTTCTTTAATTTCAATGGTATAGCGTCCGTCACGTTTGGCATTGCCGTCATTTTGTTACTTATTTCGCTTGGGTTATCCATTCGAGAACTGATAATTTCAGTTTATGCTATTGATTTACACTTAAAAGACATTGAGAAAAAATAACATGCTATCACTTGTTATTCAAAGTAATACATACAATTGCAATTGCGAATTGAAATATAACCATAAGGTCATCACCTGTTGATAAAAAAGATTATTTTTGCGACAAACACATACCAAAACCAGCGTTTTCTCGTTAACTAATACAAAATGATAGAATATATTAAAGGAACCATTGTCGATCTATCCCCTATTTTTGTCACTTTAGAAACAGGCGGAATAGGGTATTTGTTGCATATTACACTACCAACTTATGTTGCTCTGGAACAGAAAAAAGAAGCCCAGTTATTTGTTTATGAGGCGATCAGAGAAGACGCATACCAATTGTTCGGGTTTTTAAACAAAGCAGAAAGAGAACTTTTTGTGCAGTTAGTATCCGTTTCAGGAGTAGGCGCAAATACGGCGCGTATGATGCTGTCGTCACTTTCAGTTGATGAATTAATCTCGGTCATTCTGACTGATAATGTTGTGGCATTGAAGAATATCAAAGGCATCGGTATTAAGACGGCACAACGCATCATTATTGACTTAAAAGACAAAGTAGGAAAAATACTTGAGGGGAAGACGGCAATATTCGCCACTGATACTTCTGCAAAAAGCGAGGCTTTGTCGGCTTTGTTAATGTTAGGATTCAATCAGATACAAGCCCAAAAAGCGCTGACAAAAATCTTCACCGAAAACAATGTTTGCAGTGTTGAAGAGGCAATCCGTACTGCATTGAAGATGCTGTAAATCCCAAAGCCTACCTAAAAAAATAATCCGTTTGTGGTAAAGAAAATTCTTTTATTTGCAGCTTTCATTAGCATTTTTGTTGTTTTCGCCCTTCCGCCGGTAACGACACGAAATGTTGTGCAATCTCCACAATCGCCTAAAGCAGAAACTGTACAACGTAATGTACCACAAGATACTATTCTCCATTATCCTGTAAATAATTTAGTAAAGAACGACACAAGCGATTTACTAAAGAAATATCCCGTTGATTTAAAAACGCCGCAAAACATACAAACGTCAGTTGTTTACGATCCTGTCAGCGCTCAATATTATGTGTACACCAAACTTGGGAATATGGATCTCACTTCTCCTATTGTGATGGATAGTACTCAATATCAGCGATTTTCGATGCAACAATCGATGCAATCGTATTGGCGACAATTGGATGATTCAGTGAAACAAAGCGAAGATCAGAAATTTGCAAAAACAGACACTAAATTTAGCCTGGGACCCGCCGATAAACTCTTTGGCAAAGGAGGCGTTCAACTTCACATGCAAGGATCAGCCGAAGTAGGATTTGGCATTCGAACAAACTCAGTTGACAACCCGGTTTATACTTCCAGTATGCGAAACCCGCCACCGGCATTCAATTTCACAGAAAAAATACAAGCCAATGTCAATGGGAAGGTGGGTAATAAAATAAACTTTAACCTCAACTACAACACAGAATCGACCTTCGATTATGATCAAAAAATGGTTAAACTCAATTACCAAGGTGATAATGATGAGTTTATTCGGAAAATTGAAGCCGGCAACGTAAGTATGCCTCTTAACAGTTCATTAATCAGTGGAAGTTCATCTTTGTTTGGAATCAAAACTGAGATGCAGTTTGGCAAACTCAACGTAGTAGCTATTGCCTCGCAACAACAATCGCAAACACAAACTGTCAACACGCAAGGTGGCGTACAAACCACAAAGTTTCAATTACCGATAGATCAATATGATGCTAATCGACATTTTTTCTTATCCAGCTATTTTCGCAATCATTTTGAACAATGGATGAATCAACTGCCCTATGTGACTTCCGGCATCACAATTAATCGGGTTGAAGTATGGGTAACCAATAAACAAGGTGATTTCTCGCAAGCACGCAATATCTTAGCCTTTGCTGACTTAGGCGAATCATCCAATTTAACCAATTCACATTGGACGTTAAACCCTATGTTAGCGAATCCTGATAACTCGACAAACTCTCTTTACAAAGAAGTTTCTTCGCTCCCTGGCGTTCGAAACATTCAATCTTCCATGTCCCTCCTTAATTCACAATTTGGGGGTTTTGGCATCTCCGGAAGCCATGATTTTGAACTTGTTGAAAGCGCACGTCGTTTGGATCCATCAGAATATACGCTTAATGCTAGTTTAGGATACATTACCCTAAGATCAAAATTAAATTCAGATGATGTTTTAGCTATTTCTTACGAATATACCGAAGCTGGAAAAACATACCAAGTTGGAGAATTTTCTACCGATCCGATTGCAGCCCCTCAGGCATTGATCGTTAAACTGATCAAAAACACCAATTTATCGCCTTCCACTCCACTTTGGAAATTGATGATGAAAAATATATATTACGTTGGTTCACAACAAATTCAATCTGATAAATTTCAATTAAATATTTTATATCAAAATGATTCGACAGGAGCAGCAGTCAATTACATTAATGAAGGCAACATCAAAAACATACGCTTGCTCCAGGTAATGAACTTAGATCGTCTTAATGCGAATAATCAACCTCATCCGGATGGAATTTTTGACTATATTGAAGGTTATACCGTTGTGTCAAACGGCGGATACATTATTTTCCCTGAAAATGAACCGTTTGGCAGCTTCTTGACATCGAAAATTGGAAATCCGACCATTGCACAAAAATATATATTCCAACAACTTTACGACTCAACTTTGACCGTTGCACAACAATACAGTCAAAAAAACAAGTTTATATTGTCCGGACAATACAAGGGCACCTCTGGTTCGCAAATACAACTCAATGCCATGAATATACCTCGCGGCTCTGTCGTGGTGACAGCCGGCGGACAAACATTGGTAGAAAATCAAGATTATGTTGTAGACTATACGATGGGGACTGTGACCATCTTGAATCAGGGCCTTTTATCATCAGGTAACAACATCAGCGTGAAACTTGAAAACCAATCCATGTTTAATTTGCAGCGAAAAACATTGTTTGGTACCCATCTCGAATATGCTTTCAGCAAAGATTTCACTTTGGGAGGAACCATCATGAACCTTTCTGAAATGCCGCTTACCCAAAATGTAAACTATGGAAGCGATCCCATTTCCAATACTATCTGGGGGTTGAATACTTCCTATCGTACAGAATCACAATGGCTCACAAATTTAGCTGACAAGATTCCGTTGTTAAACCTCACAAAACCGTCCACTATTAATTTCAACGCCGAATTTGCTCAACTTATTCCCGGGCATCCAAATTCGGTCTCTAAGCAAGGTGTAGTTTACATTGACGATTTTGAATCGACACAAACCGATATTGATTTAAGTTATCCGTACAATTGGTCTTTGGCGAGCACCCCGTATGATGACACCAGCACGCCGCTTTTCCGAGAAGCAGCGCTGTCCAATAATGTAGATTATGGAAAAAACAGAGCGCTCTTCAACTGGTTCACGATTGATCAATCGGTTTTTAGTACCAATTCATCTTTAACTCCGGCATACATTCGTAACAACAAAAATCTGCAATCCAATAATTTAACCCGTCCTGTACTCGAACAAGAAATTTTCCCCAATAAACAAAGTTTATATGGAACCACGTCGTACCTACCGGTGCTGAATCTTTCTTATTATCCAACTGAACGTGGTCCTTACAACGTCGACGCTCTTCCCGGAGCTTACAGCGCCGGAATCGACGCTAACGGAAACTTACGTGATCCACAATCACGCTGGGGTGGCATTATGCGAGCACTCCCAACAACCGATTTTGCAGCTGCCAATATTGAATACATCGATTTCTGGATGATGGATCCATTTGTTAACGACTCACTGAATGCGAACCCGGGTGGCGATCTTTATTTTGATTTGGGTGATATTTCGGAAGATGTTCTAAAGGCTGGTTATAAGTTTTTTGAAAACGGATTGCCGGCAAATGGAGATACAACAGGCACCATTGCAACGGTTTGGGGACGAGTGCCAACCATTCAATCCACTGTTTTGGCATTCGATAATAGCCAGGACGCATTGAAAAATCAGGACGTCGGCTTAGATGGATTGTCGAAAGCAAATGAATACAATTTTCCAACTTACAAAGCATATCTCGAACAATTAAAAACCATCCTTTCACCGGCAACGATACGCCAATGGCAGAATGATCCGTACTCTCCCTTTAATGATCCGGCCGGTGATTCATTTGCCAGCTATCGAAGTCCCTATTTTGACAATATTCAAGCTAACATCCTGCAACGTTACAAACAATTTAATGGGACAAAGGGAAATTCAACCAACGATCCTACCACCAACATTAGTACAGCGGCTACCTCATTGCCGGATACGTATGATATTAACCATGACAACACCCTCAATCAAAGCGAAAATTATTACCAATACAAAGTTTCGTTGAGACGACCTGATTTGCAGGTAGGTCAAAACTTTTTGGTTGATAAAATAACATCGAAAGTGGATTTGAAAAACGGGAAACAAAGCAACGTGACATGGTACCATTTTCAGATTCCTATTCAAGATTACCAAAAACGCATTGGTAACATTACTGATTTCTCGTCCATTCGTTTTATGCGTATGTTCATGACTAATTTTCAAGACTCTACATTTTTACGTTTCGGAACACTGAATTTGGTACGTGGGGAATGGAGAAACTACACACAACCTTTGAACAACATACAACAACCGCCATCCACAAACGGGCAATTAACGGTTGGCGCTGTCAATATTGAATCAGACGGGAATCGAGTACCGGTAAATTATGTTTTGCCACCCGGCGTTACTCGCCAGGTAGATCCAAGTCAACCGCAGATTGTTCAGGAAAACGAACAATCGTTGGCCATGACAGCCACAAACCTATCTCCGGGTGATGCTCGCGCTGTTTATAAAAACACAAGCTACGATATGCGCAAATACAAGCGGATACAAATGTTTACACATGCCGAAGCGCTACCCGACAATACCACTAATTTGCAGGATTACGACATGACTGCTTTTGTGCGCATCGGCTCTGATATGACCAATAATTACTACGAATACGAAATTCCGCTCAAAGTAACGCCTCCTGGCCATTATCAACAAAACAATCCGACAGATGTCACAACGGTTTGGCCACAAGAAAACAACTTTGACATTGCTTTATCCGTTTTGACCAATCTGAAATTACAACGAAATAGCGAAGAAGGTCGCAATGGATCAGTTTCATTCTCTCAACCTTATTCTTATTACGATCCGAACTTTCCCAAAAACAAAGTCACTGTGGTTGGAAATCCAAGTTTAAGCGATGTTGAGACCATTATGATTGGCGTTCGCAACAACGGACGCACCGTCAAGTCGGGAAATATCTGGTTTGACGAGTTTCGATTGACCGATTTCAACGAAAGCGGTGGCTGGGCAGGTGTGGCAAATCTTGCCATTGGACTTTCCGATTTTGGTACCATAAATTTGGCGGGGAAGGTAGTCACGGCAGGATTTGGAGGCATTGAACAAAGTCTGATGGAACGTAGCATGAACAATGACTACCAATACAATGCAGCCGCTATGTTGCAATTAGGGAAGTTTTTTCCTGAAAAAGCACATGTCAGTATTCCGCTGTATATGTCAATGTCTCAAGAATTAACACAGCCAAAATACAATCCATTAGATCAGGATATTTTGTTATCCGATGCGTTACGCAATGCTACAACGGTTGCCCAGCAGGATTCCATCAAGGCATTGTCGCAAACATGGCACACCACGAAAAGCTTCAACATCACCAATGCCAAAATTGATATTCGAAGCAAGGAACCCAAACTGTACGATCCGGCAAACTTTTCTTTCTCCTATCTGTATAACGAAACTTCCGATAAAGATCCAACCACTATTTACAACTTTACGAAGAACTATCAAGGCACTTTCAATTATACATTTAGCACTGCACCGAAACCATGGGAACCATTTAAAAAAATCAAGAAGCTACGTTCTCCATTTCTAAAATGGCTGGCTGAATTCAACCTGAATTTCACGCCATCGCTAATCGCCTATAATGCAAATATTACACGCTCTTATGCGCAGTCGCAACTTCGCGATTTTGATGCGATTAATTCCGGTTTAACCCAAAGTAAATACGACTTACTCTCGTTTAGCGATGCCTTTTTATTGAACAAACGATTGGATTTCCGCTACGATATCACCAAAGGTCTGTCGCTATCATTTTCTTCCACGACCAATTCAAGCATTGATGAACCCTATGTGCCTGTAGATAAGAACTTATTCCCTGATGAATTCAAAGTATGGAAAGATTCTATCCAAAAAAGTTTGATGAATTTAGGACGACCGCTTGCCTATCAACAGCTATTTAATGTTTCGTACACATTGCCGTTCAATAAAATTCCTTACTTGGATTTCATCAACGGGCAACTTCAATACAATTCCAACTACAATTGGCAAACAGGTGTCACTACAAGTCAAAACCTGAATGTTGGCAATGTCATCAGCAGCACCGCACAAACACAAGCGAACGGGCAATTTAATTTTGAAATGCTCTACAATAAAATAGCTTATTTACGGACCATCAATCAGAAATTTGCCACAAATGCTATGAAAATCCCTTTTATACGGCGCACTTTCAAACAAAAAATGATATTAAAGGATAATCAGCCGGTTAAAATCATGCACCATTTGAACAGCCAAAAATTATTGGTATCGGCGATCGACAGCATAGGAAAGCCCATTGCCATTACATATAAGCGATTAGATGCCAACACACTCGAAATTGCCCCACTTACCAAGTCCAAAACAGCAACCATCTCTATTACCACGTTAGATCCAAACGACATGACATTGTTTCAACACATTGCCGAATACGCGTCACGCATTTTGATGATGGCTCGTCGTGGTAGTGTGACCTATCATTATAGCCAAAACATGACACTTCCGGGCTTTGTTGGCACCAGCAAATGGTTCGGGCAATCGACTGTATTGGGATCGACAGCGCCGGGTCTTGATTTTGCATTTGGTTTTTTCGATAAGAATTACCTCAACAAAGCTTACAACAAAGGATGGTTATTGTCAAATGATACCGTAGTCAACCCGGCAACGTTTTCCACTACCAAAGATTTTGATGCCCGACTGAACCTCGAACCACTCCCGGGATTAAAAATCAATTTAGGTCAACAATGGTCATCAGCCGGACAATCGCAAACGCAATACATGTTTAAAGGAATGCCTACTACCTTTAATGGCACATTACAAATGAGTTACATTGCCATTAAAACTGCATTTCAAAGCTCTGGAAACGTTGCAAATGGGTTTGCTTCGAAAGCTTACGAACAATTTAAGCAAAATCGGGCAACGGTCGCCGCTATGCTTGCCAACCGTTATGCCGGACAGCAGTATCCAACCACGGGATTTATGCAAGGATCTGCTTTAGCAGGCAAAACATACGACTCGAACAATGGCGGCATAAATCCCAATTCACCCGATGTGCTGATTCCCGCTTTTTTAGCAGCTTATAGCGGACATTCAGTAAATAGCGGTAAATTAGGACTATTCCCAAGCCTGCTTCAATCATTACCCAATTGGCAACTGTCGTATGATGGACTCTCCAATTTGCCTTTCATAGCAAAATACCTGCGTTCGCTGACCATAAACCATACCTACACATGCCAATATACCATTGGTTCGTATTCTTCCTATTCAAATTGGGCGCAAAATGCAAACGGATTAGGATTTATTCAAGACGTTGTGAGTGGCAATCCGGTTCCATCATCACCTTATAACATTTCGACTGTGATGCTAACCGAAAATTTTTCTCCGCTGATTGGTTTTGATGCCACATTGAAAAACAGCATGACTGCACATCTTGAATACAGAACACAACGAAATTTGGCTCTTAATATGACCAGCGATCAAATCATGGAAGCATCTACCAAAGCATGGGTGATAGGCATGGGTTATATGCTCAAAAACTTCAATGTCATTCTAAACATGAAAAAGAAACAGTCAAAAGTTCAAAATGATTTGAACTTGAGATGTGATGTATCCATTCAAAACACAAAAAGTTTGCTCAGAACCATTGACACTGACAATACGCAGCCTATTGACGGAGGCCTTCTCACCTCAATCAAAGTTTCTGCCGACTATGTGCTAAGCTCAAGTTTGAATGTGCGCGCATTTTATGATCGAACCATGAGTAATCCTTTGATTTCTAATTCATATTCAATGGCGAATTCCAATTTTGGCGTTTCCTTCCGATTCATGCTATCACGGTAAATCCGGTTCTTTCTAAACTATTGTCTTATAGATAGTATCGATCAATCATTTTGTATAGGCAGCTACACGTCGTCCACCGACAATTTCAATTTTCGAAAGCGCTTCGTCGATTTGTTTCAGATCAGCAGGAGTTGATTTCACATCAACAGCACCAATATTTTCATTCAACCGTCCCAATTTGGTTGTTCCCGAGATAGAAACAATCCATTGACTTATCGATATTAGGGAATGAGGGAACGTCACATTAGGGCGTGAGGGAACGTCATATTAGGGAATGAGGGAACGTCACATTAGGGAATGGAGGATCGCCACATTAGTAGATGAGTCGTTCCAATACCGGGCTGTGAGTTAATTGGTCTTGTTAATCAACAAAAAATCACAGCTCCGTATAAGCAGAACTGTGACTAATAGCTATTTGAACATTTTATTATCGGTCAATCATTTTGGCATTGGCAGGTGCATATCTTTCGCCCACCAGTTCTATTTTTGAAGCGGCTTCATGAATCGTCTGAAGATCTTCCTGAGTAAGCTCAACCGATACAGCACCAATATTTTCATTCAACCGTTCCAACTTGGTAGTTCCAGGTATAGGTACAATCCACGGTTTTTGTGCCAATAACCAGGCCAGTGCTATCTGAGCGGGAGTTACCTGTTTTTGAGAAGCTATCTCAGTCACCAAATCAACCAATGCCTGATTGGCTTTGAGGTTTTCGGGCTGAAAGCGTGGAACGGTGCTTCGGAAGTCGGTACTTCCGAACGTGGTTCCGGCACTGATTTTTCCGGTCAGAAAACCTTTGCCAAGCGGACTGAACGGCACAAAACCAATTCCCAGTTCTTCGAGTACCGGCATAATTTCAGTTTCCGGTTCACGCCAGAACAATGAATATTCGCTTTGCAAAGCCGATACCGGTTGAACGGCATGCGCACGGCGAATGTTTTTCACGCCGGCTTCCGACAATCCAAAATATTTCACTTTTCCTTCTGCAATCAAATCCTTTACTGCTCCGGCCACATCTTCGATGGGTACGTTCGGGTCAATGCGATGCTGATAAAGCAAATCAATGGTTTCAATGTTGAGACGTTTCAACGAACCTTCAACGGCCTGACGAATATGCTCGGGACGACTATTCAGCCCTCCTGCAATTCCGCCCACATCAAATCCAAACTTGGTAGCAATTACTAGTTTATCCCTATATGGAGCGAGTGCTTCACCTACCAGTTCTTCGTTGATAAACGGCCCGTACACTTCGGCTGTATCAAAGAAAGTAATTCCTTTTTCAACTGCCTCGTGGATAAGTTTTATCATTTCATTTTTATCAGCAGGAGGCCCGTAACTAAAACTCATGCCCATACAACCAAGTCCAAGTTCGGATACTTCCAATCCGCTATTTCCTAATTTTCTTGTTTTCATTTTTGTTGTAAATTTAGTTTTTTAATCCAGTTTGTAATTTCATTGTCTGCTCTGCTTACATTACTGCCACGGATGGCTAAACCTGATTCTACGTTGGCGTTGGGGCAAAGCTTTTTAATATCACGTTCGCTGTTCCCGATTCCGCTTCCTTCGTGTGTACAAAAAGGAATAATGGTTTTCCCCGAAAAATTATATGATTCTAAGAATGCAAATGCCGCCATGGGGAAAAGTTCCTCGTGGTTTTTGTTTGCTGTTTCAGTGATATTCATTGTTTCCTGATTTTGATTGTGCAAAATTAAAACAAAAGCCGCAGAGAATGGTTTTCTCTACGGCTCAAAGATGTTTGCTGAATAGCTCAATTCTTTATTTGCTCGGGGCAGCACCAAACTGCTTTTTATAAGCTGACGAAAAGTGCGACAGGTTTTTAAATCCTACTTCCAGATAGACATCGGACACTTTGCGGTTTTCGTTTCGTATTTTATCGTGCGCCACTTTCAGTCGTTTTTCCATCAACCATTTCTGTGGTGGTAATTCGCTTATCTTTTTAAAATCCCGTTTGAATGCAGCCAGACTACGTCCTGTAAACCCTGCAATTTCTTCAACCGACAAATCAAACATATAATTGTCTTCCAGATAATCCAGAATATCTATTTTCCAGGGTTCGGTAAAGTCGAACAGGGCAGGATAGAAACGTTTGTCGATACTCAGCAACGAGTAAACTCCTTCCTGAAGCTTTAGTTGCATAAGTTCCCGTGAAGGTTCTTTCTCCGAATCAAAATAGGGGGTCATTGAATGAAACAAACTCTCGATATCGGGCGTTTTGGGTAGTTTAATCACGCTTGGTTTAAGTTTTTCGGCTTCAAGCGGAAGTTCTTTCTTATCTAATTTCTGATAAAATTCCCGTAAAAAGTTGCGTTTGAACATCATAAATATGGCCTGAAACTGTTCGTCACCTTTCGGAAGCTTGTTCATATTTACACGGTTATCGCGACGGAGGAAAACACATTGATGCTTATTCACTACCGTTTCATTGCCGTCTTCCTCTAAAATTAATTGACCCGAATACACATAAACCAGCATGTGGTCATGAATCATTTTGGTACAGGCAATCTCGTTGTTAAAATAATAGCTGAAAAACACATCGTAATAATTGAATCGCAATGATTCGGACCGTTCGGAAGTCATAGTGCTGTTTTTTTGCAAAGATAGATGTTGTTTCTTTATCCACACAATGGTAGATTCAAGTATCAAATGCGACAGTTTAATTCAAAGCAGCATCCAATTTACGCAATAGTAAATTGCACATTGTGTAACAAGAACAATCTTAGCATAGAGCAAGAAACGGCATTGGATAAATCGAATGAGATCATAGCCATTCCGGAATTATTGGAATTAATCGCCATAAAAGGCTGCATCGTAACTATTGATGCAATGGGTTGTCAGAAAAAGATAGCCTCTAAAATATTGGAACAAGGGAAACAGACCCTGCGTATGGACAAGGTTAATCAGATATTACAATTATTTGGGCATGAACTTGGTCCGGTAAACATTAGCTCAACCGATTTATCTTTATAGTGATATTGTTTGCATCATATTGGCAAACATCTGATATACCGAAAATATTTCATTTGAAGAAGTAAAATGAAGACTATCACTGACAATCCTTTCCGATTTTGAGAAAGGTACATCAAATAATAAAGGCTGTTTCATTCTTGCGGGTGAAACAGCCTTCTTTGTTGAATAGAGCTGCAAGCGGCGCTGATATTGATAAATGTACCCGATTGCTCCAACTCACGATTTATTTGCCGATTTATCTCTTTATGCTTCAAGAAAAGTGGTGATCTGTTTTTCGAGTTTCAACAAGTCTTCGGTGAATTTACGGATGCCTTCGGCTAACTTTTCAGTGGCCATAGCGTCTTCGTTCATATTCCACCGGAATGACTTTTCATCAAGCTGAATTCTCTTAATATCCAATGTTTTTGCTTTGGTTGCGTCTAATTTCTTTTCCAAAAGACCTTCCGTTTGTTGTAACTCTTTGAGCAAAGTGGGTGAAATGGTCAGGAGGTCGCAACCTGCTAATTCGATAATTTCGCCAATGTTGCGGAAACTGGCGCCCATCACTACGGTTGGATAGTTGAACTTCTTATAGTAATTGTAGATGGTAGTAACTGATAGTACGCCCGGATCTTCTTTCGCCGGAATCTCGCTTACGCCTCTTTCTTTCTTGTTCCAATCAAGTATGCGCCCTACAAAAGGCGAAATCAATGTAACACCTGCGTCGGCACACCGTACCGCTTGTGTTTTTGAGAAGAGCAATGTCAGGTTACAATGAATGCCCTCTTTTTCCAATATTTCGGCTGCATTGATTCCTTCCCAGGTGGAAGCTACCTTAATGAGGATGCGGTTTTTATCAATACCTGCGGCGTGATAAAGTGCAATAAGTTTATGCGCTTTCTCGACGGTTTTCTCGGTGTCGAAAGAGAGGCGTGCATCGACTTCGGTTGAAACTCTCCCGGGAACAATTTTCAGGATTTGCAGCCCGAAATTGACGGCCAACTTATCTAAAGCCAGCGTTATTTGTTCATTTTTGTCCTGTGTGGCTTGTTTTGCATAATGCAAAGCGTCGTCAATCAGGTAACGATATTGAGGATCGGTAGATGCTGCATAAATTAATGAAGGATTGGTGGTTGCATCGATAGGTTTATACTGTTGGATAGATGCAAAATCGCCGGTATCGGCAACTACTTTAGTGTACGTTTTCAGTTGATCCAATAAATTCATAGGAGTAAGTTTTTGATTTTCAGAATAATTACGGATTTTGATATTCCATTGTCTCCATGTTATTTTGCAACAAGTAAGGTGGCATACTTTACAAAGATATGCGTAAAAAGAAACAATTGTAATGTTATCCGAAAATAGATTCTCATCGCTTCATCATTAACCATTGCTTATTAACCATTTCCCAGTCGCATCTTTAACTTAAAAGCGTCTATTTTCTTAGAAATAATTCATACTTTTGTCAATCGACGTGATGAAAAACAACCAATTGGGTAAATATAAATCAAACACAAATGAAACGAACATGTTGCTTTATAACACCCAAGAGTATGATAATAATTTTTAGCAACATGGAGTTCCATACGACCTTTAATAATCAATTATTTACGTATGAAAGAATTAGTTCGTTGTAAACCTTGCGGTTATGTGATGGAAGCCGATAAGTTAGGCGATGTTTGTCCAGCTTGTGGAATGCCGCGCAAAGCGTTTGAACCTTATCGGGAAAGAGTGGCGTTGAATCGTTTGTTCGTGCTGAGTCTCGATTTGCATCCCATTGCCATTCACCTGTCGCAAACCTTTGTGATTCTTATTCCTGCAATGATTTTTCTCACCAAGGTGTTTCCTGGTTTTCACTTTGAATTGTTTTCGAATGTGCTCAGGTTTACCGTCTTTGTTTTCCCTTTCACATTAGTTATTGCCATTATTACCGGGATTATCGACGGGTTGTTCCGTTTCAAAACACTTACGCCTCCACTTCTGAAAACGAAAATTCTTTTTAGCTCCATCATCGTTGTTTTAGGGTTTGCCCTGTTTTTTGTGGCTGCCCCCGACCACTACGGTATCATAACCATTATTCTTAGTCTTGCCAGCTTGGCGTGCGCCGTCCGGTTAGGATTATTAGGCAAGCAATTGATCGATGTAATTTTACCGGGTTCTTATCCCATTCGAAGAGCGAAAATGCCGGTGAAAGAGACAAATGATAAAGCGGCTGCTCCTGCCGAATAGGTGCATAATCCTATATCGCTTATTGGAAATTACAGAAAATAGATTTGTGTCATTGGTCGGTCAAAAAGTGGTTTTGGCCGATGGATAATGCTTTTCTACCCGATATGTTTTGACAGGCAATGGATTAAGCGGACTTTTGTTGCTTCAAATCAAGTTATTCATTGCCATGCAACAACGTTTTCTGCTCCTTTTTCTGCTTGTTTCATCTTTGACGATCCATGCTCAATCGACCATCTCAACCTGGAATTTAGAAACGTGCATTAACTATGCTTTGCAGCACAACATACAAGTGCAGCAGGCAAACATCGGTGTTGAATCGTCCAGAATTGATTTGTTGACAGCCAAAGCTGCACGATTGCCTTCGTTGAATGGAGAGATTTCGCAAAACTTCTCAAACAGCAAGGTGGCGACGTTAGGCAATCAATATGTCAACCAGAGTCAATTGAGTGGGAGGTATTCCCTGAGCGCCGGATTAGTGCTGTTTGACGGGAATCAAATCTCTAAAAACATTCAACAACAACGGCTTCAGGTTTCTTCAAATGAATTGACAGTGCAACAAACTAAAAATTCAATTGTTGTTGCCATTACGCAAGCCTATCTCCAAATTTTATACGACAACGAGTCGGTAAAAACGGATCAACAGACATTGAGCGCTTCGGAGGCACAACTGAAGCAATCGAAACAACTGTTTGATGCCGGTTCCATTGCCAGCAATGATTACGCGCAGGTGGAAACGCAGTACAGTACCGACAAATACACATTGACAGTTGCTGAAAATAACATGCAGCAAGATATCCTGACGTTGAAACAATTGCTCGAGTTAGGAATCAATGACTCTTTTCAGCCGTATTACCCGACACTTACGGATGACCAGGTTTTGCAACCCGTTCCCGATATGCAAACGGTGTATCAAAATGCACTTGCTACACGCCCCGAAATGAAAAACAGTCAGTTGAATGTACAGATGGCCACCATAGCTTATCAAAAAGATAAAGGAGCATATTGGCCGACTCTTTCGCTGAGTGGTAGCATCGGAACCGGGAATCAATATAACAACAACGAGAAATTCAGCGCTCAGTTGAATAATAACCTTTCGCAAAGTATTGGTTTGACGTTGAGTATCCCGTTGCTTGATAACCGGCAGGTACGTTCGGCGGTCGAAAAGGCAAAATTGAATATACAGAATGCACAATTGAGTCTTACTGCCACGCAAAAAGATTTATTGACCACTGTTGAATCCTTGTATCAAAATCTCTTGTCGGCACAAAGCAAATACGTAGCTGCCGTGCAACAGCAAAAAGCTGCGCAGATCAGTTATTCGCTGGTTGAAGATCAATTTAATCTTGGAATGCGTAACACGGTGGAATTGTTGACAGCAAAGACCACGTTGCTTGCTGCTCAGCAACAAGTGTTGCAAGCTAAATATGCCTCTGTCCTGAACCTGAAATTGCTCAATTTTTATCAAAATATTCCGATTACATTATGAGAAATGCTTTTACGGTTCTATCCGTTTCCAACCTCAGATACAAATCAATAAACAAAAAATCAATATGAAACGAGTCCTGTTTTGCGGGATGAGTTTCCACACGACCTTTAAAAACAAATTATTCAAGTATGAAATCCCCATGGTTTACTAAACGCCAATGGACACGAAAATAAAGAACAGGGGATTCCATTTGTCCTTTGAAATCAAAATTATTTACAAATGAAAACGAAAATCATAATTGGCTCAGTGATACTTCTTATTGTCATAACGGTAGGGTTCACTTTGCTGCGAAAGGGAGGAGGTGTTAAGCAATTGCCTGTTACTGCACAAGCGGTAATAGGCAATATCGCCACAACGGTTACTGCTACAGGGACTGTTGAACCGATTAAAACAATCGCGGTAGGTACGCAAGTGTCGGGAACCATATCGAAAATCTTTGTCGATTACAATTCCATTGTCAAGAAAGGCCAAATCTTAGCCGAGTTGGATAAAACCGTGCTTAACTCTCAATTAGCTTCAGCAACTACCGACCTGGATAATGCTAAAACCCAGATGGATTATCAGGCCAGTACATACAACCGCGAAAAAGCGCTCTTTGCTAAGAAAGCAGTCAGTGCAACGGATATGGAAACAGCAACCTACAATTACGAAACGGCTAAATTGAATTATCAGAAAGCAAGTTATGCACAAAAGGTTGCTCAAACGAATTTGAATTATGCAACCATCTATTCCCCAATCGACGGAATTGTTCTTTCGCGTGCCGTTGATGCAGGCCAAACGGTTGCCGCCAGTTTTAGCACGCCGACCTTGTTTACCATTACCAACGATTTATCGCGGATGAATGTGCTGGCAAATGTGGATGAAGCGGATATCGGACAGGTACAGGAAGGTCAGAATGTCTCTTTTACCGTCGATGCGTATCCTAACGATGTTTTCGAAGGCAAAGTGATACAAGTACGCCTCGAACCAACCACCACTTCAAATGTTGTCACCTACACCGTCGTCATTCAAGCTCCGAACCCTCAATTAAAGCTCAAGCCAGGGCTTACGGCTAATGTCACCATTTACGTTGTGCAACGAAATCATGTTTTGCTGATTCCGAACAAAGCGTTGAATTTTCATCCGAGCGGACAGCCTTTGCAAAGAACCAACGACAGCCTTCAGGTAGTATGGGTTGAAAGAGGGAAAACAATGCAGCCTGTTCATGTAAAAACAGGGGTCACGGACGATATCAATACAGAAATAAAACAAGGTTTGAGTGTTGGTGATGAAGTTGTTACCAACGTGAAAACGATTGGAGTCAGCGCTTCTAAATCATCCGGTGGAGAAGACTCAAGTCCTTTTATGCCAAAACGCCCTGATGATGGCAGAAAATCTCATTCGAAATGAATTACCTTATTGAAGTCAAAAACCTGAAACGCTACTACAAGGTGGGAACCGAAACGGTACATGCCCTGAGGGGCGTTTCATTTTCCATCGCTGCCGGAGAATTTGTTACTATCATGGGTTCCAGCGGCTCAGGCAAAACGACTTTACTCAACTTGTTGGGATGTTTAGACACAGCTACGGAAGGAGACTATTATTTGGAAGGTATCTCGGTGAAAGAGATGAACAAAGATCAACGCGCCATGTTGCGTAATCGTAAAATTGGCTTTGTATTTCAGTCCTACAACTTGCTTCCAAAGACTACGGCGATTGAAAATGTGGAACTTCCGTTAGTCTATAATCCTTCATTTTCCAGTCATGAACGAAAAGCGAAAGCCGTTGAGATGCTTGAAAATGTCGGACTGGGCGATCGGTTGCATCATACATCCGCACAGCTTTCAGGGGGACAACAGCAACGGGTAGCCATAGCACGGGCATTGATCAACGAACCGGCCATTATCCTGACGGATGAGGCTACCGGAAATCTCGATACACGAACTTCGTATGAAATCCTTTCCCTTTTTCAACAATTACATCAGGAACAGGGACGTACCATCATCTTTATAACGCACAATCCGGAATTAGCTTCTTTCAGTAGCCGTAACATAGTGTTGAAAGATGGGAAAATTGTCCATGACAGCCTGAATACAAACATAGCTTCGGCACAGGAAATGTTACTTCAATTACCAAAACAAGATGATTAAGATGTCTGTCAATTTCGGTAATCTGTTCAAAATTGCTCTTCGGGCATTGAGTAATAACAAGTTCAGGGGATTTCTCACCATGCTTGGCATCATCATCGGGGTGGCTTCAGTCATCACTATGCTTGCCATCGGACAGGGTTCTAAACGCAGCATTCAGGACCAGATTTCTCAAATGGGTTCCAACATGTTGTCCATTGACCCGGGCATGGGCATGATGGGTGGTGTCCGTCAGGATCCAAGCAGTATGCAAACCCTGAAGTTTGCCGATTATCAATCGATAGTAGCCCAATGTCATTTTATTTCTGCTGCCACGCCTGTGGTGAATGCAAGCGGACAAGTTATTTATGGTGCCAAAAATGCTCCAACCTCGGTGACTGGTGTCAATCCGGATTTTCTGAACATACGAAAATATTCTATTGCCGATGGGGAAATGTTTTCTTTACAGAACAGTAAGCAACTCGATAAAGTATGTGTTATTGGCCATACCGTCGATTCTACCTTGTTTTCTGCAGGAGAGAATCCAATCGGGAAGATTATCCGGTTCAAAAACACGCCTTTCCGTGTCATTGGTGTGCTGACGGAAAAAGGCTATTCCATGGGACAGGATCAGGATAATATTATATTAGCCCCGTATTCAACTGTGCAAAAGCGTATTTTGGCAATTAATTATTTGAATAGCATCATGGTTTCGGCCACCTACGAATCCGTTGCCGATAGCGCTAAACAAGAAATTGTATCCATTTTACGTGCCAATCATCATCTCAGCGATAGTCAGGATAATGATTTTTCGGTGCGGTCGCAAAAAGATTTGATTACCATGTTAAGTTCTACCAGCGATTTAATGACCATCTTGTTAGCGGCCATTGCAGGTATCTCTCTACTGGTTGGTGGCATCGGTATCATGAATATCATGTATGTTTCTGTCACTGAACGCACCCGCGAGATTGGATTGCGTATGTCCATCGGAGCGCGTGGTATGGATATTTTACTGCAATTTTTGTTCGAGGCAATCTTATTAAGCGTTACCGGAGGCGTTATTGGCGTCATCGTGGGCATTGGCGCTTCGTTGATGGTGCAAAGCCTTTTTGCATGGCCTATCTTTATTCAGTGGTACACTGTTTTCCTCTCCTTTGCTGTTTGTACGGCTACCGGAATCTTCTTTGGCTGGTATCCTGCGCGTAAAGCGGCAAATCTTGATCCGATTGAAGCGATTCGATACGAATAATCCGTTTTTTTAGATACCTTTGTTTCACCAACCTCTATTTTGTTTCGCCATGCATCCATCTAAGAAAAATCCAAAGATTGAAGTGCTCATTCACTTCTTAGCATGGGGTGTGCTATTTGGGTTCCCGTTCATTTTTATCTGGGAAAGCGGCGATCCTGATATGAGTAAATATTGGGGTTATTTCGGTAATACTTTCTTGTTTTTCATCGTGTTTTATGTCAACTATTTCTTGTTGATTACCAAATACTTGTTTAATAAGAAAATGATCCGTTTCATTGTGGCGAATCTCCTGATGGTGTCTATTGGCGCTGCTCTGTTGCATTTGGAGCAAGTTCTCTCTTTTCATCATATCCATTCCAATCATTTTCCACCTCCGCTTCCTGTTTATTTTTTCGTTTTTCGTGATATTACATCCTTATTAGTGGCAGCAGGTCTTAGTGTTGCTATTCGTATGACCGGACAATGGTACAAAGTGGAAACTGCCCGAAAAGAGATGGAAAAAGATCGTGTTGAAGCGGAACTGAAGAACTTAAAGACCCAATTGAACCCTCATTTTCTCTTTAATACCCTCAATAATATCTATTCGCTTATTCCCGAACATGCAGAGCAGGCTCAGGAGACAGTTCATCGGCTTAGTCATTTGTTGCGTTATGTGCTTTATGATAATATGGATAAGTATGTACCAATAAATCAGGAATTCCGTTTTTTGCAAAGCTATATTGAGTTGATGTCGCTTCGACTTCCTAAAGAGGTGGAAGTTACCAGCCGGATTCCACTCGAACCAAGTGCCGATGTAATTGCGCCCATGCTGTTTATTTCGTTGGTCGAGAATGCTTTCAAGCATGGCATCAGCTCCATTCACCCGTCGTTTATTCACATCGACATTAAACTGATCACGGGGAAACAGGTGATTTGTACGGTCGTAAACAGTTTCTTTCCGAAATCCGACGTCGATAAAAGCGGGTCGGGTATCGGACATGAAAATCTCAAGAAACGGTTAGCTTTGCTTTATCCCAACCAGCATACATTAGTTTCCGAACAACGGGATTCTGCTTATTTTACGCAATTAATTCTAAACCTGAACAATCAAACCGCACTCTCATGATTCGTTGTGCCATTGTTGACGATGAACCGTTAGCGCTCGATTTACTGGAGGGCTATGTTCGGAAAACTCCTTTTCTGCAACTCGAAGGACGGTTCAACAGTGCCTTGTCGGCTCTGGAGTCATTGCACAAACAAGAGATTGACTTGTATTTTTTAGATATTCAAATGCCCGAACTCAATGGGATGGATTTTTCCAGGATGCTTGGTAATCACGCGAAAGTAATCTTTACAACCGCGTTTCAGCAATATGCCGTAGAAGGATTTCGTGTCGATGCGCTCGATTATTTATTAAAGCCTATCAGTTATCCGGAGTTTTTGCAGGCGGCCAACAAAGCGCTTCGTTGGTTCGAGATGTCGGGCAAACAATCTCATAATCAAATCGCGGAGGATGCTATTTTTGTGAAAGCCGATAGCAGGCTGGTGCAAATTAAGTTGTCGGATATTCTCTACATGGAAAGTTGGGATGACTATGTTAAGATTTTTCTTGAAGGCATTTCACAACCCATCGTAGCGCAACTAAGCATGAAGATGCTCGAAGAGAAACTGCCTGCCCATCGTTTTGCCCGCATTCATCGCTCTTTCATCGTGCAAATTGATAAGATTACAACCATCGAACATCATCGGATTGTCTTTGGAAAAACACGCATCCCCATTTCCGATTCTTACAAAGAATCCTTTTACGATCTTCTTCATGGCCGTTCATTAATGAAGTGAATGTTGGTACTCTTGTCTTATTTGTAAAAATTGTGTATATTTGCATCATCAATAGTTGGTGGAATAGGAAGGTCTCAATCTTCATTTGCGTCTGTTTTCTATAAAAACAATCCGACTATTCGTCCTTTTAACTCCTCGTTCAGCAAAATTGATCCTCCGACCATCCTCCGAGGATCCTCCGACTATCGTCCGACTTTCCTCCCACTTTCAGGCGTGGCTCCTTCGATGTTCCTCCGACTCACCTTCAGTGTTCCTCTAATGTTCCTCCAATGCAACCTCAATGCTGCTTTAGTATCACCTTGAAACAACATTGTTGTACTATCGTGTACTTCAGTTAACAAATAGGTACTCGTTTTACTTCTGTAAAACAATTACTGTCTTTTCAGAGAATATTTTCACCCGAATCCAGACTGAAAGTTATTTCTTGAAAAATACTCATTTTCAATAGGGTTTTGTAACTTTGTTTCCGTTATTCTGTTATTGTTTCAAACATTTCGGTTATGATGGACGCAATCGCTTTTGAACAACATCTGGTCAATTTGCTTGGTAACGAGTTGGCTGCAAAAATCATAAAGGTGTCTGTAGTAAAACAGGTTGCGAAAGACACGGTGATTGTGCATGAAGGTCATTACCTCACTTCCATCCCTTTCATGCTTGAAGGCGCCGCCAAAATTTACACGCAGCACGATAGCCGTAGTTTTTTGCTCCATTATGTGCGGCCTTTTGAGTGTTGTGTCATGCCTTTTTCGGCTGTTGCCCATGATGCCCGTAGTCATGTGAGCGTGATTGCCTGTACGGAAGCTCAGGTGTTTTTCATCCCGACGGAAAAACTATTGAAATGGATTGCGGAGTATCCTGCCTTGAACGCTTGGTTCTATCGTCAATACAACGAACATGAGCAGACGATGCTTGCCACTGTAAATAGCCTGCTTTTCGATCGACTGGATAGCCGTCTGTTACAGTTTCTAACCCGTAAAGCCCTTATTACCGGACAAAACCCCATTGTTATTACCCATAAGGAAATTGCGCTCGAAATGGGAACCGTGCGCGAAGTGGTGACCCGTTTGCTTAAAAAATTGCAGCAAGAACACCGCATTATCCAACATCCCGACGCCATTGAAATCTTATCCGTTGTTGGTGACTAAAGTCACTGCAAAAGGGTTATCAATCTACTATTTTTGTAAAATATGCACGAATAATTCTATTTGTAAATGTGCGTTATTGAACAAAAAATAAGATGAGAAATAAAAGCTCTTTTGCGGTATTGATTTTCTTTGTCATCATGATTGTGGGTGTTGCTTCGGCATACACGATTGTAGGCATCGAGAATGTGGTTACTGTCACATGGTTGATGGTAATTACTTTTGTGGTGGCGCTGCTCGTTTCAAATGCCATTAAAGTGGCAAATCCATGGGATAGGGCAGTGGTTTTACGATTAGGCAGTTTTCATGCGTTGAAAGGCCCCGGCGTCTTTTTTATTATCCCTATTATCGACACGATTCCTTATTGGATAGATACCCGTGTCATCACCACTTCTTTTAAGGCGGAAAAAACGCTTACGAAAGATACCGTTCCGGTGGATGTGGATGCCGTCTTATTTTGGAGAGTGCTTGACTCTAAAAAGGCTGCATTGGAAGTAGCCGACTACGAAAGCGCCATACAATGGGCAGCACAAACTGCACTGCGCGATGTGATCGGGAAAACCATGCTTTCGGATATGCTCGAAGGGCGTGATAAAATAAGCGCTATTCTTCAACAAATCATTGATGAACGTACTGAGCCTTGGGGCATTAAAGTGAATTCTGTTGAGGTAAAAGATGTGTTGATTCCTTCTGCTCTCGAAGATGCCATGTCGATGCAGGCGCAAGCCGAACGGGAAAGGCAGGCACGGGTTATTCTGGGCGATTCTGAAAGACAAGTGGCTCAAAAGTTTGAAGAGGCTGCTCTGTCGTATGCAAACAATCCGGTTGCATTGCATTTGCGTGCCATGAACATGCTGTACGAAGGCTTAAAGCAGAACTCTACGATTGTGATTGTCCCCAGTTCCGCGGTCGAAACGATGCAATTGGGAGGCCTTGCAGGAATAACTTCCCTGACGATGGAAATAGAAAAGGACAAAGCAAACAAAGAATCAAAACAGAAAAACGAACGCACATTGTCCGATGAAGACTAATGGGGTTAGCGAGTCCTTATATATAATTTTTATACTCTTTAATACAAGTAATTATGAAAAAGAATGTTGGTGCCGTGGATAAAGTAATCCGCATTGTTTTGGCCGCTGTTTTAGTGATTCTCTATTTGGCAAATGTGGTGAGCGGAACGTTAGGTATCGTGTTTATTGTCGTTGCCCTTGTTTTATTGCTGACGGCATTTACGAATTTTTGCGGGTTATATGCTCTGCTGGGAATATCAACCTGCAAAAAGGAAAAGAAATAGCGTAGTCTCCTTAAACATGTTATTATTAGATTGCATTTGGAGCAGGCGTTTGATTGTTCTAACTATAAATTAACTTGAAGATGGCCTGCTTCATTCGTATTTATATCATGTAGGTTTCACTTTTAAAAATTCAAAACAATGGAAAAAACAATGGTTTCAGCAACAATTCTTCCTAATGGTCCGATTCATATTTCGGGCGAGTTGCGTATAGTGTATAAAGATGGAAAAGAAGAAACGAAAAAAGATGTGGCTTTTTGTCGCTGCGGACATAGCAACAATAAACCTTTTTGCGATGGATCACACCTTAAGGTGGGGTTCAAAGACGAATAGAAAACAGTTGATTGAAACTTTTAAGCGTCCTATATTTATGGACGCTTTTTTTTGGGTTAAAGTGACTTGGTATGATGGTTGTTTTGTTCAATATAAGCGATGATGGCGTCTTCTTCTTGGGGTTGAAACCAATGAATGGAAGTGTCGCGTTTGAACCATGACAGTTGTTTTTTTGCATAGTTACGTGAGTGTTGTTTAATTTTGTCAATAGCTACATCATACGTGCACAACCCATCGAAATAGTCGAAAAACTCTTTATAGCCTACCGTGTTGAGCGGGTTCAGGTGTTTGAACGGGTAAAGCGAGCGTGTTTCCTCTTCCAATCCTTGGGCAATCATGTCATCGACGCGCAGGTTTATGCGTTGATACAGTTCTTCGCGTGGAAGATTCAGCCCTATTTTAAGAATGCGAAAAGGACGCTCTTTGGTTGTTTTTGTACGCAGGGAAGAATAAGGTTGGTTGGTCATCAGGCAAATCTCTACTGCGTGCATGATGCGTT
>DAIDKM010000012.1:25298-52034 GCA_027450045.1 Paludibacter sp. | reverse complement strand
AAAGAGTACTGGAATACTTTAAACAAGAATCTATTTAGCTATGGAATTGATTCATGGTGGATGGACGCAACAGAACCTGAAAACGATGCACTACATGGGGCAAAGACATACCTGGGGCCAGGCGATTTTTATCGGCTTGCTTATCCCTTGTTTGTCAGCCGGGCGGTATATGAGGGCCAACGGGCAACGAATACCCGAAAGAGAGTTTGCATTTTAACACGTTCAGCATTTCTGGGACAACAAAGATATGGAACGATCAACTGGTCAGGAGATATAGGTGGTACCTGGGATTCCTACAGGAGACAAATCGTAGCAGGCTTAAACTATACCATTACCGGCATGCCATATTGGACAACAGACATTGGTGGTTTTTTCCGTCCGGGAAATGCACAATATACAGACAAGAAATACCAGGAATTACTTATCCGGTGGTATCAGTGGGGAGCATTTAACCCTATTTTTCGTATTCATGGTTACCAGTCCAAAACTGAACCATGGAATTACAGCGAGCAGGTTCAGGAAAACATGCTGAAAATGCTAAAGCTGCGTTACCGGTTGCTTCCCTACCTATATTCTGAAGCATGGCAGGTAACCAGAAACGGTTATACCATCATGCGACCGCTAATCATGGATTTTGCCAAGGATAGTATCGCCTTACACCAACAATATGAATACATGTTTGGCCCTTCCTTTCTGGTTGCTCCGGTTATCAGGCCTAACGTGTCTGAATGGAAGGTTTATTTACCCCAAGCGGTTTTGTGGTACAATTTCTGGACAGGCCAACCATTCAAAGGAGGAGAAACCATACGCACAGCAGCTCCCTTGGATCAGATACCATTGTTTGTTAGGGCCGGTTCCATTGTTCCCATGGGGAAATATATCCAGTATGCCGGAGAAAAAAAGGCAGACACCCTTGAAATATGCGTCTATAGCGGTGCCAATGGCAGCTTTAAATTGTATGAAGACGAAGGGAATAATTACGATTATGAAAATGGGAGCTATACCATTATACCATTTAGTTGGGATGAACAGCAAAAGACCTTGGTCATTGGGAAAAGACAAGGATATTATCCTGACTGCCTGAAGAAACGCGTTTTTAATGTTGTTCTTGTAAATGAAACAAGGGGAACAGGTTTAGTTGAGAGTAAACCTCAAAAACAGGTGTTATATACAGGGAAAGAAATTAAGATAAACATGAAATAATGCATCCTATAAAGCAAAAAACTAAAAATTACCCTTCCCTTTTCACCGTACTTTTTGCAATCAAAGGTGGGTTCGCAAAAATCCGATTATTATGAACTTATTTACTACCTATCCAGCACCCGTGGTATATAATGATACGGTATTTTTATACACAGGCATGCTACTGCGGTCAGTGCCACTAATTATAAAATGTCCGATTGGCATGATATTAAACCCCCTTCGGATGGAATAAAAGTGTAGCCGAAATGAAACTCGAAGGAGGAAATGAGAAAAGAGATAATTATTTTCGATGTGTCAGAAATAACAAATTGTACAGTCTTGAAATATGTTCAAATAATAATCACAAGACTACTGACAAAATTAAATTGTCAGTGCAAATATATCATTTTGTCTTATTAATAAAATATACAATGCCATATATTTATTAATAATAATATTGTTAATCTTAAAAAAACATTGTCTGAAATGAGAAAAGCATCCGGATTTATTGTAATTGTTTTGTTGATGTTTGTTTCAACCAGTTCTTTCGGACAGGTTCATTATGAAAATGGATATTTTATATCTAATGATGGCAAAAAAACCGATTGTCTGATTAAGAATGAAGACTGGTATAACAACCCGACTGAATTTAAGTACAAATTGTTGGCAAATCCTAGAATACAAACAGGACAGATAGCAGATATCAAGGAATTTGTAATTAATGATTATGCAAAATATGTCAGAGCGAATGTAAATATTGATGTATCGCCATCTCATCTTGAGGAGTTGACTAATTTCAGAAACCCGATGTGGAAAAAAATGACGGTGTTTTTAAAAATATTGGTGGATGGTAAAGCGAGGTTATATATGTATAGGTCAAGAACACTTGATAACCGTTTCTTTTACAAGTGTGATAGTATGAATATCGAACAATTGATTTATAAAGAGTATCTGCAAGATAATAGAGTAGCTGTTAACAACACTTTTAAGATTCAGCTCAATGACCATGTAAAGTGTGAAAATTGCAATGTAATAACGGAAGAATTTCCTGATTATCATAAAAAGGACCTGGTTAAATATTTTATGCGTTACAATCAGTGCGTCGATCCTTCCTTTAAAGTAAAGCATGCAACATATAAGAGGGATATACTTTATATAAGTTTGTATGCCGGAGTAAATAATTCTTCCCTGACTATAAATAACAGTTTGGCAAATTATTTAAATGAAGAATTTAAAAATAAGCCGAATTTGCATGCCGGTATAAATATAGAATATGTTTTGCCGTTTGATAAAAACCAATGGAGCCTTTTTGTGGAGTCAGAATACAATCAACTTATATATTCTGATTTTCGTGCGGAATACGTTAATCAAATTGACTATAAGTCCTTAAACCTGTCGCTTGGTATAAAACGGTATATCTTTCTAACCGATCAATGGAAACTTTTTATAAGCGGCCAGGTTCACTCTTTATTATCGGATAATTTTAATTCGCATTATGGAAGTCAAATTTCTTATACATCGGGAACATATACCTATTCGTCAAAAGTTAATTATGAAGTTAAAAACGTACCCAATGTAGCTATTGGAATTGGAACTGAATATAAGCATCTTTATGTGGAAATGCGGGGATACGCAAATCAAAATATCATGCCTAATGGGGGACTTTGGACGACTAGTTTCAAAACATTCTCATTAAATATTGGCTACAAGCTATTTAACTTGAGTTCAAAAGGTTCTAAATGGTAAAAAATAACAAATATAACAAAATCAGTTATTCAAAAATAAAGAGTATCAATCATTTTTCTATAAACCAATTTCATGACGAGACTAATCTTACATTATCAATGCTTTAACTCCCATTTAAAACTTGACCAATAACTACGTAAAATTCATTCAAATGAAAAAACATTTTTTTTATCGCTTAAGTATTGCCTGCTTAATCGTTGCTGTTACATGCATTTCAAATACCTATGCACAAAACAGAACCCATTCTTTGGGACATCACTTGACTGTTGCTCCAAAAAGTATGAACCCTATTTATTTAGATACATCTTACTCGTTCCGAGAACGTGCGGCGGATCTTGTCTCACGCATGACTCTGAGTGAAGAAGTGTTGCAGCTTCACACCAATTTTGCTCCTGCTATCCCCCGGTTAGGTGTTAGTCAATATTACTATTGGAGTGAGGGTCAGCATGGCATAAATGCGATGTTTGGAAATATACACCATGGCAACAAAAAGAAGGAAGAAGCTTATGGTAGCCCTCATGCAACAAGTTTTCCGGTCAATTTTGCAACTACTATGAGTTGGGATCCGAACCTGATCTATTTGGAATCAGAAGCTATATCAGATGAAGCCCGTGGTTTTGTAGATAAATCTTTATTCAATGTTGGTCAGAATAATTTAGGTGATTCAAAGGACAATTATGGGGATTTGATCTATTGGGCGCCGACTATTAATATGGATCGTGATCCACGTTGGGGACGTACTGATGAAGCATTTGGTGAAGACATGTATCTTGCCTCACGTATGGCAGCAGCGTTTGTGGATGGCTTTCAAGGACAAACTTTAAGCGGACAATCCAAAACTGGATATCTGAAAGCAGCAGCTACCGCTAAACATTACGCAATGAATGACATTGAGAACAATCGGACGGGAATCTCATCTGACGCACCTGACGAGGCTATAAGAGATTATTATACGGCTACATTTCGTTATCTTATTGAAAAAGCGCATGTCGCAGGTCTGATGACCTCTTATAATGCCATAAACGGGACTCCGGCTGTAGCAAACACTTATACGGTTAACGAACTTGCCCAGCGAACTTTTGGATTTGATGGATATATTACCTCTGATTGCGGAGCTGTAGGTACGACATACAATACTTTTCCATGGGGACATGACTGGGCGGCACCAGGATGGAGTACAAATCATCAAGGTGATAAGGCGGTGTGGACGAATAATAAAAGTGGTCTCACAGTTTCAGGTGTGGCCGGTGGTCTGGCATATGCCCTTAGAGCCGGAACTGATCTCAACTGCACAGGTTATGAGAATACTCTTCCCAATATAGAGGAAGCAATAAAGGCAGGTGTTTTGAGTAAGGGCGTGATTGATCTTGACCTTACCAATGTCTTCACCATCCGGATGAAAACCGGAGAGTTTGATCCTACTGGCAAGGTTCCTTACACTAAAATTACCAAGAGTGAGATTCAAAGTCCGGCTCATCAGCAACTGGCTGAAGAAGTAGCTGAGAATACATTGGTTCTGTTGAAGAATGATTCCGTTGCCAGACTTAAAAAACCGTTGTTACCAATGGATGCTTCAAAATTAAGTAAGGTTGTTATTGTTGGTAACTTAGCCAATGAGGTAACATTGGGTGGGTATTCCGGTGATCCTTCGCTTAAAGTAAGTGCTGTACAGGGAATTACGTCTGCCATGAAGGAAATTAATCCAAATTGTCAAGTAATTTTTGACAATACCGGTACTTCGACAACTTCGGAAAATCCTGCCTTTTTAAGTGAAAAGACAAAATCCGATATTAAAAGTGCCGATTTGGTGATCGTTTTTGCCGGAACAGATGAAGCAGATAGTCATGAAGGAAAAGACCGTGCAAATTTGGAAATGCCGGGTAACTATGGCTCCATGATTTATCAGGTAGCTGCGCTTGGCAATCCGAATATGGTGATGATTATTCAATCAGTTGGCCCTCTTTCTATTCAATATACACAGCAATGGTTTCCTGCTATTGTGTTCAGTAGTTACAATGGGGAAAGTCAGGGAACAGCGCTTGCCAATGTGTTGTTAGGTAAGAAAAATCCAAGTGGACATCTCGACTTTACATGGTATAAAGACGATACTCAACTTCCTGACAAATCGAATTATTATCTAGCGCCGAGAGGTGCGATGGGATCCAGAGGATTAGGTCGTACTTATATGTACTTCACAGGAGAGCCTTCCTATCCGTTTGGTTATGGTCTAAGTTATACACAGTTTAAATTTTCAAATGCACATATATCCAAAACTGAAATGACACCCAATGACAGTGTCATGGTAAGTTTTGATATTACTAACACCGGTAGCACAGCCGGAGAGGCTGTTGCACAACTCTATGTTACATTTCCAAAGATGAAAGGGAAGGAATTGCCTATAAAAAAATTAGAAGGATTTCAAAAGACTGAAGATCTTCAACCTGGACAAACCCAGCATATCAACTTACAAGTCAATGCAGAAAACTTGTCTTTATGGAATGAAAAGGAGTTGAAGAGCATGGTTTACAACGGAGTATATGGATTTCAGATTGGATATAATTCCCGTACTATTGCTGATTCTATACCCGTGAATATTCAAGGTGAATTGACGCCAAAAATCGTTCATGTGACACTACAACCTGAGAAACTCATATATCATGTGGGAGAAACCATAAACCTGAACGGTAAAAACAAATGGATAAAAAGCGATATTAACCCTGCAAGGGAAGAGTTGCATGCTACAGCTGATAACATCTTGGAAGCAGTGAATAATGATGGTTCATTTGCTCATCTGGCTAATGCTCGGGTAATCTATCAATCCAACAACAAATCAGTTGCTCAAGTGAATGACAAAGGGATAGTAAAAGCTGTTAGAATTGGTGTAGCTACCATTACGGCAACCGTCAATGGGATGTCAGGGTCAATGGTTATGGTAGTAGAATAGCTACAAGACTGAAAAAGAAAATATTTAATTTCATGTAGTTTATGTATTCAATCTCTTTCAGATAGAATAAGTGAAGATTAATTGAGAAATGCCTAAACGAATCCTCTGAAGACATTCATTTCAAAGCCAATATTTTAGATTGTCCTTTATTGAATGTGCTTCAGTGGTATTCAATGTAAATTACAAAAATATCAGACTATGAAACGAGTCTCGTTTTGCGGGACGAATTTCATACGTCTTTTTACAACAAAATTATTATTGTATGAAATCCCCATGTTTTACCAAATACCTATTGTACATGAAAATAAAGCAACAGGGGATTCCACATGTCCTTTGAAATCAAAATTATTTACGTATGAAAAATATCTATTTCTTCTTTGCGGTACTTTGCCTTACAACACTCTTTACTAAAGTATTTGCTCAGAAAAACCACGCCAGCAATCCGATCATATATGCCGATGTTCCCGATATGTCAATGATCCGCGTGGGTCATAATTACTACATGAGCAGTACCACGATGCATTTGAGTCCGGGTGTACCTATCATGAAGTCAAAAGATCTGGTAAATTGGCGTATTATCAATTATGCCTATGATACACTTGCTAATGTTGATGCATTGAATCTCACCAATGGTAAAAGTTCTTATGGTAGGGGCTCTTGGGCAAGCAGCTTGCGTTACCATAACGGAATATATTATGTTTCCACGTTCTCACAAACAACTGGTAAAACCTATGTGTATTCAACGAAAAATATTGAAAAAGGAAATTGGAAAGAGTCTTCTTTCAAACCGGCCTTTCATGACAATTCGTTATTTTTTGATGATGATGGTCGTGTTTATATGATTTATGGCAATGGTCAACTCCATATTATTGAACTTAATGCTGATGCTTCTGGCATCAAATCAGGAGGGATAAACCAGATTCTAATTAACAATGCGAGTGCTCCGGCTGGGCCGAACATTGGTCTTGGAGCAGAAGGCTCTCAACTCTTTAAAGTGAATGGGAAATATTATCTTTTTAATATTACATGGCCGAGAGGCGGAATGCGTACTGTGGTAATTCATAGGGCAGATAAAATTACCGGCCCTTATGAAGGCAGGGTAGGATTGGAAGATAAAGGAGTCGCACAAGGAGGCCTCATCAATACTCCAAGGGGAGAATGGTATGCTTACTTGTTTCGCGATTATGGTGCCGTTGGGCGTGTTCCCTATCTTGTACCAGTTCATTGGGAAAATGGGTGGCCAATGCTGGGCGTTAACGGCAAGGTTCCTGATTTTCTTAAGGGTCTCCCTGTAAGCAAAGGTTTAATTCCCGGCATTGTTGCATCCGATGAGTTTAATCGTCGTAAAGGAGAACCGGCTCTGCCATTAGTTTGGCAATGGAACCACAATCCCGACAATAATCTTTGGTCAGTAACTCAACGCAAAGGCTATTTGCGACTTAGAACCGGACAAATCGTCAATGATTTTTTGATGGCTCGCAACACCTTGACTCAACGTACTATAGGGCCTGTATGCTCAGGTTCTACTTCTATTGATGTTTCAAATATGAAAGAGGGAGATTTTGCCGGTCTTGCCCTGTTACAGGCAAAATATGGTTTGGTTGGAGTCAAATACGGTAAAGGAGGTAAATCGATTGTGATGGTTAGTGCTGAATCCGGTGAGCCTATTGATATTCAAAGTGTTGCTTTGAATCAAAAAACAGTTTTTTTGAAAGCCGAGTGCGATTTCAGAAACCATACAGACAAAGCATATTTCTTCTACAGTCTTGATGGTAAATCGTGGAAACAGATTGGTACACGACTGCAGATGCAATACACTATTCCTCAATTTATGGGATATCGATTTGGATTGTTCAATTATGCTACTCAACAACCAGGGGGATATGTTGATTTTGATTATTTCCATATTAGTAATCGGATTTCTTTGAAAAAGTAATAACCATCATTGGTAGATTAGAGACTAAAAAATTCAATGTAATCAATCGATTCGAATGCGATTTAGTCTTAAAATTTTTACAGGAACTAAGTTATGTCTTTTTGACTATGCCGCGAGAATATTAGGAGGGATGTGGATTTTGACTGGCTCAAAACAGCACCAAAGGCCATCATTAATTCTGTGCCTGTAAGAAAATAATGATTAACTAACTAATTTATTGAAAGGCGATAAGAATTGTGAAACGATATAGAACTGACAGTATGCGACAATTTAGTTTTTATGTGCTTTTGATAATGGTGTCAATAATATTTGAAGCAGGTAATTTATTTGCTCAAAATCCGATTATTATGAATCAGTTTACGGCTGATCCATCCGCAAAAGTATTTAACGGGAAAGTTTATCTTTATCCTTCACATGATATTTTGGCCAAACCTGGGAAAGGGAGACCGGGTTGGTTTTGTATGAAAGACTATCACGTGTTCTCATCCGAAAACCTTACCGATTGGAAAGATTATGGAGTTATTCTGAGCCAGAATAAAGTCCAATGGGTTGATTCCACATCGTACAGCATGTGGGCGCCTGATTGTACCTACAGCAATGGCAAATACTATTTTTATTTTCCGGCTCCGGCAAAGAATTCAGCCTTTGGAAGAGGATTCTCAATAGGAGTGGCCATCTCAGCCAAACCGTACGGCCCTTTTACTCCCCAACCAGAACCTATAAAAGATGTACATGGAATTGATCCTTGTGTTCTAATTACCAAAGATGGACAGGCATACTTGTATTGGGCACAGGGTGAAATTTATGTGGCACAGCTGACAAAAAACATGCTTGAACTTGCTACTAAACCTCATGTGATTCAGGGACTCCCTGATAAAGGACTCATAGAGGGACCTTTTGTTTTTGAACGTAAGGGGATTTATTATTTGACTTATCCCCATGTGCAAGAAAAAACCGAAAGGCTCGAATATGCCATGGCAGACAATCCAATGGGTCCTTTTAAGATTAGGGGTGTTCTAATGGATGCAACACCTGATTGTTGGACGAATCAAAATTCAATCGTCAAGTTTCATGGGCAGTGGTATTTGTTTTATCATCACAATGATTTATCTCCTCATTTTGATAAAAATAGGTCTGTGAGAATCGATAGCTTGTTTTTCAATTCGGATGGCACCATTCAGAAAATAACACCCACACTGCGCGGTGTAGGAACAACCGATGCTATCCGAAAAATACAGATTGACAGATATAGTCGTAAAAGTGGTCAAGGTATATCCATCGCTTTTCTCGATTCCCTGCATCCGATCAAGGGATGGGCAACGATTCTCAATGCCTCGAACGCCTGGATACAGTACAACAAAGTTAATTTTGGAGATAAACTCAAATGGATTAATGTAAAAGTTTTATCCAAAACAGGAGGTGTTTTGCAAATAAGGGTGGATCAGATTAATGGGCCGATCATCGCTCGGGTAAAAATTCCTACAACTAATTCATGGAAGGTTATACATTCTCCTTTATTGGCTTTTCAATCAGGCATACATAATCTGATTGTACAATTAATTGATAATAAGAATGTCGAAATAGATTGGGTAAGTTTTCAATAATCCTGTCGGTCTCAAAGTAGTTAAAATCATTGATGTATAATGAAAAATCAATTTATTAGCCTTTTAGTATTGATGTGTGCGTCTTTTCTTCTGCATGCAGAGGACGGACACAATCTTTGGCTTCGAGGCAAAAGTACAGCTCCGGTCAATGTAGTTTGTTCTAAAAATTCAGCTACAATCGATATTGCCAAACAGGAATTGCAACAGGAGTGGCAAGGGAAAGCAAATGTTACGGTCGTTCTGACCATTAAACAAAACAAATTCATTAAGGGTGATGGATATATGCTGAGCAATGATGGTGTTCAAGCGAATACTGACTTGGGAATTTTGTATGGCGTTTTTGCACTTCTTCGTCATCAGCAAACCGGCAATCCTATCCGGGATGTGATCATAAGTAATCCATCCTATGAGCGCCGCATATTGGATCATTGGGATAATCTGGACGGAACTATTGAACGGGGATATGCCGGACGTTCCATATTTTGGCACAACGGGAAAGACTCTCTTGTCGTAACTGAGAAAGATAAGAAATTATGGCAGGAATATGCTCGAGCTGATGCGTCTATAGGAATCAATGGCGCTGTGCTTGATAATGTAAATGCTTCTCCTTTGATTCTGACTACGGCATACTTGAACAGGGTAAAAGCCATTGCTGACGTTTTACTGCCTTACGGCATCAGAACCTATCTTTCCGTAAATTTTGCGTCTCCTTCTGTAATTGGAGGGTTAAAAACTTCGGATCCGTTAAATCCTGAAGTACAAAAATGGTGGAAAAATAAAGCCAAAGAAATTTATAGCATGATTCCGGATTTTGGGGGATTCTTAGTAAAAGCCAGTAGTGAAGGGCAGCCTGGTCCGCAGGATTATGGTCGTACGCATGCCGATGGAGCTAATATGCTGGCAGATGTGCTAAAGCCTTATGGAGGTATTGTAATGTGGCGGGCTTTTGTTTATAGTTCCTCCGGCGATGACAGAGCAAAGCAGGCTTATTCGGAGTTTATGCCGCTTGACGGCAAGTTCCATGAAAATGTAATCATACAAGTAAAGAATGGACCTATAGACTTTCAGCCGCGAGAACCTTTCAGCCCGTTGTTTGGAGCCATGAAACAGACTTCTGTTATGCCGGAGCTTGAAATAACGCAGGAATATCTTGGACAGGCTATACACCTGGTGTTTTTAGCCCCCATGTGGAAAGAGTTTTTGAAAAGTGACACCTATCAGGAAGGTAAAGGAAGTACCGTTGCCCGTTGTACCGATGGAACTATTTTTCCACAGAAATATACGGCGATTGCCGGTGTGTCTAATATAGGTTCGGATACCAATTGGTGCGGTCATCCTTTTGCCCAGGCAAACTGGTATGCATTTGGCCGGCTGGCATGGAATGACCAATTATCAAGCGATCAGATTGCTGACGAATGGTTGAAACTTACCTTTAAGCCTACAGTGTCGGAAGATAAAACCAAATCGACTGTCCTTCCCATTGTGTGGGATATCAAATTTCTCAAACCGGTCAAACGAATGATGCTGGAAAGCCGAGAGGCAGCGGTAAACTACATGATGCCTCTGGGATTACATTGTCTTTTTGCACCGGAAAATCATTATGGCCCGGGACCCTGGTGGGCTCCAAAATATGTTAGGAAGGATTGGACTGCCCCTTACTATCATCAAGCGGACACTGCGGGTATTGGTTTTGATCGTACGGAGAACGGCAGTGATGCAGTACGCCAATACCATGAACCTCTTCGTTCTCTGTTTAATGATGTGAACACCTGTCCTGAGATTTATCTGTTATGGTTCCATCATCTTCCATGGACATATAAATTGAAGAGTGGCCGTACATTGTGGGATGCATTGTGTTACCATTATCAGGAAGGATTGGATCAAGTCCGTGAGTTTCAGAAAATATGGGATAAGGTTCAGCCTTATGTAGATCCGGAACGATTTAGTGTAGTTCAAAGCAAACTTCGTCAACAATGTGTGAATGCTCAAGTGTGGAAAGATGCTTGTTTACTTTATTTTCAGCAGTTTAGTAGAATGCCGATCCCTTATGATATAGAACGCCCGGTGCATAATCTGAATGACTTAATAAAAAATGACATGAAGAGAAAACCATAAACGACCAATTCAAGGTATCGTATTTATCTTACAAATGCTAAAGTTGTCGGGCGTTTCATGAGAATAATATTTGCGGACTCAATTATGGCGGTAAAGGTTTATGATGAATCAAGTTATTCATCCATGATGATGCGAATTGTAGAATAAGCTACGGATTATTTTTAATAGCACTCTCCCATTTAAAAAAGGCGGAGAGAGCGTTACGGTAGCATTTGATGGAGAAAAAGACAAAACTTGGAATATGAATGACCAATTAACCTGGAAACATAATTGTATAAATATGAGCCTACATTAAAATGCCAGAAAGTCCATCCTAATGAAAGGCAATAATATTTATACCTAAAACGACAACATGTCATGAAGAATAAGATAATTATATTTTGCAGCTTTTTAATGCTTGCCTCATTTTGTTTTGCACAAGTAAACAAGCATGATTTATCGATACAAAACAGCGACACTACGCATGTGTTTTGCTATACGAATCCAATTACCAGGGATACATCACTCTCGATGCGAGATTATGATATTATTAAGGTTGGCAATAAGTGGTATTGTACGGGAACATCCGCGCCTTTTTGGACGGGACAGAATCCTGGTGTTCGTCTTTTAGTATCGGACGATTTGATTCACTGGAAACATCTGTCTTGGCTTATTGATGCAAGTAAATTGGCTCCAGATTGTCCTTATAACGGACGTTTCTGGGCGCCTGAAATTCATTATATCAAACATAAATATTGGTTAACAGTTAACAGCGGGAAAGTTACTAAAGTTGATCCGAAAGGAATGCAAAATCATAGTATCTGGCTTTTTTCATCCAATAATATTACAGGCCCTTATAAACTTGTAAACGGTCCTTTAACTCATCAATATAACAACGATGCCACATTGTTTGAAGACAATGATGGACAGGTATATCTCTACTGTAGCGGTAATGGCCTATTTCAGGCAAAAATTAATTTATCTACAGGGAGACTTATTGGAGGTATTCAAAAATTTCTTGACAAGAAATCTCCGGGTAATCCAAACTGGATGGTGGGAGGTATCGAAGCTCCTTTTGTTGTAAAAAAAGACAATACTTATTTCATGTTTTTTTCTTCATGGACTCGCGGATATGAAATAGGATTATTAAAATCAAAGTCGCCACTTGGGCCGTGGACGCTGGCATCCTGTGAGCCAATCTTTGGTACACGAAAAAGGGAATATCGTCGGGATCTTGCTGTCGAAGGTGGATATGCAAATTTAAATTATCAAGATACAGAAGATCCATATTGTGAAGCAGGCAGTAATGTAATCTTTGTAGGCCCAGACGGTAAATTATGGAGCTCCTGTCATTATCTGATGTATGATAAACGCCCATATCCCTATTGTCCTAATTTAAAATCATGGGAAAGAGTTCCTCAACTAGGAATTGAACCTATTCACTTTAAAAACGGAAGATTTTATATTAACGGCCCGACATGGACAAAACAATGTGTAAAATACTGAATTATGACTATATTCCGGAATTTTTGCTTTGTTATGAATGAATATTTTAGATTGATTTGAAAATTTAATTGTAAGGCTATGAAAACTAAATTATTATTACTTGTTTTTGCTTTGCCATTGACAATGTCTGCTCAAATGGCATGTATAACGATCGATACAGCTCGGGTTATCGGCACGATTGATCCCAATATTTACGGCGTTTTTATGGAACCAATCGGCTTTAGCGGCCATGGAGCCAATGCAAATCAACGCCCGGTGAATACCATGTATGGAACCTTGTATGATCCTGGTTCTTCATTTGCAAACAAGGATGGTTTTGATACGCGTTATATTGACGCAGCAAAGGAGTTGCAAATAACGAATATGCGTTGGCCTGGAGGGAATTATACGGCTGATTATCATTGGAAAGATGGTATTGGCCCTAAGGATAAACGTCCCGTGCTTAAAGAACTTGCCTGGGGATTCAATGATAATAATCAGGTGGGCACTGATGAATGGATCGAATTGAATAAAGCTATTGGCTCGGAGAATATCATGTGTATCAACGCAGGGACAGGTACGCTCGATGAAGCAGCGCATTGGGTGGAATATTGTAATTTGGAGTCGGGAAGTTATTATCCTGACCTTCGTGCCAAATACGGACATCCGAAACCATACGGGGTAAAATATTGGGATCTCGGTAATGAGGTAGATGGCGAGCCGTGGATCATAGGTCATAAAGATGCAGAAGACTATATCAAATTCGCCACGGAAGCTGCCAAGATTATGAAAGATGTAGATGATAGCTTGTCGTTTATTATTAGCGGATCGGCATATTACGCTCCTGATGGAAAATGGGTGGATTGGAACCGGAAGGTGATCACAGGTTTGAGAAATATTGCCAGTTATGTCTCTATTCATGGTTATTGGGATAATTCTCCCAACTATTATACCTATATGGGACAAGGTGCTATGGATATAGAGCGAAAGATAACCACGACAGCTGATATTATCTCGGTTATCCGGTCAAAATATATGATGACAAAACCGATCTATATTGCTTTTGACGAATGGGCTCCTTTTGGAAAAGGGTTACTCCCTACGCTTGCAATGGCGCAATACTTCAATTCATTTATCCGGCATGCCAACGTAGTGAAGATGACTAATTATACGATGTTGACTTCTATTTTGGCACGAAGCGAAAGTGGCCAGCTTTTCAAAACGCCCAGTTTTTATACTTTCAAATTGTTTTCAAATAATTGTAGGGGAACCTCTTTGAATGTTTTTGTAAAGTGTGACACATTCAGTACCAGTGGCTATTACAAGGGTATTCCCTATTTGGATGTCACCTGTGTTTATAATAAGAATTCCGGTGCATTGATATTCAATATCGTGAATCGTCATAAAGAAAAACCAGTTTCAACAGAGCTTGTAAGTCATTCAGGCAATTTTGCAGGTGAAGCCTCTGTGACAGAAATTGACAGTCATGATCTTGAAGCTCCATATACTCTTGACAAACAGGATCAATATGTTCCTGTTACGAAAAAGATAAAAGTGAAAGAGAACGAATTCAACTATACCTTTCCAGCACACTCGTTTACGCAGATAACGGTCAAACTTGAATAACAAAGAAAAAAGGCCAATAAACAAATTGAAAGAAAAGCAGCGTTCCTTATTCATAATATAATGTGCGCTGCTTTTCAATTTAATATTCCGATGGGTATTATTCTATTTTCGATTTCAATCGGTTGAGCAATTGTTCTACGGCATTTCCAATGTCGTCGGACGATTGTTTTAACTCTTTGATAAACTGACTGCCCACAATAGCGCCTTGTGCATTGGCAAAAGCGGCCTGCAACGTGTCTGCATTGGATATGCCAAAGCCGATGAGTTGCGGATTGTGCAGATGCATGGCTTTGATACGTCTGAAGTAGGCTTGTTTCCCTTCGTCAAAACTACTTTGAGCGCCCGTCGTGGCTGCTGATGACACCATGTAAATGAAGCTGTTGGTATGTTGATCGATCAACCGGATGCGTTCTTCAGATGTTTGCGGCGTAATGAGCATGATGACGGAAAGATTGTATTTGTCCGCAATGGGTTTGTATTCGCTTAGGTACTCATTGAAAGGCAGATCGGGGATAATAACGCCGTCAATACCTGTTTCCTGACATTTTTGACAGAACGCTTCAAAGCCAAACTGCATAATGGGATTCAGGTAACCCATCATGATGAGTGGCATCGTGACTTCGGGGCGTACGTCGGATAATTGGTCAAAAAGTGTACGCAACGTCATGCCTTGTGCTAATGCTGCGTGGCTGCTTTGTTGGATTACAACGCCGTCGGCCATGGGATCGGAAAAAGGGATTCCAATTTCGACCATGTTCACGTTGTGTGCTTGCAGTTGACGCAAAATTTCACGGGTGTCGTTCAAATGGGGAAATCCTGCCGTGAAATAGACAGAAAGAATTTCAGCCTGTTTTTGTTGGAAAAGTTCGTGAATTCGATTCATACGTAAATAATTTGTTTTTTAAGGTCGTATGGAACTCGTCCCGAAAATCAGGACTCGTTTCATACTATTTTTTATTTTCAATGTTTTAGTTCGTTGATAAAGTGGGTTAAAGCCATTACATCCTTTTTCCCGGGCGAAGTTTCAAACCGGCTGTTGACATCCACTGCATGTAAAAGAGGATGATGGAATGCAACCAGTCGTGTAATGTCTTCGGCTCCTATTCCGCCGCTTAAAAAGAAGGGGACACGTCCGTTGTAGCTTTGAAGAATCTCCCAATTGTATTGTTGACCAGATCCTCCGAAAAGCGGTGTTTTGGTATCGAAGAGCAAAAAATCGCACGCATGTTGATACAAACTGGTGGCTTGCAAGTCGGCAGTTGTTGCCACGCTGAATGCTTTGATAACCTCTAATCCTTCTTTGCGAATGGCTTCACAGATGGCCGGTGATTCTTCGCCATGCAATTGAATGGCATTTAAATGGTATTTAAACGCCGTTGCAAGGATATTTTCCGTGCTTTCGTTGACAAACACGCCAACCTTGCAAATGGTGTTTGGAAGTAGCTTCACAATGGCCGGATCGAGATTTCCTGCAAAGCGCGGCGATTTTGGGTAGAAGATAAATCCCATGTAATCGGGATGCAAAGCAGCCACGGCTTTGATATTCTCCGGCTGTTGCATTCCGCATATTTTGATTTTTGTAGTCATTTGCTTAGATCAATGTTTATCTCAGCGATGCGATAAATTGTGCCAACGCTTTGTCCGGCTGTTCGTTTTTCATAAAGGTTTCTCCCATTAAAACACCGCGAAACCCGGCACCCCGTAAATCTTTCACCGTTTGCGAATCGCTAATGCCGCTTTCGGAGATTTTCACGAAACTGTCAGGAATTTGACTTCCTAAACGAAACGAGGTTTCTACATCGGTGACAAAGGTTTTCAAGTTACGATTGTTGATGCCGACAATGTCAACGTTGGGATGGATGTATTCCAATTCGGCTTCTTCGTGAATCTCGAGCAGCACCTCTAAGCCGGCTTCGTGGGCTTTGTTGGCCAAAAGCAAACACGTTTCTTGTGAAAGAGCAGCGGCAATAAGCAAAATCACATCCGCGCCAATGGCTTTTGCCACGTCAATCTGAAATGGATCAATGATGAAATCTTTTCGTAAAATGGGAATTTTCACTGCCGGACGTGCGTGTTTCAAGTCGGCTATTGATCCGCCAAAAAAAGATTCATCGGTCAAGATGGACAATCCTGTGGCGCCTGCCTTTGCATAGCCTTCCGTGATGGCTTTTACGTCGGCATCAGGCAAAATCCATCCTTTAGAGGGCGATTTGCGCTTGAACTCTGCAATGATGCCGGTAGGCGATTGCGTCAATGCTTTTTTGAGCGAAAGAGTTGTATGATTCATTTTGCCTAAGAATGCCAGCAATCCCAATCTTTTTTGAGCTGCTATTTCAAGTTTCTTTTGAGCAATGATGGTTTCAAGGATATTCATAAAGCAGGAGTCGGGATTAATTGTTCAACGCTATAAATTTCTTGAATGTTCGCAATGCAGCGCCGCTATCGATGGACGTTCGGGCCTGATCAATGCACGCTTCGAGTGAAAGTTCGGGGTGAATGGTATGAATAGCAACCGCCGAATTGATAATCACAACATTTTTCTGTGCTTCAGTGGCTTTGTTTGCAAGAACGTTATCGAATATGATAGCTGCTTGTTCCGGGGAGTCTCCTCCGTACAAAGCCGCTTGCGGAACGCGTTGGAATCCGATTTCTTCTGGTGTAAACATCTTTTCTCCATTGCCATCAATCACTTTGAAGTCTGTTGTGAGCGAAATTTCGTCGTAACCATCCAAGCTGTGCACAATGGAAAATGTAGATCCTTTTTCTTGTTGATAAAGATAGTAATAAAGTCGCGCCATTTTCAGGTTGAACACGCCTAAGACATTGTGCTTGGGTTGTATCGGATTGACCAACGGGCCTAAAACGTTGAAAAAGCTACGCACTTGCAGTGATTTACGAACGGGCGCTACCGCTTTGAGGGCTAAGTTGAACAAAGGAGCATGCAAATAAGCAATGTTGCTCTCTTCAATGGAACGTCTCAGCAAATCATTGTCGCGTGTGAATTTGACTCCGTGTTGTTCCATCACGTTGGAAGCGCCGCTTACTGACGTTGCGCCGTAGTTGCCATGTTTCGCCACTTTGTAACCTGCTCCGGCCACCACAAAACAGCTTAATGTCGAAATGTTGAAGGTGTTGTGATTATCGCCACCTGTACCGACAATGTCGATCGGGTCATATTCGCTTAATGATACTGGAACGCGCATTTCGAGCAAAGCTTCACGAAAACCCATCAGCTCGTCAACCGTGATGCTTCGCATCAGGTAAACCGTGACAAAGGCAGCTATCTGCGCATCGTTATATTTTCCTTCGGCCATGTTGGTCAACACCGTTTTGGCCTCTTCGCGATCGAGGTATTGATGCTCGAATAGTCGATATAAAAGTTCTTTCATGTGTTTGTTTTATTTTTTACACTAAGGATGTATGGAACTTGCAACTAATCATAGTCTTTGGATAAGCCCTGAATTAATGCTCATTTCATTGTTAATTTGAACATTAGAGATTTAACCAGTTGAGGATAATTTGTTCTCCCATCGGAGTCAGTACCGATTCAGGATGAAATTGTACACCCCAAACATCATATTCTTTGTGGCGCAACGCCATGATGATTCCTTCATCCGAAATGGCGGTCACCCGCAAACAGGTTGGCAATACATTGTTGCTGACAATCCACGAATGATAACGACCTGCATCGAATGTGTTGGGCAATTTATCGAAAATAGGATCGGGCTCAACGACATGCACCGGGCTGCTGATGCCATGATACACTTCGTCCGTGTTTTCGAGCGTAGCGCCAAAGCTTTCCGCGATGGCTTGATGTCCCAGACATACGCCTAAGATATTTTTCGTTGGAGCGTAGCGTTGAATCAGCGGCAAAAGAATGCCTGCTTCCGACGGGATGCCTGGTCCGGGAGAAAGGATGATTTTATCAAAGCGATCTACTTCATCTATGCTGATTTGATCATTACGAATCACCTCTACTTGCGTGTATCCTAACTTTCGTACGGCATGTACTAAGTTATAGGTAAAGGAGTCGTAGTTGTCGAAGATTAATAGGTTTGGTTTCATTTGTAAGTGATTTAATTTTTGAGTGTTGCCGCCAAATCGATCGCTTTCTTCAATGCGCCCAATTTGTTGTTTACTTCCTGAAGTTCGCTTTCGGGATTCGATTTAGCCACGATACCGGCGCCTGCCTGATAGTAAAGCGTATTTTTGATACTTAAGAACGTTCGAATGGTTATGGCTTGGTTGATGTCGCCATTTAACCCGATATAACCGATGCAGCCTCCATAAATGCCCCGTGTGTGGGGTTCAATGGTGTTGATAAGTTGCATGGCGCTAACCTTTGGCGCTCCCGACAACGTTCCTGCGGGAAACGTATCGGCAAATAGACGCATCGGGTGAACATCGGGTAATAATTTACCGCTGACACGTGATACCAAATGGAGAACATGCGAATAAAATTGCACTTCTTTGTAAATCTCGAGCTTCACATCCGACGCGTTACGGCTTAAATCATTGCGCGCCAAATCGACTAACATCACGTGTTCTGCATTTTCTTTGGGATCTTTGAGCAATGCTTCGGCCAACTGCAAATCTTTTTCGTCATCGCCGGTACGACGAAAAGTACCTGCAATGGGGTCGATAAAGGCTCTCCCTTTTTTCACCTGTACGTGCGTCTCGGGTGACGATCCGAAAATACGAAATGACCCGAAATCAAAGTAGAAAAGATAAGGTGACGGGTTGATGGAGCGTAGTGCACGATAGACCTTAAAGTCGTCGCCGGCAAAAGATTGTCCGAAACGACGCGAAAGGACGATTTGAAACGTGTCACCCCGTTTGCAGTGTTGAATGCCCTGTTCCACCATTTGTTTGTAGTGATCGTCCGTCATGTCGGTTAACTCGCTGCCTTTTGGTTCAAAATTATACGAGGCATAATTCCGGTTGTCTAAATGGGACACAACTTCGTTCATGCGACTTTGTTCGTTCTCCACAAGATTTTCCACAATGGTCAATTCATTTTTGAAATGGTCGATCACCAAGATGTACTTGAATAAAATGTAGTACATGTCGGGGACCTGTGTTGAATCACCGGCAAGCGGCTGAATGGGTACTTTCTCGAAATAACGGACGGCATCGTAGGCCGTGAATCCGAAGAAACCATTGAAAGGCTGTTTGTTTTGGTTATCGGCAATCTCGAACGAATCGACAAACCGTTGCAATTGTTCCGGCAGTGGGTTGTAGCTGTTGATGGCATAGCGTAGTGTATCACCGTTTGGGTATATCTCGGTGACGGTATCGTCGGCTGCCATAAATTTGGCCATTGCCTGCAATCCGATAAAAGAATAGCTGTTTTCCCCTCCATGATAGTCAGAGCTTTCGAGCAGAACAGACTCAGGATAGATGTCGCGAATCTTGAGATAAATGGATACCGGCGTATGAAGATCGCCTAATAATTTGGTGGAAATGGTTTTGAGTATTGTTTTCATACGATTTTTTTTATTTTTCTACACTAAAGATGTATGGAACTCGCATACGATCATCGTCTTTGGTTTAACCCTGATTTAATGCTCGTTTCATCTGTTTGAGTTGTTATTCGGTTGCTTTTGCTGCATTGTTGTCCATGACTTTTACATACGTATCCATATCTTTATCGCCTCGTCCTGAAAGATTGATGACTACAACATCGTTCGGTTGGAAAGAGACTTTTTTCAACACGGCTAATGCGTGTGCCGATTCCAATGCCGGAATAATACCTTCCAGATGGGTCAATTCAAAAGCGGCTTCCAAGGCTTCATCATCGTTTATGGCCAATACTTCCGCGCGATGGACTTGCGCTAAATGTGCATGAATGGGGCCAACACCCGGGTAATCTAATCCGGCAGAGATGGAGTAGGGTTCTTCAATTTGTCCGTCTTCCGTTTGCATGATCAGGGTGCGACAACCATGAATGATACCTTCGCGTCCCAAATGAATAGTGGCTGCAGAATAAGGTGTATCAATGCCTTTTCCGCCTGCTTCAGCAGCAATAAAGCGTACTTTGTCGTTGTCTAAATAATGATAGAAGGCTCCAGCGGCATTGCTACCTCCACCGACACAGGCAATAATGCAATCGGGATAGTTGCGTCCCTCTTTTTCTTCGAGTTGTTGCATCATCTCCTGACTGATGATGGACTGAAAACGGGTTACCATGTCGGGATATGGGTGCGGCCCTACGGTTGATCCGATGACGTAATGCGTGTCTTCGGGGTGACTACACCAATCGCGAATGGCTTCGTTGGTGGCGTCTTTCAGTGTTTTGTTGCCGCTATGCACCGGAATGACGGTTGCTCCGAGCATCTCCATTTTCTGCACATTCAGGTGTTGTCGTTCCACATCGGTGGCGCCCATGTAAACAAAACAAGGCATGTTGAGCAATGCACAAACGGTTGCTGTAGCCACTCCGTGTTGACCGGCGCCTGTCTCAGCAATGACGCGTGTTTTGCCCATACGGCGCGCTAAAAGCACCTGCCCGATGGCGTTGTTGATCTTGTGTGCGCCGGTATGGTTCAAATCTTCCCGTTTAAGATAGATTTTTGCTCCATATTTTTCCGATAATTGTTTTGTCAAGAAAAGGGGTGAGGGACGCCCGACATAGTCGCGAAGGAGTGCGGTGTATTCTTCCTGAAATGTGGGATCTTTGATAATGGAAAGGTATTGCTTTTTCAATTCCTCTACATTGGCATAGAGAATTTCGGGAATGTATGCCCCGCCAAATTGGCCGTAATAGCCGTTTTCATTTACCTGGTAGTTCATTGCAGTTTCTATTTTGTTGAAGGTTGTATGATGGTTCTGCTGTTTGTTTGAATTTTCTTGTATAAAAAAAAGCCCGTCGTGGTGCGACGGGCTTGGTTCTTTTATCGGTAATTGGATGAAAACAGAAACATAGCGGTGCTACTCACGACTCTTGGAAAGTTGTAAGCGCCACCACCAAAATTTATTTATCTGTTGCATCATCATTTTTTTGCTCTTTTTGTTAGCACAAAGATAGAATGTTTTTTTTGAAAACAAGCAATGATCAAAAAAAATCATCTTTTACTGATAATCAACGGCTACAACGGGGTTATTTGTTCCGTAACAGGTCATTTTTGACGTATTACGGCAGCAAAAAAGAGATTCTTATTTCTTGTTTTTTATTTGTAAAGTAGGTGTTTAGTATCTGATTTGCCACTTTGGCCGTCTTGCAGTAATTTTGTACTTCCAAAATTAAACCTTTCAAATGAACTTTCAGGACGAGATTAAACGCCGGCGTACGTTTGCCATTATCAGTCATCCCGATGCGGGGAAAACCACGTTGACTGAGAAATTATTGCTTTTTGGGGGCGCTATTCATGTAGCCGGAGCAGTGAAATCGAATAAAATAAAGAAGACTGCTACCTCCGACTGGATGGAAATTGAGAAGCAACGGGGTATTTCGGTGGCTACGTCGGTAATGGGGTTTGATTATAAAGACTACAAAATCAATATCCTTGATACGCCTGGTCACCAGGATTTTGCCGAAGATACATTTCGCACACTGACGGCTGTTGATAGCGTTATTATTGTCATTGATGCTGCCAAAGGTGTCGAAGCACAGACGCGAAAGCTGATGGAGGTGTGTCGTATGCGTAAAACGCCGGTCATCGTCTTTGTGAATAAGATGGATCGTGAAGGTAAAGATCCGTTTGATCTGCTGGATGAGATTGAAGCTGAATTAAGCATTCATGTTCGCCCGCTCAGTTGGCCGATTAATATTGGTCAACGATTCAAAGGAGTTTACAACCTCTTTGAACACAAACTCGATCTTTATACGCCGAGCAAACAAACCATCACACAATCCATCGCGTTCGATGATATTCATCACCCTGATTTAGAAAAACACATCGGTACGGATGATTCTATAAAGTTGCGGGAAGACCTGACGTTGATCGATGGTGTTTATTCTGCCTTTGATACGCATCCCTATTTGGCGGGTGAAGTAGCGCCGGTTTTCTTTGGAAGCGCCCTGAATAACTTTGGGGTGAAAGAGTTGCTCGATTGTTTTGTGCAAATTGCCCCGTCGCCTCGTCCCGTTCAAGCCATTGAACGCGAAGTGCGACCTGAGGAAGAAAGTTTCTCCGGCTTTGTGTTCAAGATTCATGCCAATATGGATCCCAATCATCGTAGCTGCATTGCATTCGTGAAGATTTGCTCCGGCAAGTTCGAGCGCAATGTCAACTACAAACATGTGCGGCACAATAAACTGCTCCGTTTTTCAAGTCCGACGGCTTTCATGGCGCAAAAGAAAGAGGTGGTCGATGAGGCTTACCCCGGTGATATTGTAGGGCTTCCCGATACCGGTAATTTCAAAATCGGCGATAGCCTGACGTCCGGCGAAGATATTCATTTCAAAGGCCTACCCAGCTTCTCTCCCGAAATGTTCAAATACATTGAGAATGCCGATCCGATGAAGTCAAAACAGTTGAACAAAGGCATCGATCAGTTGATGGACGAAGGTGTTGCACAGCTTTTTATTCATCAAAACAACGGACGGAAAATCATCGGTACGGTTGGGCAGCTTCAGTTTGAAGTGATTCAATACCGCTTGCTGCATGAGTATGGCGCACAATCGCAGTGGGAACCTATCTCGCTCTACAAGGCTTGCTGGATTGAAAGTGACGACAAGGAAGAACTGGATAATTTCAAACGACGCAAGTTTCAATATATGGCCGTGGACAAAGACGGGCGCGATGTCTTTTTGGCCGACTCAAGTTACATTTTGCAAATGGCTCAAAACGACTTTAAGCATATCCGTTTCCACTTTACTTCTGAATTTTAATGATGATGGCATCCTCCGAAATTACGTTAGGAATTACGCATCAAAACCTTTTCAAGGTCGAAGTGATTCATTTAGCCAATCATCTCGGATCTGGCGCCTTGCCTGTGTTGGCAACCCCTGCTTTGATTGCCTGGATGGAAAATACGGCCATGGAAACCGTCGCGCCATTTCTACCTTCCACCGATACAACGGTGGGTACCTCCATCGCTATCAAGCATCTGAAAGCTTCGCCTGTCCATGCCGAAATTACCTGTCATGCCACGGTGACGGAGATTGAAGGCCGACGCATTCGCTTTGAAATAAAGGCATTTGACGCTCAAAAAAACCTCGTTAGCGAAGGAACACATGAACGTTTTGTCGTTGACGCAGAACGATTCATGCAAAAACTTATCGGGTAATTTTTGGGTTACAAAAACAAAAGAGGCAATCTCCCATGCGGAAGTTGCCTCTTTTAATCTATTGAGTATCGAAATAATTAGTTCTTGATTCTCATTTTGTAGAAAGAACGCCATACAAAATAGAGCGCCACGATGAGGAATGCACCACCAATGTAAGGAGCAACCGGACGGAAACTTGCCGAAATAGCTATTTCCATTGCCAAAAGTCCAAACAAGGTAGTAAACTTGATGATCGGGTTCATAGCTACGGAAGAGGTGTCTTTGAAAGGATCGCCAACGGTGTCGCCAACGATGGTTGCATCGTGCAACGGGGTGCCTTTCATTTGCAAATCTACTTCCACCACTTTCTTGCCGTTATCCCAACAGCCTCCCGCATTAGCCATGAAGATGGCTTGATAGAGACCAAACATGGCAATGGCAATCAGGTAGCTTACAAAGAAGGAGGCTGCGGCAAATTGTAATGCCGGTGTTGCTGCTCCTGTGATTTCAGTCCCCGATATAAAGGCGAATGCTAATGCAAAACTGAATACGGCGGGGAAGATGTTCCACATGCCATGTTGGGCATATTGGGTACAAATCTTTACCACTTCTTTCGATTTCTCCATCGATGCTTTCTTTTCAGCGCCAGGGTCGAGGTTGATGTTGCGTTTGATATATTCCACAGCACGGTAAGCGCCCGTTGTTACCGCTTGCATTGAAGCGCCCGTAAACCAGTAAATCACTGCGCCACCACAAAGGAATCCAAGAATTGTCCATGGATTCAGCACGTTGAGAATGGTTTCGGGATCAACGCCCAATACGTTTTTGATGACTAAAATGATCGAGAAGATCATTGTGGTAGCTCCTACCACAGCCGTACCGATAAGTACCGGCTTAGCAGTTGCTTTGAAGGTGTTACCGGCGCCATCATTGGCTTCGAGATAGTGCTTTGCTTTCTCGAAGTCAGGTTTGAAACCAAATTCTTTTTCAACTTCGGCAGCAACATTGGGTACATCCTCTATCAATGACAATTCATAAACGGATTGTGCATTGTCTGTTACAGGTCCGTAACTGTCCACTGCGATGGTTACAGGCCCCATGCCAAGTAACCCGAAAGCTACTAACCCAAAAGCAAAAATAGAAGAGTAGGACATGAATTGTTCTAGACCGAACGTGCTGGCTAAGTAAGCAATCAACATCAACACCACAAATACCAAACCCATCCAGAAAGCGGAGAAGTTACCTGCTACAAAACCTGAAAGAATGGTAAGCGATGCGCCACCTTCTCTGCTGGCGCTCACCACTTCCTGCACGTGAGCTGATTTCGGGCTGGTAAACAATTTTGTGAACTCGGGAATCAATGCGCCTCCTAAGGTGCCGCAACTGATGATGACGGAGAGGATGATCCAGATGTTCGGATTGACTAACCCTAACATGGTGCCCGGGCCAACCATAAAATAGCTTGCAACGAATGTAACCGCAATACTCAACAATGAAGTGATCCAAACTAAGTTTGTAAGCGGACGTTCGAAGTCAAGATCATCGTGATGACTATATAGTTTTTTACTCAGCGCTCCGTTGATCCAGAATGCCACTACCGAGGTGATGATCATCAAAATACGCATCACAAAAATCCAGGTCAGGAAACTTGCTTGCCATTCCGGATTCGAGAGGAATTTATTGTTAGTCATGGTTCCAACGGCCAATACGATGAACGAAATCAACGCAACACCAGTTACACCGTATGTTTCAAATCCGTCGGCAGTTGGGCCTACGCTATCACCGGCATTGTCGCCTGTACAGTCGGCAATCACACCCGGGTTACGTGGATCGTCTTCGCCAATTTTGAACACTACTTTCATCAAATCGGAACCGATATCGGCAATTTTGGTAAAGATACCCCCTGCAATACGAAGTGCCGATGCTCCCAACGACTCGCCAATGGCAAAACCGACGAAACACGAACCGGCTACGTCGCGTGGCATCAGTACAAGGATGATCAACATCATGATCAACTCAATGCTGACCAACACAACGCCGATGCTCATACCTGCGTTCAACGGAATGTTGAGCAGTTTCAACGGTTTGCGTTCGAGCGACGCAAAGGCCATACGGCTATTGGCTAAGGTGTTCATGCGAATGCCGAACCATGCCACGCTGTACGAGCCTAAAATTCCAATGACCGTCCATGCTAAAATCAGTAGGACACCCCATGCACTATCTGCTTGTAAAAAGCCAAAATAGAAAGTAACGCATGCTGCAATGATGAGAAACAACCAAATAAGGAATTTGCCCTGTTGCCATAAATAGGTTTTGCACGTGGCAAAAATTACGTTTGACACATCGAGCATCGATTGATGTGCCCGGATAGCCCTTACTTTTAAGAATTGATACAGCCCAAACAAAAGACCTAAGCCGCAGATGACAAAACCCCATAATAAAAGGTGGTTCTGATCTGCCGATAACGTGGGGATTTTAAGATTTGCTTCGCTCGCCCATGTCAACATAGGCAATGCGAGGCTGGCAATTAATAACGATAGTTTTTTCATAAAAACGATACAATTAAAGGTTAGAAGGTTTAAGATATGATTGTCAATCACAACCGTGTGACTGCGTGTGATTTTTCGTTCGGGTATTTTTTATTCGTTTGGCACTTCTTGTATTTGAAGCGACTAAAGTAGGAAAAATGTGCAACATCTTACGTTATTAAAAAGTAAATAGCTGCTCATGTAGTCCAAAAGATTTTAATTAGATTGTTTTAGGGGGTACTATCAATAAAATTCTTCTATTTTTTACCAACTATCTGTCAAAATGAAACCTCCACATCGCAAAATGACCATATTTGCGCCTTCCTCACACATAGGATGCTTGTCAATTGAAATTACTACTCGATAGAGTACCGGTAAGCA
>DAIDKM010000012.1:2337-25288 GCA_027450045.1 Paludibacter sp. | reverse complement strand
CCAATGGTATGAGGGGTACAAAATGAAAATTATCCAAACCAAACAACCAATATTGCTCCATCGCTTGTCGTGCAATATCCAAAAGCCCCCCTGTTTGTAGAAACAAAGAGCGTGAGTCGAGATAGTGTTTGATCAATGTATTATGAAGGGAAAGTGCTCCATGTTGCATTTCGTCTCAACCTTTTAATGTTGAAACCAGGGTATTTTGTGGAGACGAAAAATAGTTAGGAAAATTCTTAGAAGATGTAGTATTTATGTGAATCGCGTGGGCATGTCTGAGGATACTCAATCTGCAATTCTTTCTTCTTCAATTAGGTTTAGTTATTGGAAAATGGCACCTCGCAAGAGGGTTCTTCTGTTACTTCGTGATCCAATTGAGTATAGATTGAATTCATACTTTTGAATTCAGGAACCAATTCTTTCATTTTTTTTACCACATGAAGTGTGTCGATTCTTTCTGCGAATGCCACTAATTCATTAATTCCTCTTGATACTTCACGGAGTTCATATTGCCGAACCAGAGCAACCATAATTTTTGGATGTGATGTCGGCTTCGTAATCTCTTGTTGAGCAAGCAATTCTTCATATAGTTTTTCTCCAGAACGCAATCCTGTGTAAATAATTTGAATATCTTTATCAGGTACTAATCCGGCAAGACGAATCATGTTGCGAGCCAGATCATCTATCTTAACGGGATCTCCCATGTCAAAAATATAAATTTCCCCGTTTTCTCCGTTAACGCTGGCTTCTAAAACCAATCGACAAGCTTCCGGTATGGTCATAAAGTAGCGGATGATGTTTCGATCTGTCACTGTGATTGGCCCGCCTTGGTCTATTTGTTCTTTAAATCGGGGGATCACTGATCCGTTCGAGCCTAATACATTCCCAAAACGAGTGGTGATGAAATGGGTGGAGCATGATTTTGTTTGAATGTATTTTGCTAATGATTGTACATAAATTTCAGCAATGCGTTTTGAAGCTCCCATGACATTCGTTGGATTGACCGCCTTGTCTGTAGAGATCATGATGAATTTCTCAGCTTCATATTTTAATGCGTAGTTCGCGACATTACGCGTGCCTAACACATTGGTTATGATGGCTTCACTTGGATGGTGTTCCATCATTGGAACATGCTTGTAGGCCGCAGCATGGTAAATAATTTGCGGATGATACAGTTGAAATACCATATCTAACCGTTCGGTATGACGAACATCTCCAATTATTGCTTCAATACTAATTTGGGGATGGTGCTCATGCATATACGTTTCTATTTGATAAAGCGGAGTTTCCGCTATATCAAACATCAGAATCGTTCGCGGCTTAAAAGTTGCAATTTGTCGTACCAACTCGCTTCCTATAGAGCCGGCTGCTCCAGTTATTAAGATGACCTTGTCCTTTACTTCTTGTCCGATGGCTGGTAGGTTGATCTGTATCTCTTCCCTGCCCAGCAGGTCTTCAATTTGAATGGGGCGAATGGAATTGGTGTTTTTTTTATCTGATTTATCAGATGTATCACATGCCGACCAAGCTTTGGGCGAACGAGCCAATAATATTTTGATATTAAGATGAATACAGGATTCAACCAAATTGTTTTTTTCACTCAGCAAGGCATCTTGTGTGGGAAATGTCAACGCTTGTATCTGGTAGGTATGAACAAGTTTTGCAAGAATTCCATCCCGTACATAAAATACAGGAAGATTCATAATGCGTTGATTACTTGTACTTGGATCAGATGTAATGAACCCGATAATTCTGTAAGTTGACTGAATGTTGTTGTTCAGCATATTGGCTAATCCGACACTGTTTGTGTCGATTCCGTACATAAGCGCTGATGGTCGGGTATTGATATGCCATGAATTCGTTACATATTGGTAAATACGTACAATGCTGTATCGAAAAATGATGAGGCTAAAAAAAGACAACATGCCGTTTTTGACTAACAACGACAATAAAATGGAAAAAGAATGGTGAGGATAGAATAACGGTATAAATAACCACAATATAAAATTCGTGATGAAAACGGCGGCTATGATTCTGCCAATCTCATGATAGGAAGAATAACGAATTACACCTTGGTGAATTTTCAAGAGCATATAGACAAGAGCGCAGAGTAAGAGATTCCAAATTATCAGCTTAAAAAAAACAGGTAATTGCGTCACCTCTTTGGCGTAAGTGGCTGCCATCACCCAATAAGATACCACAAACGAAATGGTTGAGAGAAACAGGTCGATAAATAGAATGACCCAGCGACTTGTGTAGCGGGAAAGGAGTAATTTAGAAATGCGCTGTTTCAGAACACTATTGTGAATATACATAAAAGATGACTTGGTAGTGAAATACATGAATTTAATGGGTATCTATGCGATAAACAAACAGAAAGATCAACTGTTTTTTTTATGAGTTCGCGTACGCGATCATCCTGATACAACCGCTACCTATTTAGGAATGCGATTCTTTGAGATTATATCACACCACAAAATTACACCATTCTTTGAAGAGTATGTTATAGATGTATTCAAAATAAAAAACATGTACAGATTGTTAATGAGAGAATTATGGAGGGGAGTAACCATCTTAAAAAATCATTTTTGGGTTTGCTCAGTACTTATAACCCTTTCATTTGTCATGACTAGCTTCTCAATTTGGTTATTTCTTTTAGAGCATAAAAGTCAAAAATCCCTTTTCATTGATATTCGATTTACAAAGATAGTGTAGAGAAGAAGAAATCCGAAAAACAACTTGCAGAATAAAATGTAATTTGCATTAATAAGGAAGCGCTTTGTCAAAAATTGTGGTTAAACGGTGGTTTTTAAGGCATAAAAATTTCAAAGGCAATAGAATTTAGAAATTTGCTAATCCTTCGTTATTCTTCATTATTACTTAAAATCGACTATCGGTCACGATACTGACGTTAAATTGTCAATTCTCCCGGTATAACAATTTCTAAAAATCCGAATCTGGTATTTCATTTTGAGATCTTAGCATCCGGCTTTTCCGATGTGCCCAAAGCCTCAAACTATATGTAAAAGCGATACCCAACCCAAATAATATGCCCAGCAAAATATGAATATTCAAACCACGTAATAAGGTAATTAAAGCAATAATAAGTAGATTAATGGTGATGATAAGTAGGCTTGAGACGAGGTGAGAATGTCCTAATTGTAAAAACCGATGATGGATGTGATTCATATCCGGCTTAAACGGAGACTTCTTATTCATCATTCGAATGCAAAAAACTCTGACCATATCAAACAGAGGGACAAAAACGATTGCAATGGATATTGCAGGCGAAAAAGCATTATTTGCTGAGTCAATGGCAATTTCATTATATTTGATAAACATCACAGCTACAAGCAAGCCAAGCATCAACGATCCCGTATCACCCATAAATATTTTATTCGTTTTCCCAAACACATTATAAAATAAAAACGACATTAAACTTCCGACTACGGCAAAACAGAGAATCGCATATTGTAACTGCCCGAATAAAATAAAAATAGTACCAAATAGAGTTGATATCATCAGTCCGAGACCTCCTGCCAGGCCATCAATACCATCGATGAGATTCATCGCGTTAATGATTCCAACAATAACTACCAAACTTAATGCAACGCTGAACCAATAATTAATTTCTCCAATTCCAAAGATGCCGTGTAGGTTGGTTAAGCGGATATTCCCCAAAATAGCAAGAAACCCGGCAGCGATAAATTGGGCGATTAATTTTGTTCGAGCGGATAATATTAAGATATCATCCTTGATACCGACGAAAAATAGCAGTATCATAGCGGCCAAAATATAGCGAAAATCGCGAACCTCCATGTTTTCAATGACCAATAAGGTAGAAATAGTGACACCAAAAAACATGGCCACCCCGCCTAAGTTTGGAATGGGTAATTTGTTTACTTTTCTATCGTTCGGTTTGTCAAGCAGTGTTTTTAAAGCAGAAATACGTACAATCACCGGAACTGTGAGATGAGTTAGCAGTGCGCTTACAAAAATTGCAGCAATAATATGAAGGGTAGTAAACATATCAATCACAAGTAATATTTCTAAGGCGCAAATATACTTCTTATAATCGGATTACCTATAATCATATATTTTATGTTTGATTTGTTTTAATATATTTTGTTTATTTGCAGCTTAATAAATAAACACTATATCAAAACAACATATCTCAACTAATTGTAAGATAATGTATTACTCAGAGAAATGTGCTTCTTAAGGTGTGTGGTATGGCGTTGTTTGTTTCGCAAAACTAAAATCGGAAACTGCGTTATCTCGCTTATGCTATTTCTGTCAGCTTGATGGCCATAATATCTTTGGCATGGTGCTCTTCAACTATACTATGATTTTGAATTGCCGTTGTTGAAAGACTTAAAAATACATCTTTTGGTGAAAACGAATCTGCAATCCGTATAAATACTTTATTTGCTAAAATATGTAATGTAAATTTGTGATGCTATTCAGACGAAACTGATTTTGGCCGCAGAAATTGAGTTAATTTACTGATGTTTTTCATCGCAAGAATCCACCAAGCATACGAAAACCCGTTTTTTCGCAATGCACGATAATCTTCTTTCGATTTAATAAGGATATTCCTGATATTTCTGTTACTTGTGCCACCCATTCTCATTTTCGTGATTACTTGTGGTAGATAGACGCAATGCAAAGATGTATTCTTAAAAACACGTAACATGAAGTCGTAGTCAGCAGATATTAAAAAAGAGTCATCATACCCCCCCTGTTTTTCATAAATCTCTTTTTTTATAAAAACAGTTGGATGGGCAGGCATCCAACCACGAAATAACAAAGACAGACTAAATGGTTGGCTTCTCCAATAGCGTAATATCTTTTCCTGATTCTTGTTATCTAAATAAACCAAATCGCCATACACAATATCGGCATTCGTTTTTTCAAAAGTATCTTGTATGGTTTTAATGACTGATGATGATGCAAATGCGTCATCCGAATGCAGAAACCCAATAATATCTCCGGTGGCCAACCGAATGCCTTTGTTCAAGGCATCATATATACCTTGATCCGGTTCGCTAATCCATCGCATATGATCGTTGAAACGAGGTTCATTTTGTTTTATAATTTCAACCGTATCATCTTTCGATTGACCATCAACGACAATATATTCAATCTCACAGTCATGTTGAGACAACACCGACTCAATTGTTTCTTGTAGGGTATATGTGCTGTTATAGGTGGCTGTAATAATGGAGATCTTCATCTTATACATTTATTTAATCAGATATCTTAACAAAATATTAAATACAAGGTAGATCCTATATCTTATTTTAAAGCAAGTTGTTGTAGAGTTCGACAAACCTCCTGAAGAAAAATTATTTTTATGCCGTCTATATAAAATCAGTTTATCATATAATATTTTATGATTAAAATAACAAGCACCAACCAAAAACAACCAATTATCGTGAGTACAAAGAAGTCTCTTATGAGGAAATGGTAAGGCCTTTTCTAAAATCTCTGCACGAAAAGCTAAACATGCACCTAGATATCCAAACTTAATCAAGTTACCTAAACAAGATTTTTTTGGCTTACGTTCTTCATAGTATGACTCTGCAATGATGTTTTTATTCTCATCAATTATTATGCAGTCAGATACAACAAGATCGTAGCTTTTAAGATATTCTGAACAAATAGCAACCTTATTGTGAGACCAAATATCATCTTGATCACTTAAAAAAATTATATCTCCCTTTGCTTGTTTAAGTGCATTTTCAAAGTTACTCGTGTAGCCTTTTTCTATATTAATAAATAATCTAATTCTTGAATCTAAGAATCCTGTTATAATATTTACTGTCTTGTCAGATGAATTATCATCAGAAACTATCAATTCGTCATTATCATTGAGTTGAACAAGGATCGATTCAATTTGTTCTTTTATATATTTTTCCCCATTATAGGTAGCAAGGCATACAGAAATCATAATCAAAAAAAATAGTTACAAATAAAAATCCGCATAAATGAGAAGTTGCGCGTTTTAATAATTAATCCAATAGCATGGCGAAAAACCGAATAAAAATATTCAACATGATCAATCAGATTTAGTTTATTGCATTTTTTAGCACATTCGCAATATATACGGAATCTCGCTTTTAGTTTAACAATATCCTTTTCATCATTAGAAAAATTCTGAATTGCTATAGAATCGATAAGGTAAAAGGAGCCATAAAATTTTCTGAATCTCTCAATGAATTGAAAATCAGCAAAATCAAGTTTAATTTCAGGATTATATCCACCTGATTTGATAAAACCATCAACATTTATCACCATTCCACTGTTTACAGGTGAATATCTAAACAAACTGAATACTCCACTTTTTAAATTCGCCTTGTATCCTCTTTTATGTTTATATCTTGTTGGTGAGAAATAAATACCATTTTCTAATCGAATCATTGGAGTAATCAGAAATATATTGCTATTGCTTTGAATAGTTTCGTCAATTTTTTCAATTATCAATTCTTCAAACTTTGTATCTTGATCTAACAGCATAATCCATCGAAACCCGTGTTCAAAAGCATATTGGGCACCTTGATTATAAGCTATCCCAAGCCCACTATTTTCTGGGCAATGGACATACTCAATGTTATTCCATATTTGCGGATAATCATTTTTAATTATCTGAGAATCGGGCGAATTATCGAAAACAAACAATGTTCCTGTTTTTTGTGATTTAATAAGCGATTTGATTATTGTCAAATAGCTATTAGATTCACTCAAATTACATTTGTATAATACTATAATAAATAACATAAAATATATACATAAAAATAAGATTCAATAATCAATTACGATATAATAATTTATTCTTAGGTTTTTGGGGAAAATTAATTTTGTATAAGTGGTAATTAATTTATATCATGTTGTTCAATGTGTTTATTCAAACGCTCTTCACCTGTACTCTGTATATTAAAAACCTTATAAATTATATAGTTTTGATAAGGTGAATAAGCTATAGTGGATCTACCATCAATAAGATATGGACCTGAGGAAAAAAAACAATATATAATTACAAGTGAGGTTATAGCCAATTTATTAGTCTGCATCTGAAGCGTATTTATATATCTCGTAATAATAACACACGTGAAAACAATAAAGTATGTACAAAATCTTACGCTAATTTCTTCTAACTGATACATGAAATTATAAAATGTCATATACACAATAAACAACAAAAAGACGAACGAATTCATTGGATCATCCATCAATCTATTTTTATTTGAAATAAAATATATCACTGATATAATACCCACGAATGCTGGTATTCCTATATTGTAGCCTACTAAATAGTTGCCTGAAAAGACATAAGTCATAATCTTCTCAGTAACATCTCCAAAATTAAGAAATGGCAGTATATAAAGAGTGAGACTATCTATCCACTTAATTTGAAAAATAATAAACATTATTCCAGCAAAAAATATAGATATCAACACGGCTGGTTTAATCCTCTGTGCAGGAAATAAAAAATAGATGAGAATAAAAAGAGCGGCTGTTTGATGAAAAAGAGCAGCGAGAATAATAAATAACATATATTTCCAGAATTGACGACTATACACATACCTCAGTCCATATAGAAATATATTTAATGCCAACGATTGTCGAATACCGCTCATATCCAAAATAAAAAAAATGAATGAGTAGTAGAACAACAGACATAAGATTGGTTGATTGCTGAAGAAAGTAAGAGATTTATAGAGCAACACAATATTGATCAGTGCAATTATAAAATAGAGAGATTGTATTGATCCCCCGACCTGTTTTACTGCTGAAGAAAGTACGACATAACCAGGTTCAAAGCTGATATTTGAAAAAAAACCGGTTACACCAACTGTAAATATATTAAATAGTGGCATTTGTTGATCAAAAGCCCAAGTATATACATACCAATCAACACCTGTCTCATACTTAAAGGCTGAAGTACTGAAGATTAGAAAAAAAGCAATAATCCGCATATACTTATCAATTTGCCAAGTATGCGGATATTGCTCGAGTAATGAAAATATAGCTAAAATAATGAATATGATCAGATAGTAATAAGGCATTAATGTGATTTTTTTGTCCAGTACGTTGATGTTTGCGAACTATTTATATAAAACCTTTCTTCTTCTGAGAGGTTATTATCATCATTATACCACGGCATATGTCGTGCCGTATATTTGCCTCCAGTTCGTATCATAAATTCCCCAAAGTTAGCACCCCCTTTTACGTTTGGACGATAAAGAGCAAAGGTTGTATCAATTGAAGCTAAAAACAAGTCTTGAGACAGTGATTTTTGCCAAAATTGTTGCTCCCAAGTGACAACTTGAGCTTTATTTACAAAACTATCAGGTAGGTCGTCAATTTTTAGAGAAAATCCGATTTTAGACGCACGAGGGTAACGCTGCATTAATCTCCAAAAGTGTTCTAAAACGTCATTTGGGCATTCATCAATTGGAACCACATCAGAATCGGTATAGACAAAATATTGGTTCTTGAATTTTTTGTATATTCCAGTCTTCCACAAAGAAAGAAATCCAACATTCTCATTAAGTCTGAATACCTTGTAAGGAGTTTTATTATAATAGTCAAGCAAAGGCGGATAAGTTGAATTATTGTCAATAATGTAGATATTATTATAGCCTCTCTTTTCGAGAGCGTCAATTTGTAACTGAAGAAAACTCAAACGATTAAAATTATTTATTATAATGGGTATCTCCTTAAAATTATTAATGGTAGTGCTCATAACTTTCTCTATTAAAAGAATATATAGTTGTTTTGAAAAATAATAAATAGATTTCAGTTTAGATCTAATATTTAAATTCATTTCTGTTGATATATATAAAAAGACATTTAATGATAGCTTTAGTTTTTCAGGACTTAAATATTCCTTGAATTCATCTATTCTTCCAATGCAGACTTCAAAGCTTCAAGAAATTTATTACCCCATTTTAAATCAGGTTCTAAATAATTACCTTCTGCCCACTCATTCCATGATTTCACAAATATTATTTTGTGTTGAGGGTGCTTGTGTTCAATCATTTTAATTGTTTCGCCAACCGTGTTCTTAAACAATTCAGGTGATGTACGACTCAAAACCAAACCATCTTTACCACTTCTTGGGGTGTGATCCCAACCTGGAAAAATACTTGGGAAGACATTCTCTTGTGTATCTTCATCTGGAATCAAAAAGTATTTAGACATTACTCGATATGAATAAACAAGAGGAACTCCTCTATGAATTTTAAATAAATGATCCCTTACTTTTTGAGCAAAAGAAAGATGATTTGTTACATAATACACCAAGCGATTAGTATTAACTCCGTCGAAACCAGCAGCGACAATCTGGAGCGCAGTATATTTAGGTTCATTGCAATGTCCTACAAAATAAATTCCTTTAAGCCCATTTTTAAGAGCTAGTTTCCTCCAAATGTTCATGAATATGATAACCTCTGGATCTGCCATAGGCTTATATATCATGAAAAGAGGCAGACCGTCGACTGTAATATAACGGGAATCCTTAAATGCAGGCAAAACTGTATAGAAGTGTGCTATATAATCATGTTCTCCTAGATATAACTGCTCAATTAAAATATCTCTATTTGACAATCCATGAGCTAGTCCTTTCCAACTTTCATTAGCCCACGCCAAACAAAAAGGGAAATCTGGCTTGCCCGACTCTAACACTTCATTAAAGGGTCTCTCCAATAGTCTTTTTCCATTACCAAACCAATAATGCCAATAACAAAAACCTTCAATACCATATTCTTTTGCTAACTGGGCTTGAGCTTCACGAACTTCAGGAACTCGTAAATCATAATATCCTAAATCAGCAGGTACACGGGGTTGGTAATGCCCTTTAAATAAGGGTTTTGCTTTCCCAACATTTGTCCACTCTGTAAAACCCTTTCCCCACCACTCATCATTTTCTGGTATCGGATGAAATTGTGGCAAATAGAATGCAATTAATCGCACTTTGTTTTTCGGTATTTCGCTCATTTCTATAAATTAATTTTTCTAATCAATTTTGCTGGGACACCAGCAATAATAGAATATTTTGGAAAACTTTTCGTCACAACAGAGTTGGCCCCTATTATACATCCTTCACCGATCGTAATATTAGGCATGATAGATACGTTTTCTCCAATCCAAACATTATCATTAATGATCACTGCTCCCTTAGATATTAAAGGACGTTTTGATGGGGGTATTTGTAAATGTCTTTCATCTGCATATCCATGATGATGGTCTGTAATATAAATATTGCTTGCAAATAGAACATTATTTCCAATTATTATCTTATTAATACAACCAATATGTACATTAAAGTTCATACAAACATTATTACCTATAATTAGTTCGGGTGTATATCTCTCATCTCTATATTCATCCCAACATTCTAATCTTAATCTTGCTTGAGACATAAATCTTTCACCAATTGTTATGTATTTTCCACCTTTTAGATATATTGGTCGTGAAATATATGCATTTTTCCCTATTGATTTAAACTCCCTTGCTAACCAATAGGTATAAAATTGATCTAGACGTAAGGCTAATTTTTTGCTAATTGAATGCGAGTATAAGTATGACCACAATTTGATTATTATTGTCAAAATAAGCTTTAGTAATTGTTTCATATTTTGCTAATTGTGTTGGGACATTTAGATTATTTGGTTGCTAATTTACAATGGTTAATTATAGACCTAAGTATTATAAAAATATCATCATAAGTTATTCTTAGATCTTTAGAAACTTCGTAAGGCCATTTCCAAGCTTGATAAGCAATATCTACAATTAATGGAATAAGTACTAAAGAGTATATACCTAAATTGGAAAAATTAAAACTCAAAATTAATCCCAAAACAATAAAAGCTCCAGATATTAATGAGGCCTTAAAAAATGGGACTTCGTTTTTTGTTAGTAAAATATTCCCTGCAGTGCCAAGATTAGATTCTTCAAATGACACCACTAATGCGATTAAAGAAATCGCAAAATACATCAACTGTGTTTTACTGCCAATCAGATGTAACACCCACGGGCCAAAGAAAAGCAACCCGCAGCCTCCTGTCACAAAGGTAAAAAAAAGAACCAATTGGCCTTTGAGATAAAGGCTTTTGATGGCTTCAAGGTTTTGCTCTACTCTAAACTGCACGATCTTAGGTTGATAGGTCGCAGTATATATACCGGCCAACGTTGAAATCACGCCGATAAGTTGCATTGTAATACCATAAGAAGCTATTTGCTCCAACGATAAATAAAGCGATCCGATAAACATGGCCGATCGGGTTATCATAAACCCACCTAATGAAGTTAATCCAATTTTTAGGGCGTTGGGGTAGATGGCATGAAAAATTTCGTAATTAGGGCGGGGAACAGCATTTCGCAGGGCTTGCTTTATCGATGCAGTAAAAAAAGTATGATAAGACAAAGTGCGTACTATCACTACCGAAGAAGCCTGTGCTGATACTATAGCGATCAACCCGAATCCTTTCAAAATCAAAACAGAAGCAATGATCAAATAGACACTCTGTCCAATAATCACAATCTGCTTTGACCTCTTAATTAACCCTTTGCCTTGCAACAAAGAATCATAATAAAGAGTATAAAGGTTATATGTATTAATAACAATCAATAATCCCCATGCCACATAAACCTCTAAATGAGGCTCTTTATAGTTTTTGAGAAGCGTATGAATATAATATGTACCCAATGTTGTCAGCAGGAGCAACACTACGATGGACATGCGACTATAAAACCATCGCATTGACTGGATAAGACCTCCTAAAAGTCCATAATCAACAATAATATTCGATTCCGATTGATCCACTGCCTCGTGACCAGTTTGTTTCAAAGATCGCACACCACTAAAAACGTAAGTAACATTGCGTGTAAAAGAGGGATTAAACCCGAAATCAATAAGCCCAACAAAAGAAGTAATCATTGTGAAAATAGACCAGATACCTACTTTTTCGGCAGGCATTTTATGCAGTATAAAAGGAAGCAACAAAGCGCCTCCAGCTATAAACAAAAAGGTAGCTGCGTAATTCCAAAGGACATCTTTTTTTGTTATATGCATCACATCCGAAAATAAAATCGATTGTTTAAATGGATAAAAACCATCCAATTTATTGAATTCTCTCTATGATTAATCGCAAAAATACTTTCTCAATTATTTTTAGAACAGTGTATTATAAGTTTACTTTGTCTCTTTCTTTGAGTTCCAGAAGAAGATTCTTTTTCAACTTCTCATAGAAATAACCAAAACTGAAGGCCAATACAGCAAGAAATCCTCCGATGAACCCTCCTAAAACCAATCCTTTCAGTTTTCCTAATTTATGTTTTAGTAACGGAAGGGTAGGTTTGTCGATAATTTGTACCAGAGGAGTATCCTGATCAATACTCATTTTTAGGGCCTCCAAGTTTTGTTTCATTGCCATATAGGTCGATGCGGCAATTTGCATATCGGTTGCTTTTCTAATTACGCTGACTCCTGCCGATTGTCTTACCGCATTCGGTACATTGTCAGCCATAGATGCACGTGCAGCAACTGCATTGTCATAAATAGTTTTTACTGAATCGGCCTGATGTTTGAGTGTTTCGTAGTTCTGACGGGCAACCTTGGTTTTGGCTTCCACATAAAACGAAGTAGCTTCGCTAATCAGATTTTCTACAAATAATTGAGAAAGAACCTCGTTTTCAGAAATAAACGTAATATCTCCTATGCTTAATTTGGTGCTTCGAGCCTTTGCCGTTAACATCGGCTTTTTGATAATGGTGGCATAAATCGTTTGAAGGATACTGTCCTGAGCGCGGGTAAAGGTAGCGCGTTGTTGATTTAAGGGAAATTGCAGCGCTCGAATCTCAGGTTTCTTACTCTTTGCCCATGCTTTCCGCAAATGATATGTATCAATGTATAAGTTGATCAAATTATTTGCCTTCCCGTTGATTTGAATGGGACAAAGTAAAGTCTTTTCGATAAGACGTTGTGACGTTAATAATTGGTATAAATTATCGCCCCCGAATGCTCCGCTTGGCGCACCTCCCAACGACACTCCGAATTGACTGGCTATGCTGGCGATATTAGACATGCTGTTTGATTGGCTATCTTGCATGGCAAAGGATAATGTTGCCGTATAGGTTGGTTTAGACAGGAGGGCAGCTACAAGACCAATAGAAGCACCTACAAAAGCGACTGCAATCACCCAGTATTTTCTTTTTAAAATCAACTTGTAAATCTCTTTCAGGTGTAAATAGATTTCCATTAGCGATATTTCATCTTTCTTCTTTATCGGTTCCATCATATAGTCAAATTGGAATATGAATAAATAGTTTTGGTATGCAATGCCATGATAGTTTTTCTAATGAAAATAGTCTATTTTTTGAAGAAGGTTAATAGAACAACCATCAGAGATACCAACGTAGAAGTAATGCTGATACTTTCTGCCGTATTCAACCCATGTCTGATTGGCTTTACAGGAACAACAATACGCGCTCCGGGTGTGACTTCAGGATATGCTTTAATTCCCAAAAAACTCGAGGTGGCATCTACCGAACCATTTGGATAGATGACATACGTTTTACTTTCAAACGCCCTTGAGGAGAAACCACCGGCATGTTGGATATAGTACTTTAACGATTTCCCCTTTTGGTAGCGGATCAAAGCAGGCATTAGTACTTCTCCGGTTATGCTGACCGTTTCAGGTCTTTTCGGAATTGAAAGCACGTCCCCTTCTTCTAATATCAGGTCGTCAGAAGATTTCGGGTGAACCAATATTTTTTGCAAATTGATGGCTACCATGTCAGGTTCATTTAGTAATTCCTGAGGTGCGGAAGTATTAAGAGAATCGAGCAACTCTTTTTGTTGACTTTGAATTGTTCTCTTCGTGACTCCTTCCAATAATTTCTTCGGTGCATTTGTTTTAGGTTTCCGAATTAACATTGCCCCCGATGGATAGGCATATGCGGTAAGTCCTCCTGCATCTTTCAGCAAATCGGATATGTGTTGGTTATTCGATGTCAATATGTAATTTCCAGGAGCAACGACTTCCCCCACAATGCTCACTTGTTTCAAATCTTCAGCTCCAAATATAGAACGCACCACCACATGATCTTCTCGTTTTAATTTGAAAGTTGCTGCGTCGCCATAATTCAAATCCTTATCCATTTTGATCTTAAACGTCTTAGCCTTAATGACATTTTCGTTCAGTGTCTTAATATCCGTAATTTGGCGATAAACATCCACTTCAGCAATATTTGCTTTGTGATTAAAACCGTTAGCAAGTAAGATTAAATCTTTTAACGTCATTCCGTCTGCAAAAGGATAATTATTAGGAGAAATCACTTGACCTGAGATATAAACAGAATCCTTCTCTTTCATTGTCAAAACCGATGCAATATAGACACTATCGTCTCTTTGTAGTAGGATATTGTCCGTGTCATTTAACGCTTCTCTTGGACTAAAAGAAGTCATTTCCGGAAGTCGCATGTCATTCTTTCTAAATATGACTGCACGGTTAACAAAAGCGTCTTCCCGCAAACCGTCCGCTTTTACTATCAAATCTTTTATCTTCATACCCGGAGTTAGTGCATAGACACCAGGTCTGTACACAGCACCGCTAATCTGCACCCTGTTTTCAAACCGATCTAAAAGTTTGCCCACATTGTACTGGTCTCCAGGTTCAGTTAAGAAGGTGGCAAAATTCTTATTATCAATATCGATTACCTTTTTTTCTTTCAACGTGTTTCTATAGCCGGTAATGCTTTCACGATAGGCGTTTTCGGTGAATCCACCGGCAAAATCAATCAGATTTTGAAGCGTCTCTCCTTTTTTCATTTCAAATATAGCAGGATGTTTCACTTCGCCAGTCAGTGTTACACGATTATTATAAGGTAATACTTTAATCACATCCTGATCCTGAAGGCGAATATTGCTTTGTTTTCCATATACAAGAAAATCGTACAAGTCGATAGTTGCAAATACTTTATTGTTGCGAATTAACTGAATATTGCGGAATGATCCGCTCTTTTTAGGGCCTCCCGATTGGTACAATGCGTTATACACAGTAGCTAATGAAGGAATAGTATAAGAACCGGGGGATTGAATTTCTCCGATAACAAATACGGTAATGCTACGAATATTCCCCAATGAAATATTGACAAATGTATTCCCCGCCGAAATGCCACGATAAATAGTAGAAAGTTTGGCTATGATCAGTTTTTTTGCTTCGGCGATTGTCAATCCACTAACATTGATTGCTCCCACATCTGGTATCAAGATGGTTCCTTCCGGACTAACATACAATTTATAACTCACTTCTGACATTCCATAAATGTCAATCAAAAGCTGATCATCTGGTCCTAAAACATAATCTTGCGGAGTTGCTAACCTCAGGTTAGGTTCAAAACTCAGATTAGTATTTTGAAAAACAGAGGCTCCGAATATTTGAAGTCTTTTAATCGTATCATTATTCGTATTGTTATTTGAAACAAATGCCGAATCTGTGTAACCTGAATTACGGGATTTTATTTTATACGGGACTTGATTGAACGTGATAATGCGCGCTTTAAACTGATCGACTTTATCTTTAGAAATTCCTTGTGAAGCGGCATATTGATCAATTTGATTCATGGAAATGCCTTCCGATTGCATCTTCTGCTGAATGGCGCTTATTTGTTGATCACTAAGACTGCTTACATCTACATTTTTCAGCATACTAAGAGATTGGGCCTGCAGAGAATAAGAAACTAAGAGTCCAAAAAATAGCAATATTAGTTTTGTTGCCAAATGTTTTTTCATAGAGGTCATACAACGAAATATTTTAAATAAATAGAGCAATAAAAATACGCAAACGAGTTATAATAGTTTCATTAAAATCAGATGGAGCTTCCATTCTCATTACAAATCACAATCATACTTGATTCTATCAAGTCTTTTTTATTGCCAAAGCTGGTGATCAGGGTAAGGCAGGATTGTTTGTAGATTTCTATTCATCTGTTTTTGTTGATTATAGAAGGATATGCTCCTTTTAATGATTCAAATTAGAAACTTCGCATTGCTGTATAATATCTATTCAAGTCGCACATCAATTATCTGTTATATCTTCATTCATTTACCTTAGCTAACGTCCCTTTTGCTTTTTTATTGTGTCCTTCAAATTCAGCCACAAAATTACCTATAAAAACGTGACTAAACAACTATTTTGAAAAACGTACAATAGAAAATTTCAATGACAAAAGGGTGAAGAGGTTAAGCCGAAAAATGTCTAATCATGGAGTAGGATTATCCGAGAAATAAAGAAGAAAAACAGAATTTTAAGGGTACAAGTAATCATGTTTGTGGACAAATTGAAATTGCAAATAACCAGAGTCCTAAATCTTGTTTGTTTTTATTTATTTGTTCTGTAACCCTATTTCAGGACTAAGCACTTTATTCGGTGTTGACGGCTACCCGACAGCTACCTGAATATCTATAATAGTATAGTTATAGCACATTTATAGTATAGATATAGTACATATATAGCATATCTTTAAAGATATACTATATCTTAGCTATAAATGAATGATTACTGCCTTTTAAATGAGTTTTTATAGGCCGTTGGGTAGCCGTTTGCATGGGTACAACTACTGCTCACGCTGATTGAAAATATACAATGAATTTGCAGATTAGTGCATTGCTAAATCTTCAAACAGCCTCATCAGCATAAAATCACATTGGTACATTAACCATTTTTTTGCATCTTACACTTACAGCTAAGTAGTTTCCTTAAAAAAGGAATTGCTTAAGAATAGAAATCCGACGTCAGGCAACGCCAGAATAATCCCACTAATAATAAGTAATGATGTGGTATCCAGCAATAAGAAAAATGTAATCTTTGATGCTGTAAAGGCATCATGTAAGGAAGAATAGGTATGATTGCCTATAGAGAGGATATTATAAAGCGATAAAACCGCTTTATTTATAGATATTTATACACGATATCAAATGCAACGAGTAATAGAAAAACGGCAAAGACTTTTTTGAAGATGGTGGTAGGTAATTTTACGGCAACGATTGATCCGAAGAAAGCGCCAAACACGATTCCGATGGCGATCAGCCCTGCATAGAGATAATTTAGATGTCCTGAGTTGGCATAGACAATGACGCTTGGAAGCCCAACCGGCAACTGAAGTGCAGCCAACGATGTGGCAGCAGCTGCTTTGGGATGGTAGCGAAAAATTTTTACCAAAGCAGGCACAATCACGATACCTCCTCCTTTTCCAAACATTCCGGCTAAGACACCTGATAGAAGCCCCAGCAAGATAAAAGCCCATGCAGATTTATCCTTTGGCGTCATATCGGCGGGAGCATCGTTTTGCTTTGCTTTTTTGTTTTTCCTGAAATAGGATGGAATGTCCAGGTAATCGAGGCTGATATAGAGTAAAAAAACCGCATACAATTTGGTTAAAAGAGCGCCATTAATATTTACCGCAAAAAAGGCGCCAAAATAGGAACCTCCCATCAAACCAAGAGAAATCCAGAGTGCATTTTTAATGTCAATATAGCCTGCTTTGTAAAAAGCTATTACACCAAGAATGCTGACAGGTAATAACATGGCAGCTAACGAAATGGCGTTGGCATCCAAAATGGGTAGACCAAAAATAGCGAGCAAAACAGGGACTAAGACGACGCCTCCTCCAATGCCAAAAAAGCCGGAAAGAATGCCTGTGATCAATCCTAATACCAACATGCCGATTTCTACTGTGTCAAGCGAGATATGCATTATTATGAAGTTTTGTGAAGTTACTTTATTAAAATAGATTGGTTATGCCTCGTAAACAGTTGGGTCAAACCCTTCGAGGGCTTCTTTCCGTTCGACGCAGGTGCCACATTTTCCACAATGTTTTTCGCCTCCTTTATAACAAGAATAAGTGGCGGCAAAGTCAACATGCAGCGATTGTCCGATTAGCGCGATGTCGCGTTTACTGATGTCACAATAAGGAGAAATTACCTGAATCCCTTTTACAGTGCCTTCGCGGGCAGCGTCGGTAAAGGCATCAATGAATGAACGTCGGCAATCGGGATAGATGGTGTGATCACCAAAGTGATTTCCTAAAAGCACTGCATCCAGATCGCGACTTTCGGCCAATCCGACGGCAATGCTGAGCATGATTCCATTACGAAACGGGACAATGGTTTGTTTCATGTTGTCGTCGGCATAATGACCTTCGGGTACGTCGCCTCCTGATTGCAACAAATTGCTTTTGAAATAGTGATTCATAAAGTCAAGACGAATCGTGAGGTGCTCAATCCCAAGGTTCTTGCAGTTCATTTCGGCATACGAAATCTCCTGATCGTTGTGTTTTGATCCATAATGAAAGGAAACGGCAAGCCGTATATCATTACGATATTGGTATAAAAGCGTTGTGCTGTCCATTCCTCCCGAATAGATCAATAATGCATTCATATCAGGCAATAAAATGAGTTTTGTTGAGCATGCAAAGATAGGCTAAACGATCACTTCCACCAAACAGATGCAATTTACAATGCTTTTTCACGAATCAAATATTCGGCAATTTGAACTGCATTTAACGCGGCCCCTTTACGAATTTGATCACTCACACTCCAGAATGTCAATCCGTTAGGATTGGAAAGGTCTTTGCGGATACGTCCTACGTAAACAGGATCTTTTCCTGAAAGAAAGAGAGGCATCGGATAAACTTTTTCACTTGGATTGTCTTCTACAACAACGCCTTCTGCTTTAGTAAAGGCGGCTTTAGCTTGTTCAATGGAGATGGGACTTTGTGTTTCAACCCAAACAGCTTCGGAGTGTGCACGTAACGAAGGAACCCGTACGCATGTAGCGCTCACTTCGGCCTTCGTGTGCATAATTTTTCGCGTTTCATTATACATCTTCATCTCTTCCTTCGTGTATCCGTTTTCGGTGAAAACGTCCACTTGTGGAATCATGTTAAATGCTAACTGATAGGCAAACTTTGAAACGGTGACAGGCTCTCCGTTTAATACTTGTTTGTATTGTTGCGTCAATTCATCCATAGCGGCGGCGCCTGCGCCACTTGCAGCTTGATAAGTTGCCACGTGAATGCGTTGAATGGGAGAAAAATCGTTAAGAGGTTTGAGTGCAACAACTAATTGTATGGTGGTGCAATTGGGATTGGCAATGATGTTACGTGGACGAACTTTGGCATCGGCAGCATTTACTTCAGGAACTACCAAAGGCACATCGTTGTCCATTCGGAAAGCGCTTGAATTGTCGATCATCACAGTTCCATGTTTTGTAATGGTTTCGGCAAATTCTTTCGATATGCCTGCACCGGCTGACACAAAGGCAATATCAATATCCTTGAAATCGTCATTGTGTTTTAGTTCTTTGACGGTTATTTTTTTCCCTTTGAAGGGATATGAAGTTCCTGCACTACGTGATGAACCAAATAAAAGAAGTTCATCAATTGGAAATGATCTCTCTTCGAGCACTTTGAGGAATTCTTGTCCCACAGCGCCGCTGGTACCTACAATGGCTACTCTCATACGTGAATAATTTGTTTTTAAACGTCATATGGAACTCATCCCGTAAAACGGGACTCATTTCATTTCGGGAAACGTTGTAAAATTAAAAAACTTATTGTACTTTTATGCACTTTTTTCATTGCCGTTCGATGCAATGAATAGAAAACTGATGCAAAATTACGCCATTTTATTGATATTGCTGTCGCTATGAAGAAGATTATCTCTATTTTGTTACTTTTTGCTCCTTTTGTGTTGCATGCGCAATACGTGGATTCGTTCTCGGATGGTGATTTTTCACAAGCCCCATCCTGGTCAGGTTCAGTCGATAAATTCATCATCAATTCGGCTATGCAATTGCAGTTGAAAGCGGCTGCGGTGACTTCAAATGCCTATTTATCGACTCATTCGCAGTCTATTAATAATGCTTCGTGGCAATTTTACATGAAAGCCGGTTTACTTTTGACAAGCGCCAATTATGTCAAATTCTATTTGGTATCCGATAGCGCCGATTTATCGTCTCCGTTGAATGGTTATTATGTAATGGTTGGCAATACGAATAAAGAAGTGGCTCTCTATCGACAACAAGGATCTGTCAAAACAAAATTGGTAGGTGGCGTTGCTCAACGTTTGCCGACAACCGGAAGTTCGACCGAAATTATCGTCAAGGTGACGCGTGACAGCCTTGGCCATTGGTCACTTTATTCAAAATTACCATCAGAATCGAATTTCGTGTTGGAAGGTTCCGTCACGGACAGTACGTTTATTCAGAGTTCCTTTTCAGGAATATTTTGCAACTACTCTTCGACCAATAGCGCGAAATACTTTTTTGATGATTTCGTGGTGACCGGAACTCCTTTTGTCGATCATATTCCTCCTGTCATAGCTTCTTACCGGCTTATCGGCAACAATCAGTTTGAGGTGCTTTTTTCAGAACCGGTGGCGCTGTCGGATGCGAATTTGTTGTTTACTCCCTCTTTGGGTAGTTTTCAATCCACGCTTACCGGCAATCGGTTGCTGATTACTTTTCCGCAGCCAATTCCAATTCGTCAACCTTTCTCATTGCAACTTTCACAGGTAAAAGATTTAGCAGGCAATGTGATGCCGACGGCTTCTTTGCCATTTGGCATTTTCACCACGTCGTTTGGCGATGTGGTGTTCAATGAGTTGATGATCAATCCGAATCCCACAGTTGGATTGCCTGCAATGCAATATATTGAGTTGTATAATAGACGCGATTTTCCTATTCAACTTAAAAACTGGACATTGACTTATGGATCGAAGAATTATACGATCATGGATGGTCAACTGAATCCTCATGGATTTATTCTTTTGTGCGATCCGGTTGTGACCTCTGGACTTTCTGTCTATGGGAATGTTGCTGTGATGAATAGTTTTCCATCTATGGCCAAGAGTGGTCAGTTGCTTTCACTGACAAACGATCAGGATTCGTTGATGGCTTTTGTGAATTACTCCGATACCTGGTATGGCGATGATTTCAAACAAAGCGGCGGTTGGTCGCTTGAGTGCATCGATCCGTCAAATGCAAGCGATGATATGCGTAATTGGATAGCTTCAAAAGATGTCGCAGGGGGTACTCCTGACAAAGTAAATTCTGTTACCGGTGTTTGCCCCGATACGCTTGTTCCTGCCATTGTTTCAGCGTCATTGACAAAGCCGGATACATTGACGCTTTCATTCAACAAGGCGATGTTAATTACCGGTTTGAATAAAACCTCGTCGTATGCTCTTTCCGATGGATTGTCGGCGACGGTATTGCAAACGGATTTTCCTAAAGGCAAATGGGTACGATTGTTAGTTTCGGGAAATATGCAACATGGAATAATTTATACACTTACCGTGAATCATTTGCGCGATTTGAATCAACATGATTTGTTGCAAACGATACGCTTTGGATTGCCTGATTCATGCCAACGCGGAGATGTGGTGATCAATGAAATTTTGTCGCATCCAAAATCTTCGGGCGTTTCATTTGTCGAGTTGTACAATCGTTCGCAAAAAATTATTGATTTAGGCGTTTTGTGGCTTAATCGGGTCAAATCTTCGGGTGGTTATGACGTGGGTTATCCCATTTCCAACATAGGATATCAGTTGTTTCCCGGGAAATATGTAGCGCTGACTACTTCAGAATCAGGAGTTCGCAACTTTTATTCATGTCCCGATTCGGCAACTTTTTTAGAAATGGGAAACATGCCTTCACTGCCTAACGTTGCCGGTAATGTTGAGCTTATCAATCGAGCAGGTTTGGTGATTGATTCTGTTGAATACAATGAAGCACAACACGATCCGATGATACAGGATCCAACCGGTGTTTCGTTCGAGCGTATCTCACCGGATGGTGATAGTAATTCGCCTGTTAATTGGCATTCAGCAAGTTCTGATGTTGGATATGCTACGCCGGGTTATCGTAATTCTCAATATAAAGATTTTGCATCAACTATTGCTTCTCCAAAGTATTTTTGGACAGAAAAGGATTTTTTTACGCCCGACAATGATGGATTGGACGATTTGTTATGGTTGCATTACGTCATGCCGGATGTGGGATATTCGGCTACCATAACGGTGTATGATGCCATTGGACGGCGCATAAGACAACTTACCAACAACGCGCTGCTTGGTTCGCAAGGTTTAATCTCGTGGAATGGCCTCACTGACAGTGGTAAAACAGCCAATGTAGGTGTTTATGTTCTATATGTGGATGCCGTGCAACCTCTCACAGGGAAGCGGGTACAGGCAAAATTGCCTTGTGCTTTGTCGGCAAGATAATCAAACGTTCTATGCAAGTTTATACGAGAGATGCAACTGTCAGGTGAATGGCCTGCTGCAAATCATTCGGAGAGAGTTTGAGTTGTAATCCACGTTCACCGGCGCTGATATAAATCGAGGTAAAATTCATTGCGCTGATGTGCAGAAAAGTAGGGTAGGGCTTCTTCATCCCGATTGGCGAGCATCCGCCGCGAATGTATCCTGTCAGTGGTAAAAGTTCTTTTACACTGACAGGTTCTGCTTTTTTATTGCTTGATAGCGAGGCTGCCTGTTTCAAATTCACTTCTTCATCTCCGGGAACGATACATACGAATAGTCCCGTTTTATCACCGCGTAACACAATAGTCTTAAAGAGTTGCTCAACCGGGATTCCTGTCAGTTGTGCCACATGTATCGCGCTGAGGTCGTCTTCATCAACCGGATAAGTTATCAGTTCATAGTGGATCTTCAGTTTGTCAAGCAACCGGGCAGCATTGGTTTTCTTAGGACTTATCATGTGTGTTTTACCATTGAACATGTTTTTCGATAAATGCAATCAGACTTGTTGCCATTGCTTTTTGTTCGGCAATGCTCGGATGACCTCCTGTGTTTTTATACGGAAAGAAGTGGGTGTATATTTTTCGGTCATTCAATTGCTTAACGGCTTTCTCCACGTAACCG
>DAIDKM010000012.1:0-2240 GCA_027450045.1 Paludibacter sp. | reverse complement strand
CGGGCCATGGTGAGTCTGCTTTGGTGGCATCCATGTTGCCCAACACACAAATAATGGATGCGTGAGGATATTTGTTTCGTATTGAAGCGACAAAGTTTTTATAAGCTGCAACGATAAATGCAGCGTCGGGCTTTTTTGTGCCAAATCGATACTTGAATTGTGGATTGTTTGGCATGTTTACAATCCATGAATCATTTTGAAAGAGATTAATGACCACCACATCGGGGGTGTAATTGGCGAAATTCCATTTGCTGGTGGAGTCTGTCGGGTCTAACCGATTATACATCTCGGGCATGATGAGTGGAAACCAACTGACCATGATACCAATACCGCTTTTGGAGATACAGCTGTATTGTGCATGAAAATGCCTTGCTGTGATGGCAGCATACGAAAGGTAGTTGTTCTCAAAATAACCGACGGGTGAATTGTTGCCATGCGGATCTTCATCGGCGTAGCCACAGGTAATGGAGTTGCCATAGAATTCTATTTTGCGTTTCTCAGGAGCAGATGGTGGCAATAAATGTGTCTCTCCTGAAGTTTCAAAGCCATAGAATAATGTTTTTCCTTTATCCCATTCCGTGCGTTTGAATAGTTGAATGGTGTGTGTGCCGTACTGCAATCCTGAAGCCAGCAGGTAACTGTGTTTGGTTGTGTCGGTATGAATTTTCAAAGCAACTTTTCCGTCAACAATCACATTGTAATAGTTGGCGGTATCCATATCTTGTAAGAGAGCTGAAATACTTTTGCCTTTGAACCGGATGCTGACTGTGGTGCCAGGCCATGAAAGCACCGCAGCATTCGGGCGATCCAGAATCCTGCCTTCATAGGAAATATACCTACTATTAAAAGGCACTAACTTGTTTTGTGCATTACCAACGCTAAACAGGGTGCATAAAATGATAATCAGAAAATGTTTTGTTGTCATAAATGGGGTTGTTTTATTTTGCATGCGGCAAAGTGTTATGTTGAATGGTTATTTTGGTAAATACATCAATGTGAATCATCCTTTAGTCAACTGTTTTCTTTCCCAGAATGGTATAATCCAGACCTGCGTGAGTCAGCAAGATTTCCAGCTTGAAATAACTGAATATCTCTTTCAGAACAGATATGTCGAACACATGTTGATGCAATGCCCTGTTTTCAAAATTGTTAAGCGACCTTGCTCTGAATTGGTCAATGTTTCCTGCAGGCAGATCCATTGTCAAGTCATGTAATGCCATGATTTCATTCAAATGAGTGAGATCGTCTTCTTTTATCTCATGCTGAAAGTCATCCAATAAATGAGAGAAGGTTGTCACAGGGCGATTGTGGTCAAAACAAAACTCTTTATTGGGTACAATGAGAAGAAGCAATCCCTCTTTTTTAATCACTCTAATCCACTCTTCGATGGCTTTTAAGGGATTGGCAACGTGCTCCAAACAATTTGACGATATTACAAAGTCGTACGTCGAGTCTTTGATAAGGCTTAAATCGGTTGCTTCGGAAACATACTGAACTCCTTTTTTGTTTGCATAATATGGATAAGCATCTCCGTTTTTCAAGTTGCCTTCCCAAAGTGTGTTTGTTGAGAAATTGCAGCCGTCAAGCTCTTTCACCACTTTATAGAGAGGAATGAATCCTTTGTCCCGAAAGATACCACTTGGTCCGCCAACCTCCAATCCGGTTTTATCGGCAAATAGCCGTTTCAGATAGCCAAATTTATGGTATCTCTTTCCCGCTATTTTATACCATCTTTTTTTGAGTATATAGCTCAATCCTTTTTCGTGAATAGTCTTAAATATTGTTTTCAATGAATGCATGTGGAAATTTCAATAAATGCGCGTATATCGTTATGTTTGTAGTTTTGTTTAATATACTGAATTTCAATAGATAAGTAATGTGAACCATATAATGTTGTGGTTTGCATGCTGATCGTTGGGTTCCTGCTAATGACCTCTTCCACCCTTACGGGCACCTTCTCGACCTCTTTCGTCCTTCGGCCACCTTCTCCATTTGGAGAAAGAAAAAGGAATTTGAATTTTAGGAGAAGGGAAAAGGATTGTACGCTATTGTCCTACAATTGCATTCGGTCGTTGACTGTTGGGTTCCTTTCCTGACCTTCATACGCCGTTGGAATGACATCCGAAGCTCTTCCAGCAACTCCGGCGGCAATGCCAACTGCTTTTTTTGCCCGCAACAGAAAATATCCACAAACCATATACCTTATATGTATTTTTTTAAATTAACTACTCTTTATCTTT
>DAIDKM010000011.1 GCA_027450045.1 Paludibacter sp. | reverse complement strand
TCTAACTTGCGCAATACGTGATTCAACTTGTTGTTGGTCGTACTAAATATTGGATCCCCAATTCATGAAAGCAGATATTTCACAGCTTCCCATGCTGGTGGTACTTTGAATCAGTCTCAAATTCTCAACTTGTTTGATTGCATTTTCGAGAGGTTTCGTCACCGTCACCATCATTTTATCGACGGGTTGTTCCCCATTATCGGCAATAATCTTGATCTTAGGGAAGGTAACGTTAGGAAACAGGGAGGTCTTCATCGATGTATACGAGTAAGCGCCTCCGATCAGAATCAATAACAGGATTACTGCTATCGGACTTTTGAAACGAACATAGAGCTTTTCCATCTTAATGAATGATTTTGACCGCCGTGCTGTCTGCTAATCCATAAGCGCCAACGTTGACGACCGGATCGGAAGATGAAAGCGTGGAATTGAGAATTTCGATGACGCTATCGTTTTCTATTCCTTTTACTATCGGAACATCGATGGCCAGGGTGTCGTGAACTACTTTCATTACCCAGAAATGATCTTGTGTTTCGTTTGTCAAAATGGCTGTTTTAGGGAGTAACAGCGTGTGGATATGTTGTGTATTGACAAATTGCACGGTGACATTCAGATTTTCGGGCAACGAACGATTGGTCAGTGGTTGAATGAAGACGGTTTGTGTTTGCGAAACGGGATCTACCGTTGGGAGAATTCGTATGATGGAACCTTTTATCGATGTTGCATCGGGAAGTTTCACCAAACATGTCGTGTTTTGTCTGAGTAGCGCATGATATTCAAAGGGAACATTTACCTGAATGGTTGCCTGTTTATTTTCAGCCACGCTGCCAAGCGTTGTGCCTTCGATGACATAAGCCCCCGGAGCTGCAATGGGAAGATCGCTGATAAAACCGGTGAGTGGAGACAGTACCTTTACTTTTCCGCCCTTTCCTGCCATCCCGGGTGACGATGCGAGCGCTTGTTCCTCTTTCGTTTCCAATGTAAACAAAGGTTCATTCTTTTGTACCCTGTCGCCTAAATGAACGGCAACCGCTGTGACATAACCCGAGAAAGGCGCTGTGATAACATTTTTCTTCAGGTAAATGGTTTTCCCGTTCACAGTGACGTAACTGGCAATATTTCCTTGCGTAGGATAGACAATTTGAACTGAAACTTTGGGTGGAACTTCGTTTTGAGTATCCGATTGCTTGCTTCCTGAACAAGCGCCAATGCTCACCGTGGCAAGCATCATGAAAAGTGTGGCAAAATGATTTTTCATCGTCAATAAAGCTATGATTATTTTCTTGTTGGTTCTGTTTTTTGGTGAATATTCGGGTTGAAAGGATCAATAATTCCAATAATTATAGGAACTGATGAGCGATTCTTTTTCAATGCGTGCCAGCGTAGCCTCTTGTTGTTTTGCGGCGACATCTTTCAAAAGGTTTTTGTAGTCCATGACGGAAATATTGCCGTGAGACAGTTGCAATTCGTAGGCAGAAACAAGTTTTGCATACATTTTCAGTTGATCTTGCAGGTTTTGCAATCGTTCGTCCAGTGCATTGATCTGCCGAATGATTTTATCTTTGTTCATTTCCTGCTGTGTCATGAAGTTTTGCTTGTCGAAGGAAATGTTTTGTAGCCCGAAGCGTGTCCTTTCCTGCTGTATCTTTCGTTGATGTCCGTCGTAAAGCATCCAACTGAAAGAGATGCCTGCACTGACGCCAAAACGGTTGAGTGTGGGAAGATAGGAAGCGTTTAATCCGCCATTGGCAAAGAGATTGACTTGTGGCAAATATTTCAGATTGTTTATTTTCAGGTCGGCGGTCAATGCCGTGCTGTCGAGCGTGTATGATTTTGTGAAAATGGATTGGTTTACAGGCAGATCATTCAGTTGCAAATGTGTCGGCTCCAGTTCAACAACGGTTGTATCATGAATTCCGCACAGCGCGTTCAAATCATACAGGTTTGCGACATAATCGGCATGTTGTGTGGCATAGATATCTTGGTAGTTTTGATATTCGATCTGCAAAAGCATCTCATCCGTTTGTTTATAAATGGCGTTAGCCACCAAAGGTTTCATGATGTGGAGCTGACTTGCAATATCCTGCATCAGTTGGGCGCTTGTTTGCAATTGCATGGCGTTATTCACGCAAAGAAGGTATTGATGACTGACCAATTGGTCAATTTCATGTTTTGTCAAACGAATCGAATTGTCGTTGATTTCGCGATTGATGGAAGCTTTTTGCTCGTAAGCATGATAAGAAGGTTTCGTGAAAAGCGGTTGTTGCAGCGAAAGCATGGCTTGATATTGTCCGCCATTGGAAACCGCCAGATCGTAGCCATTATAATGGGTTGCATTGCTCGAAGCAAGCTGAAATTGGTTAGTGCCATTGTCATGCGAAATGATCGGGGCCAACATAACGGCTGCATCGAGGCTGATTTGTGGTTGCATGAGGATGCTTCTCACTTGACGAAGATCTAATGCCACCACTTTATTGTCGTTGATGGCACGATGAATCAACGGACTGTTTGTTTTAGCTTCTTGCAAATAATAATCCAGCGTTTTGGGCGTAGCGGAGAAGACAGTTTGGCCGGTAGCAAGAAAGAATAGAACAAAAAAGAGTGCCTGAATTGTTTGTATTAGCGGGAAATGGCAGTTTTTGGTTGGTTTTGCGGTTTTGGTTGTGCTTGTCCGCTTAGAGATGGAGTCCATAATTCATTGATATTTTGGTAAAGTTAGTTGGAAACAATGGCGTTCTTTTTGTTCGTAATGAATGGCTGCGTTGTGTGTTGCGCATATTTGTTTTACAATGGCCAATCCCAAACCATGCGACTTTGAATCGCCTTTTACAAAGCGGTTGAAGATGGTTTCATCGCTAAATTGACCTTTATTTCCGGTATTGCAAATCAGGAACTCGTTGTTCTTTGTTCTAATCGTGATAGTTCCGTGGGGAATGTTGTGGTTCACGGCATTCGACAGCAAGTTGTTGATCAAAATTTCCGCAAGATAGTGATTTATTTTCCAAAAACAGGCTGCTTTTTCGGTCCATTCTACCGTAATTTTCTTTGCGTGCAGCAGCGGTTCAAACTCAATCAATTTGCGTTGCAACACCTCGTTCATGTCAACGTTTTCTTCGGCTGAGAATTGATTGTTTTCGATTTTTGCCAGAAGTAAAAGGCTTTGATTAAGGTGCGAAAGCCGTTTCAGGGCGTTGATGGATGTGATGGTTTTCTTAAAAGCATCTTCGTTGAGCGGTTGTTGCAACAACTCTTCCAAGTTGAGGAGCACAATGGCCAAAGGGGTTTGCAATTCGTGCGAGGCGTTCTCGGTAAACTCTTTCAAGGAACGATAATCTTCTTTCAATTTGTTTGTCAAACCGTAAACGATGGTGTTCAAACGGTCGAACTCATCAATGTGCGTCGATTCAAGATGAAGCGGTTCGTTGTTGCGGAAGTTGAATTGTTCTATCGCGTGCAGATTTTCCTCAAATCCTTTCCAAATAGTCTTGTTCATTCTTCTGTTGACGAAAAATGAGATGGAAAAGGTGGCGACTAACAACAAAAAAAGCGCCACACCTAAAGAATAAATAAGATCATCTTTCTCGATGGTTTCTTCGCGCAACTGAATGTTGTAATAAATGCCGTTGATGAGTATTGTTTTGTTGTATTCCGCGTAAGGTTCCAGCTCATCTTCGTGCGAATTGAACAACTCGATTTCTTTGATGGATGGTTTTAATCTGCCCACCGGTTTCGCTATCACATTTACCTGCGACAATGGGTCGAACTCAGGGAGTTTGCCGGTTTGTTCTATTTGATGTTGAATGAGGATGGCTTTGCGGGCTAAACTTTCTCTTGCGCTTTCCAAAAACATGGCCTGGAGAATGAAATATCCGGCTATGCAAATCACCAGTAGCATAGCGGCAAACAACATAAAGAAGTTACGATTGATTTTGGTCAGAAACTTCATTGGTCGGTAAATTGATAACCCATTCCGTAAAGCGTTTTTATGTAATCGTTACCGCCACATCGCTTTATTTTCTTACGTAGGTTGTTCATGTGGGTGTAGATGAAGTCAAAATTGTCGGATAAATCGACATTATCTTCCCAGAGATGTTCGGCAATGGCTTCTTTGGTCAATACGCGGTTTTTATTGATCATAAAATAGAGCAAAAGCTCGTATTCTTTGCGGGTAAGGGTGATGCGTTGCTGATTGACGATGACTGACTTGCTGTCGGTGTCCAATGCGATCTCATTAAACGCGACTAAATGGCTTCCGTCGAACTTCCGCCGCCTCAAAAGAGCTTTGATGCGTGAATTCAATTCCGTGAGCTGAAAAGGTTTGGTCATATAATCGTCCGCGCCTAAATCTAACCCGCTGATCTTATCATCCAACGAGTTTTTGGCGGAAAGAATGATGATGCCGGCTTGCACATTATGTTTTTTGATGGTTTTGAGCAAGTCAAGGCCATTGCCATCGCCTAATGTTATGTCGAGAAGAATAATATCGTACTCGTACAGGAGTATTTTTTCTTCCGCTTTGTGGAAACTGTCCGCTAACTCACAGAGATAATTCTCTTTTGTGAGGTAATTGCTGATGGCAATCAGGAGATCCACTTCATCTTCGACAATTAGTAGCTTCATGGTTCTGTGCTTAGCGATACAAGGGTTTGTTTTGCAAAAGAACAACGAAAATCTAAGGCAAATCTAAAGCTTTTATGTCATATAAGCAAGAATGCTTCCTGCTTTGCTTGCATCAACGTCAATTTATACATGAATTTGAATACCAACATTGAACATTCGTCCTTCTAACGGAGCATAAACATTTTCAAACACCGGATGGGTAATGGATCCTGTATAAAGTTTATTTTGCCGTACATTCGTTAGGTTTTCTACATTCATAAATATATTAAAGTGTTTCCATATTTTCTCAGCTAAAAAGTTGACTATGAAAGTTTGTTTCCCCATCGTTCCATCATACAATTGTTGTTGGCTTGCATAATCAGCCTCCGTGGTAATACGAAAATTATTTTCGGCCTCATAAGCAAAATCCAAATAGAGCAAATGTTTTGGTGTGAGTGGGTGCCAAGAGGTTTGCCCATTGAAATGATTCTGTGTTAATGTGTAGGTATAACCTGCCCAAAGATTGAGATCGCCGATGATCACGGTCGCATTGGTTGCGCTTCCTTGTGACAGAAGGTATCCGTTGGCATTGATCAATGAGTTGTTGTTTTGTTCAACAAGGGGATGGTTCACCCGATTGGCAAAAAGCATTTCGTCAAGACTGAACGTAATTCCATCTCCATTAGTCTGATAGATAAAATCCCAATTGCCGCCAAAACTGCGTTCTGCTAATGTTTGGGCAACGTTTAACGGTGGAAGCGTTGCATAATTGTACTGATCGTTTTCGAAACCAAACGGCGATGGCATTTTATATCCTAATCCTCCGCCAAGACGCGTGCTCCAATGTGTATTTGCCTTGAATAAGGCATGGAGTTCAGGAAGAACAAAAAATTCTTTTTTCTGCGTGTTAATCGATACATTACTTTCATCTAACCGCAGTCCACTCTCAAGCGTAAACCAGGGAGATGGCGTTATTGTGTTTTGTGCAAAAGCGCTGACTGTTGTAAGCTGATAATGAGGCTGTGTAGATTGGATTGTTTGATAATGATCTGTCCAAAGATTGGCACCGACAACCCATTCGGAAACAGGCGCTGAATATTGATAGTTGACTTCACTGAATGAAGCGATTTCCCGTCCGGTTGAATTGAAAGCCGGTTGTTGAAGATTGTTGCCAAAATAGCTGACACTGTTTTTTACATTCAATTGACTTTTGTCACTGAAATGATGATTCAAAGAAAATTGAGTTGATAATCGGGTTGAATTGTTCCGTTGAAAATATTGGTGTGTACTGTCTGCCTTCCCTGCAATTACGTTCATATCGCCACCCAAACTTTTTTCAAATAGGGTATTAATGCCAAACCAGGCAGTAGTGTTCTTGTCAAAGTAAAGAAACAGTTTGGGACTGATAGTAAACCGTCCATTTTGTGGAATTGCTGAAAAGCCGGTATGGAAGGGATCGTATGCAGAAGAATGATCGTATGTGGAAAACAGTGTAACGCCTATTTTATTCCATCGTTGTGCGTAATATTCACTGCCGTCAAATCCTTTTCCCGAAGTACCATTGAGAAGGAAAGAGAGGTTTCGTTGTTTTTGAGGCTGCTTTGTTATCAGATCGAGCACTCCGCCGATAGCTCCACCTCCATATAAAGTTGAGGCGTTGCCTTTAATAAATTCCATTTGTTGTAAATTCATCGGAGCAATCTGAGTGATACTCAAATCACCCGAGAAGCCTTGATATATAGGCATTCCATCATTCAATATCATAGTGTATCGGCCTGGTAATCCTAACATGCGCAACGTACTTGCTCCACTGACCATGGATGTTTGTTGTGCCATCACGCCGGGAGTTTCATTGAAAGCAGATGATATATTTGATGGGTGCATCATCCCTTTTTCTCCCAGGTCATCTGCGGCAACTACATCTATCTTGATGGGAATGTCTTCGATGCTCCGGTTGCTTCGCGTGATGGAAACAACCACTTCATTCATTTCATTTGTAGAAGGTTCCAAATCAATATCAAAAACCTTATTGCGTGACGTTAATGGAAAGTGCCATGTTTCGGTTTTTGTCGAATATCCCATCGATTTGAATTTGAGTTGAAAATTACCGTTAGGGATATGCGTAAGCGTTACCAATCCGGTTGTATCGGTCACAGCGCCGAGTCTCAACGAATCGATGGTGACAGCCGCTCCAATAATAGGTTCTTCTGTAGCGTCATCTTTTAGAATAGCTTTAAACGTGTTTTGTGCGTTTAAATGAAACGAGAATGCCGATAAAACGATTGAGAAAAGAATCCATGCGATTTTCATTTGTGTCGTGTTTGAGATTTGAATTATTTCAGACAGCAAATGAATCGCGAGAATCTAATGCAAAACTAAAGATTAGAATCAATTAATGCTACAAGCTGCTATTTGGCTTCTTTTAGATGTTTCTCCAACGCTTCATGCCGGCTTCATAACCCAAGCTCGAAAACGCCACTGACGCAAGCCTCCTGCCTTGTCCCCCAAACATTGAAAAATTTCAACTTTTTAATCAGTTACAAACTGTTTCCACTCCTCACTCAAGTTACGCTGCACCAAACCTGGACTAATTAGGTATTTTCTTTTCGGATAACATATCCTTATACTCCATTCCGTCGTCAGATTGCAAATCCGACGAGACGGGGAGGAATAATAATAGAATATATTTTTTCATAATAGCATCTTCTTTATTTTAGAACAATTTCACCTTGTGCTTTACTTGAAAAATCAAGATTAAAAGTTGCATACAGAAAGTTATCTAGTCGAATTTGTACAACATATAAAGCATATGGTAATTCTTTAATGGAATAACCAATATCTCTTTTACAAAGACAATTGGCATCATTGCCTATAGCTGTATATGATATTTTTATTGTATCAGACACTATTTTGCTGTCAACTATAAAGCTTTTTAATTCACAATTTAAAAGTAGATTGTGATGTATAATAGCTAATACACTAGGTTCTAATGTAGAATATTGAATATATTCCGAATCAATATCCGACAAAGAATATGTTCCACTATTCTGAGTAGAACTTTTGCAGTCAGAATATCCAGAAAAGAAAATAGATTTAGCTACTTCCTTAGAACAACTATTGAGTGAAATTATTACCAATAAAGCAACGAAAATAATCAACAAACAAGCTTTCATAAAATCATAAAGCGTTTCATGGTTATTAATAATTAAGTTTGTTGTTTATTGTTTTACATAATAGTAATAATAGCCATCATAAGCATTATCAATAATAATTAAAGTATCATTTTTAATTTGATCAACAACATAATCTTCTGGGAAGACGTTGCCTTTCCAATAAAAACTTAATAGATAAGTTTGTTGATTGAACATATCGGTTGTGTTAACCCATATAATGGTGGTATCAACAGTAACACCTCGTAGATTATCTCCCATTATAACATGTGTCGGAGTCAATTTTATATATGAATTATTTTTCTCAATAAATTTCTGATACATAAATCCTCCTTCTATATATTTAAGAGACCAATTTCCTGTGATATACTTTTGAATAACCGGTAAAGGTTGGTTGTACAATACAATATTGACTGGAGTATCGTCTTTTTTACATTGAGTCAATAAACTAATGAATAGTAGTCCTGTACAAGCAATAAGAATGGTTTTTTTCACAGGCATGTTGTTTTATAGATTAAAACCATTGTTGAGGGCATCAGAGATAACTATATCAGGCTTTACGTCGTAAAATTCTCTGTAGAGTTTTTGATTTGAGAATGATTTCTTGAAGCGATTATCAAGAAATCATTCAAAGTTACCATGAATAATTGGCGTAAAAAATAATTTCACATGCAAAGTTTATGATTTGTGCTTATTTAACGTGACAAAATTAACAAAGTCGGATGCCTTGTGCCACACGATGCCATCATGCAGCAGGAATATCCCATACATCCAGTTACTCCGTTATTCCGTTACTCTATTACTCCATTATTCAGACTTTCTATCAGCGTGGGATAAAGCTTACCTGTTCGCTGGGAATTCCCCAACCAAGGGTATTTCCGCCACTTACCCGGATATAGATTTCCTCACCTCTGGCAAGATCGCGGATCTCTATTTTATTTAACGCTCCATAGTCGAGAACGGTTTTCCAGCTTTTCGGATCAGTAGGGGTGGTGGTTATTTCCACTTTGTAACGGTCGGCATCGGCTAATGCCTCCACGTATATTTTTGCACTGCAAGAGAGGTTGCCATCTTCCACCCGTTTAATCAACGCTTTCCCGGGAATATTCCGCATGGCAGGATCATTATTACAATCGAAACCCGAAAGTAAAATCAGCATTTTATCTCCCTGAGCTACTTTGTTGACGTAAGCGAGTTCTGACTTTATCAGAGCAAAGACAACAGCGGCCTGGTCTTTTATTTCCTGATTTTTTACTTTACTTCCATCTTTTTCGCTTAATAACTTGTTTAGTTTCTCTTTTTCCGGATCCAGTACTTCCAGTGTGGGATCCGGATTAACAAAGACAGCTTTATTGGCTGCCATACCAGTGGATACTTTACTTCCCAATTGTGCTACTTCCATAGGATTTTTGCTGTTAATGTGCAAAACGGCTGTGTGGGCTTTCATATTTTTTTGTTTTTAAAATTAATATCCGGCAAAACTATGCAATCTGATTGTCTGATGCAAGTTTTTTAAGGGCAACTTTGTTCAATATTATAATATCGAACAAAGTTCTTTCAAAAAAAGGCCTTTTGGGATGTATATTAATATTTATGATGCAGACTTTTCTTTTCTCGTTGCACTGCAATGATTTTTCTGTGCACTGCATTTTCTTTTCGTTGCGCTGCAATGATTTTTCTGTGCACTGCATTTTCTTTTCGTTGCGTTGCAATGATTTTTCTCTGCACTGCATTTTCTTTGCGTTGCACTGCAATGATTTTTCTCTGCACTGTATTTTCTTTTCTCTGCACTGTATTTTCTTTTCGTTGCGCTGTAATAATTTTTCTCCGCACTGCATTTTCTTTTCGTTGCACCGCAATGAATTTTCTCTGCAACTTTTTTTCTTTTGGTTGCATCGCAACCATTTTTCGTTGTACCGTTTTTTCTTTGGAGAGTGTCACATTTCAGATAAATGCCCGGTTCTTACCCCTTCTTCAGATTTGCTCTATATTCGGAAGGTGTTTTGCCGTAGCATTTCTTAAAAGCGCTATAAAAAATCGATTTGCTGTGGAAGCCACTGTGCGTTCCGATAGCTTCGTGGGTCATCTTTTGCGAATCGCTATCTTCAAGCAACATGCAGGCATGTTTGCAGCGGTGTTCGTTGATAAAATCGGGGAAATTCTTTTGAAATCGCTTGTTGATCACGTGTGAGAGATGATGCTGCGGAATGTCGGTATGCATGGCGACGGCTTTCAACGTACAATTTGTATTCAGGTATATTTTGGAAATATTCATGGCTACATCCAATCGCTGCAAATATTCATTGATCTGGTGTTCTTCCAATTGCATTCCACGAACCGGTTCCTTTGAAATTTCAACCGGATTCTGCATGGAGAGTCCGGTGCTGCATACCGACTGTAGAAAAACAGAACCGACCAGCAGCGCAATGACAATTGTTCCCAAAAAAATCTCGGTTTCATGGCTATTCTTTACAATAAAAAGCGGCAGATGGCTTAAAAGTCCTGCCAGCGCCAAACAGAGAGCGTAATAGAGCCAGCGGACGTCGGCCTGATACCCGTTTGCCCTGAGCAAATAGTTCGATTTACGTTGTTTGCACACTTTCAGGAAGCAGATCAGCAGATAAGGCATTAATTGAAGGTAGAACAGGTAATCCAACAGACTATCCATCCACTGCTTCGGGCTGGAAACGTCCAGAATCATCCCGATGCGCTCCGACAGCGGAAGCGTGATAAAATACACAACATAAACCAACGCGGGCAATGTAGGAAGAGCATGTATGAAAATTTGTTCGGGAGGAATTGGGCGCGATTGATCGTATAACAGAAGCAGATAAAAGTAGAGGAGAGGCCCAATGAACATGACCAAAACCTGATCGAGCGGGAGATACCACGACAGCAGGAAGTTCATTTGCCGGTCATAGGCATGATACAAAAACAACATCCATAAATTGAGCACCGCCAGCAAGATAAAAATCCGTCCCAGCATTCGGTTTGCCCTTTTGACGGGGGATTCTTTCACCCATAATAACAGGGCGAGAACAATCAGCATGATTTCGGAGAAAATGGAAACGCTTGTGATAAACATTCTTACTATAAATCGGATTATAGCCCATGAAACAATAAAAATAACAGTCGCTAAAATGGGTTATGTGATGCGTCGTTAATTTTATGATTGCAAAGCTAATCATTGTATTTTGATTCACCAATATTGAATGTGAAAATTTTTATAGAATGCTAATTCAATGGATGTATAACCAGAGTCTGCCGAAAAAACGCTGAAGGAGAACACCTTGGAAGTTACGGGAAGATAAGAAGTTAATGAAGTCAAGTAATGGGAAATAAATAGTATCATAACCCTTCATGGTTGAACCTGTCAAAGTCCTTCTCCTTTGGAGAAGGTGCCCGAAGGGCGGATGAGGTCAGAAACGGAGTCAAAAAATTAATTCATAAATGCTACAAGTTGCTATTTGGATTCTTTCAGATATTTCTCCAACGCTTTCATGCCGGCCTCATAGCCAAGCTCGAATATGGTTGAGCTGTTGCCAACATCGAAAAGTCCATATTTGCGCACCTTCACGGGTTCAATGACCAAATCGCATACCTTTTTTTCTTCCAGGGTGTTTGCTTCAAGAGTGATGTGGTAGGCGCGCTCGGCTATCTCCCAGATTGAATGTAGCGGTGGTGAAATTGGAATGTGATTGACATGTATGCCAATGAGTTCCTGGCAGCGCGGACGAATGATTTTGGCCGGAAGATTACACGTCAGTCCGCCATCCACATATTGCTTGCCTCCTATTTCGATGGGGTTGAAGATGATGGGAATGCTTGACGATGCCATTACAATGTCGAGGAGCGGCCCGCTGTTGACATACACAGGTTTGCCGTCTGTCAGGTCGGTAATATTGATAACTAAGGGGATATGCAACTCTTCAAATGTGGTGGCATGAAGCAACTGTCCGACGGTTTTGTAGAATCGTTCGGTAGTCATGAAACTTTTGGTGGGAAGAGCCACTTTGGCCAATTGAAAGAATTTCGATTCTTGAAAGAACCCGGCAATTTCTCTTGGAGTATGCCCGTCGGCATATAATGCGCCAACAATGGCGCCGGCGCTCACACCCGACAAAATATCCGGTTTCAAACCATGCTCTTCCATGGCCTGAATGATGCCCAGATGAGCTAATCCACGAATGCCGCCGCCGCTCAATGCAAGACCAAGTTTGTATGGGGGTGTTTTGGTTTCGCGTAGATTGCGAAATGTTGAAATGGCTGTGCTGACAAAATCATTTTTCATCTGTTCGTGTTTTGTTTAGCCGAAAATCAGATGACGAGTGCACGTCTTAACGGGATTTGTGCTATGATCCATTGTGTTTAAACAATACATCCGGATACAAAGGAATGTACCCGGATGCAAAGATAGCTTTTTTTCTTTAGCCCTTATGCGATAAATAACGTTCTGCTTCGATGGCAGCCTGGCAACCGCTTCCGGCTGCGGTGATGGCTTGACGATAGTGTGGATCGGCAACGTCGCCTGCCGCAAAGACACCCGGGATGTTGGTAAGTGGTGTGCCGGGTTGCGTTACAATGTATCCTGTTTCATCCAGCGTGATGTAGTTTTTGAACAATTCCGTATTTGGCTGATGGCCGATGGCTAAGAAAAAGCCATCGATAGCAATCTTTACTGTTTTCTCGTCAGCTGTTCCTCTCTTTTTCAATAACGTAGCGCCTTCCACAGCTCCTTCTCCAAAAAGTCCTAACGTTTCATGTTCAAAGAGGACTTCGATGTTATCCATCTTTTTGACGCGTTCCTGCATGATGACGGAAGCGCGTAAAAAGGGCTTACGCACAATGAGATAGACTTTTTTGCACAATCCGGCCAGATAAATGGCTTCTTCGCAGGCGGTATCGCCACCTCCAACCACGGCAACTACTTTTTTGCGATAGAAGAATCCGTCGCATGTGGCGCAGGCTGAAACGCCGCTTCCTGCATATTTTTGCTCATCAGGTAGTCCTAAATATTTGGCTTTTGCGCCTGTGGCAATGATCAACGCATCTGTTTCAATAAGTGTCTCATCGTCAATGGTAATTTTGTAGGGAGATGCGGAAAGATCGGCGGCAGTGGCAATGCCAAAGCGGATATCGGCACCAAAACGCGCGGCTTGATTTTTCAGGTCTTCCATCATTTGTGTGCCGGTGGTTCCTTCAGGATAACCCGGGAAATTTTCGATTTCAGTGGTAGTGGTTAGTTGTCCACCGGGTTCCATTCCTTCATAAAGCACAGGAGCAAGATTGGCGCGTCCGGCATAAATGGCTGCCGTGTAGCCTGCAGGTCCAGAACCAATAATTAAACAACGGATCTTTTCCGTTTTAGTCGGTGCTTCAGCACTCGTTTTCTTTGTGATGTTTAGTGATTCGAAATTCATATTGTCTTGATTTATTGATTATTTTATTTAAAGTCAATCAACGAAAAATGAACATACCGTTTAGGATGCGCTTTAAGATCGACCATAAGTGCGTTCGTGTTTTGCGTTAAGTGCGAAAGCGACACATACAAAGTAGTGTCATTTAGGAGCATACCCAGTGTTCCGGTTGGACTGTTGACTTTTTCGGTGATCGATTGCACGTTGGCTAATGTTTTATTGACGCTGGCAATGGTGGCCGCAAAGTCGATGTTGCGTAGGTTATTGCTAACCGCGTCGAAATTATCCGCCATGACGTTGACTTTAGTCAAAATGTTTGGAACATCATGGCTCATCAACATTTTTAATTGATTGGAAGTTTGATCTAAATTATGGGTGGTGCTTTCAATAGACGCTAAACTTTTCCCTATCGATGGATTTGCGGCTACTGCATGTAGCGCGTCCACCAACGAATCGACTTTTGGCAGCAGTGCTTCAATTTTCGGCATTACGGTGTTGTTGAGCGTTGCCATAAACCCTTCCTGCACCGACGAAGGAATAATATCTCCGGAGGTATAATAGCCTTCCGAAGATTTTGGGAATACCAATGCAATGTTTTTCCCACCCATCAAGCCTGCATCTTTTAATTCGGCATACGTCCCTTTCGGCAGTTTAATGTCTTTGTTGATGCTGATGTAAACCCTGAATGCACTGTCCCGCGCAAAATTATATTCAATTTTGTGCACTTGTCCTATTTGGTACCCATTGATGGTTACTGGATTGGCAGTTACTAATCCGTCAACGTTTTTGTAAACGATAACATAATAATTAGTAGGCGAAAAGAGATTGATCCCTTTTAAGTAGTTTATTCCATAGAAAAGCAAAGCGATGGCTATGATGGCCATAAGCCCGATTCTTATCTCTCGTTTTTGATTGACTGATAGTGGTTTCATCTGCTATGTGCGTTAGTGAATGGCTTTTTGCTTGTGGGCTTTCCAAAAATTGATGGCTTCTTGCAATGGCACTTTATGGTCGTTTACAAAGGCAATGATAAAAGCAGTTGGAAACAGTTGTTTGATTTTCCGGTGCAATGCAATGATGGTATTGTAGTTGTTGGTGTCTCCGGCTGTGTATTTATAATAATTGTTTTCCTGATAGAAACTGACATTTTCTAATTTCTTAAATCTTGCACTGTTAACAGGGAGTTTTCGGTCTGAAAGCAAAAACTGCACTTTGAAGACGGGAGTTTCCTCGTTGACAACAAGGCGGGTAGTCGTGTCGATTGAAACGGAATTTTTCTTTTGCTCCGGCTTTGTTGCTACGATTCGCTCTTTTTTTGCCTGTCTCGTTTTGTGTGATTCTTTTGTTGGCTTAATCGTGTCTGTTTTCGCTATTTGTACCGTGTCTTCGTCGTTGGTGGAGTCGGATTGATAGGTAGTATTTGATGTTAATTGATTTGATGTACGTCGTTCGTGCTCATGTTTGAATTCTTTAAATGCCTGAAAGATCGATTCTGCCAAGCGATTTTGTCCTTCTGACGAAGTTAAGAATTCTTCTTCTTTTAGGTTTGAAATGTACCCTAACTCAATCAAAACAGCGGGCATGGAAGTTTGGTGCAATACCCAAAACCCCGCCTGACGAACTCCCCCATTGGAGCGATGGGCATAGGCAGAACATTGCTGTTCCACATCGGCTGCGAACTGAACGCTACGTGCAATGTATTTATCCTGCATGTATTCGAACATGATATAGGAATCAACCGAGTTTGGATTAAATCCCTGGTATTTTTCTTTGTAATTGTTTTCGAGCAAGATCACCGAGTTTTCACGCCGCGCTACGTTCATGTTGGCTTCTGTTTTTGCTAATCCTAAGGTGTAGGTTTCAACTCCCGATGCTGACGGGCTGGGCGATGAGTTGGTGTGGATACAGATAAACAGATTGGAATGGGCATTATTGGCAATCATGGCTCTTTCTTCTAATGGAATGAAAATGTCTGTTTTACGTGTATAAACCACTCGAACATCGGGACAATTTTTCTGAATTAGCTTACCCAATTTCAATGCCACTGCCAGATTAATGTTTTTTTCTTGGGCAAAAGAACCTATGGCTCCCGGATCTTTTCCTCCATGACCGGCATCAATGGTAACGGTGAACGGACTTGCAAAAAGTGTGCCAACGAAAAAGTTGAGCAAGAGAAAGCAAAAAGAAACCGTCAAATGCTTCATGTGTTAAATATTATGTTCGTTCTGAACGTTGTTTGACAAAGTCCGTTTATACGCGGCGGCACTTCATGATCTGATTTTCCATCTAAGGTACAAAAGTAACGAATAAATTTCTGAAGTAAAAACGCTAATTTTGTCTATCTTGCTTTTTGTTCATTTGGCAGAGTTCCTGGCTTGAAAGAGTCAACGTATGAGAGCGTTAATGACGATGACGCTTTACTCAAAAGAGACTTATACCATTTTAATTTCCCGCTTATGGATTATCGCGAACGTGTATTTATGACAGTTGCCGAGCACCTTAGCTTTTCAAATGCTGCCGCGGCTTTGTTTATTTCCCAACCTGCAGTAACCAAGCATGTGAAAGAATTAGAGCAAAAGGTGGGCATTGCACTTTTTGTGCGACAGGGAAATCATGTTTTCCTGACGAAAGCAGGCTCATTGCTGTACGATCATTTGCAGAAAATCAGTCAATTGTATAGCGAACTGGATGATGAAATCGGTTCGTTGAAAGGAGAAAGCGAAGGGTCATTATATTTGGGCGCCAGCTCTACCATTGCCCAATATGTGCTGCCGAAGGTTTTGTCCGATTTTCAACGAAGACATCCCAGGTTACAAGTGAGTTTAGTCTCGGGCAATTCCCTCGCTATGGAGCGATTGTTGCTGAATCATGAAATCGATGTAGCATTGGTTGAAAATGGATCGGGCAACGCCGCGTTGCATTATACCCCTTTTGCCGAAGACCGGATTGTGCCGGTGGCAGGCACAAACAGTGTGTATGGGAAAAAAGGGCGTCTCTCCATTCAGGATTTACATGCAGTGCCTATTGTGCTGAGAGAACCGGGTTCAGGTACGTTGCAAACGTTGCTGCAAGCGTTTAATCAATGGGGTGTCGATGTTGAACAACTCAACGTGTTGATCCGGTTGGATGCAACGGAAGCCATTAAACGCTTCTTACGTTATTCCGAAGGAGTTGCTTTCCTTTCCGAACGCGCTATTGAACAAGAGCTTCAGTGGAACCTGCTAAAAAAACTTGAGATCAAAAACGGTATGGTTAAACGCTTTTTCCGCATTGCTCAATCGCCTGAACCTGCGTTTAATTATCAACAAAAATTTATCGACTTCCTTCAAAGCTATAACGTGTAGTTATTTATAATAACAAAAAAGAATGGGTTACATCGGTTGATAAGGCGTACTTTTGCGCAAAAATTAACGCATTATGTATCATCCTGTAACTCGATTAAAAAAAGTGGCGCTACGTCGTCGCGCCCATTTCTTTACAGCGCTTGGGCATGTGTTGGTCATTTCGTTGGCCGCATTAGCCATTGGTCAAATCAAATGGATTGCTGCCGCTGCCATTTCTCCGTTAATCATCGGAACGATGCTCGGTATTATCGTGGGTCCCTACTACCATCGACGAAAGCGCATGGCAAAAGGAATCAATTTCTCCGCTAAACAACTCTTACGTTTAGGAATTATCCTTTTTGGCTTTCGGGTCAGCGTCAATGGCATTGCCAGTCTGGGTATTCATGGCGTGTTGATGGCTGCGGTGGTGGTGGCCGGCATCTTCCTTCTGGGCACATGGTTAGGAACAAAGGTCTTCAAGTTAGATCGCGAAAGCAGCATGTTAGTTGCATGTGGAAGCGCGGTATGCGGTGCGGCTGCCGTGTTGGCATTGGAATCGACATTGCGTTCTTCCTCCACCAAAAGTTCCATTGCGGTGGGTACTGTCATTGTTTTTGGCATCTTGTCCATGTTTCTCTATCCGATCGTTTATCGTTTGGGATGGGTGCCTTTCAATCATTATTGGGAAGGCTTTTATGTGGGAGGCACCTTGCACGAAGTGGCTATGGTGGTAGGCGCCGGTAGCGCTATTTCTCCTCTGACATTGAAAGTTGGCGTGGTGGTGAAGATGATTCGTGTCATACTTATTGTCCCTTTGTTGTTTGGTGTTTCGTTGGCCGGCATGGGCGGGAAAGGTGGCAAAATCGTTGTGCCTTGGTTCGCATTGGGGTTTTTAGCCTGTATCGGATTAAACTATTATTTGCCACTGCCACAAGTCGTTCAACAAGCTATGACGTGGTTTGATACCTTATTGTTGACCATGGCAATGACTGCATTGGGACTGGAGATGAAGTGGAGTAAGTTTCGTGAAGCCGGAGGTAAAGCCTTTGCATTGGCAGGAGTGCTTTTTCTTGTGCTCATTTTTGGAGGTGCATTGTTGGTGTGGGGCATCAGTCATTTGTGAGAAAGTTGATTTGCAATTTTATCGGCAGAGAGAAGGGTAACAACCCATTCTTTCTGCCGTTTTTTATGCACAGTTCAAAAATTCTTGGTTATCTTTGCGTCAATTAGTTAAACAGCTTCTGTATGCAAAACAATTATTCCCTTTTGGTGGTAGAGGATGAACCTGATTTGTGCGAAATCCTTCAATTCAATTTAGAGAAAGAGGGTTACCGCGTGGATGTCGTCAATTCGGCAGAAGAAGCCTTGAGGAAAAACCTGAGTCGTTATCACTTGTTGTTGTTGGACATTATGATGGCGCAAATGAGTGGATTACAACTGGCGCAACTCCTGAAAAGCAGAAATGACACCAAACATATTCCCATCATTTTCCTTACGGCTCGGGTAACGGAAAAAGATATGCTGAGCGGATTTGATGTTGGCGCTGACGATTATATCGTAAAACCTTTCTCGGTGAAAGTGGTTGCAGCGCGTGTCAAAGCCGTGCTGAACCGCTCAGTAGTGCTGCAGGATGAAAACCTGATATCTTTCGAGGCTTTGCAGATTGATCTTTTGGGGAAAAAGGTCACTATTGACGGACAAGAAATCGTGTTGACCAAAACCGAGTTTGAGCTATTAGCGCTTTTTCTGCAATTTCCGGCTACGGTTTTTTCACGCGAGACGATTTTAGAAAAGGTCTGGGCCGACGATGTGTTTGTTACCGATCGAACGGTTGATGTGCACATTACCCGTCTGCGAAAAAAGATTGCACCTTACGGGAAAAAAATTGTCACCCGTTCCGGTTATGGGTATTGTTTTTTGGAATAACCATTAAGCAGATAGATAATGGTTTGAATGTAGAAGCTACGGAAGTTACGGGAAGATTAGAAATTAATGAATATATGAGAATGTGCCATTGCCAATTAGATTTCTTCAGGACATAACACATTGCCCATTTGCCATGAATTGGCAGATTCCATTAGCACATTGATTCATTGGCATATTATCTGTTTTTTTACACTTTACACCTTTACGCTTTCAACTTTGTTGCTTCTATTGTCTTTGAAATTGCCTATTGCCTTATGCGTTTCCCAATTGCCTGTTTATTCTCTATTTTATGAAAAAACAATTATTCGGTTATTATCTCCTTCTGTTTTTAGCTTTTGCCATTTCGGTTTTAGCTTTTCAGTATCATCGGGAGAAACGTTATAAAGCCAATTTGCTCAATACTATTTTGAACGACACCAATAAGATGGTGTTTCATTACATGACCATGCATCATGGTTCTTTGGCGCGCATGGATTCGTTGATAGCTCTCTTTCCGTATAAAGATGAACGGGTAACGGTGATTGGATTGAACGGAAAGGTGGTTTATGATAATGCCGTGAGGCATATTGAACGGATGGAAAATCATTTCACACGCCCTGAAGTGGTTTTGGCACGTGCCACAGGAGGCGGGTCTGATATTCGTACATCACATACTACCGGAAGGCGTTATTATTATCATGCCACGCTTTTCAATTCTTGTTATGTCCGGTCTGCATTGCCTTATGACGTTACCGTTACCTCTTTATTGTCGCCTGACAATCTCTATTTTTATTTCTGGCTAATGCTGACGTTTTTAGTCACCGCCATGTTGTTTTATTTCTCCAATCGTTTCAACTCGCAAATGCAACGTGCACAAAATGATCACGATGCAACAATTCGACGACAATTGACGCATCAAGTGGCGCACGAATTGAAAACGCCTTTGAGTAGTATCATTGGTTATATGGAGACGTTGCACGATAACCCTACGCTTCCGGCAGAACGTCAGCACTTTTTCATTGAACGCAGCTTTGCTCAGGCACAACGGCTGAATCAATTGTTGCAGGACATTTTGTTACTCAACGAGATGAATGAAGCCCCTCAAGCTGTGGAGATGGAATTGCTCTGTTTGAATAACACGGTTGATCAGGTGGTAGAAGATGTGGCGTTGATGCTGCAACAGAAAAACATGCACATCGAGACTTCTTTTAGTGGCGAGGTATGGTTGAAAGCAAATCCGATGCTTGTCTATTCTATTTTCCGCAATTTATTGGATAATGCCATTTCCTATGCCGGCGAAAATGTTTCGCTGCGCATTGCATTTATAGGTGAAGACAACACGCATTTCTTTTTCGTCTTTTCCGACAATGGAACGGGTGTTGCTGCGGAACATTTGTCTCATTTGTTCGATCGTTTCTATCGGGTGGACAAAGGCCGTTCGCGTAAAACCGGAGGAACGGGTTTGGGATTGTCCATCGTAAAGAATGCCGTCGAGTTGCACCGGGGGACGATCACCGTTAGCAATCGGACAGGAGGCGGATTAGAGTTTCATTTTTCACTGCATAAATAACGCTCTGATTGATAATTTGACCATGAATCTTTAGGATATAGGCGTTGAGCCGACATATCTTCGTTGCTTCATTTCTATATCACATCCGCAATGCCTTTATAGTACAAACAGGTTCGTGACATGGAACAGGTATCGTTTTTTCTTGTATGTTGTTTGCAGCGAAAGATTGTTATGATTTGCTTATGGTGTACTTTTATGATAAAACATAAACGGAGTGCGTTGTTATTCGATTGAACGTTTTTGGCCCCCTATTAATTCGACAATAGTTGCTAAATTTGTCAGGTTTCCTGTTGCTCTGTTTGTGAGGATAAATCCATTGATAATAAATGATTACATTATGAGTGGTACGCTTTTTTTAACTATTTACCGGTAACTAAAGAACAATAAATTGATAAGGCTTAGCGATCTACATCCAACTACAAAGCGGTTGGTTATTACACGGGCAGTCAGAAGTGTTGGGCAAGGGGTACTTGTTGTCGATTTGACGTTGTATTTGCTTGCATTGGGCTGGAACGGCTTTCATATTGGATTGATACTTAGTGCTGCAGGATTAACAGGCGCTTTTTTAAGTTTAGGTGTCGGCATAGCCAGCGACCGCATACGCCGAAAACCGTTTCTGATTGCTTATGAAAGCATTATACTTGTGAGTAGTATCGTTGTGCTTTTGACGGCTCAGCATATCATTTTATCCATAGCCATCATTATTGCCGGTTTTGGGCGTGGAGCCAATGGAGCAGCCGGCCCTTTTTCTCCAGTGGAACAAGCATGGTTGGCCGAAGAAGTGCATCCCTCACGACGCGGCAGAATTTACAGCATGAATTCAGCCTATGGATTCTTCGGAATGGGATTCGGCGCTTTGTTGGCTATGCTACCGGAGTTCATAGATAAATGGATGGGAAACGGCCACGGCGTTGTAACCATACAAGCAATTGCATATCGTCCCTTGTTTTTGATTGTTACCATAGCTACCATTATTAATTTGTTTATTCTTGCCAAAGCCAAAGAGACCTATAAAGGCACCAAGGAGATCAGAACCCGCGTACCTGATAAATCGGAAATTGAAATAAAAAAACAAGAGAATAAAAAGCTTACGGGACTTGTATTTCTCAATTCATTTAATGGATTAGCCATAGGATTGACGGGACCTCTTATCTCTTACTGGTTTGCTACTAAATTTGGAGTCGGGCCTGCATCCATAGCGCCTATCATGGCTGCAACATTCTTTATAACCGGAATTTCTTCCCTGTTTACCGGAAAAATAAGCGAGAAAATAGGTATTGTTACGTCGATTGTTTGGGCAAGATCGTTTGGCCTGATACTTTTAATTCTACTTCCGCTAAGTCCCTATTATTGGTTAGCATCTGTCATTTACATTTTGCGATCGGCTTTGAACCGTGGGTCGATAGGAAATCGACAAGCTTTAACCGTGGGATTGGTGCGTGACAAACGACGTGGTTTTGCAACAAGCCTTAATGCCATGTCGTCCCAGTTACCACAATCCGTGGGGCCGAGTGTTTCCGGTTTTCTTTTCAACATGGGAGAGTTGCAAATTCCTTTTTATGTTGGCGCTGTTTTGCAAGGGGTCTATCTTGTCATGTACAGCCGTTTTTTTCGAGATCAGAATAAGCCGGCGAACGACAAAAGGCAAAAGAGAACTTCATAGGCAATCGAAAATTGAAAATTTGAAGATGAGAATCTGGCAATACCCGGATTCCATTGTCAACTGTCAATGAAAAACGCAAAGAATGAAGAAATTAAGGTTGAAGGGGCAAAGGGCATAGAATAATGTCGTATTTTCTCATTTAGCCACTCCGTGACAATAAGCAGTTTTTCAGCAGTGGTCTCTAAACGTTCTATGAAACACCACACACTTAAGGCATTTTCGGCGTTTTCAATGTAACCGATTAATTCTCTTTTTGATAGAAAGGTTGTGGAAATATATCGCTACCTTTGCAACAATTTTAAAACAGTAAAAATGACATTTGAAGAGTTGGGTATTGATGCCAGAATAATGAAGGCTATCAATGAATTAGGATACGATGCACCCATGCCTATCCAAGAAAAAGTAATTCCGGTTTTACTACAAAGTACGCACGATGTGGTAGGCCTTGCTCAAACCGGCACCGGCAAAACGGCTGCTTTCGGCATTCCGATCATTCAAAAGACCGATATTTCGTTCCGTCATCCGCAAACATTAATTCTTTGTCCTACACGTGAATTGTGTTTGCAGATTGCCGACGATTTGAATGATTATTCCAAATACGTTGATGGGTTGAAGGTGCTTCCTGTCTATGGCGGTTCGAGTATTGAGAGTCAAATTCGTTCGTTGAAAAAAGGCGTGCACATTGTGGTTGCCACTCCGGGCCGATTGCTCGACCTGATGAAACGAGGCACAATGAAGCTTGATGCCATACGGAATGTGGTGATGGACGAGGCGGATGAGATGTTGAACATGGGCTTTACCGAAAGCATCAACGCCATTTTGGCAGCCGTTCCAAAAGAACGTACCACGTTGTTGTTTTCGGCCACTATGCCTAATGAAATTTCGCGCATTGCAAAAACCTACATGCATGATGCACAAGAAATTGTGGTAGGCAATAAAAATGAAAGCACCAGTAACGTGAAACACCGTTTTTACATGGTGCATGCAAAAGATAAATATTTGGCTTTGAAGCGCATTGCCGACTATTATCCTAATTTCTATGGTATTGTATTTTGCCGCACGCGCAAAGACACACAAGACATTGCCGATGCCTTGATACGCGATGGCTACAACGCCGACTCGTTGCATGGCGATTTGTCGCAGCAACAGCGTGACTTAGTGATGCAAAAGTTTCGCATTCGTAACCTGCAAATCTTAGTGGCTACCGACGTGGCTGCCCGTGGTTTGGATGTTGACGATTTGACTCATGTAATTAATTACGGGCTACCTGACGATCTTGAAACTTATACGCATCGTAGCGGACGAACCGGACGCGCCGGCAAAACGGGAATTTCCATTGCCATCGTGCACAGCAGAGAGAAGAACCATTTACGTGATATTGAGCGCTTGATTAACAAAAAGTTTGAACCGGGCGTCATTCCTACCGGTAAGGCTATTTGCGAAAAACAATTGATCAATTTGGTCGATAAGCTTGAAAAGGTGGAAGTCAATGAAGCGGAAATCGTCGATTTGTTACCTGTAGCTTATCGCAAACTCGAATGGTTGTCGAAAGAAGATGTTATCAAACGGTTGATTTCGCTTGAATTTAACCGCATGTTGGAATATTATCGCGATGCCGATGAGTTGGATGTACCTGATGAAAGAAGTGGTGGTCGAACGGATCGCGGTCGTGAAGGCGTCAAAGGCTTTGCGAGATTGTTTATCAACTATGGGAAAGTGGACGGCATGATTCCTCCTCATTTTATTGAAATCATCAATCAATATGTTCCAAAACGCGTTGAAATCGGGAAGATCGATATTTTGCCCAATTTCTCTTTTGTGGAGGTCAATGAAGCCGATGCACAATTGGTGATTGAATCCTTGAACAAAATCAAAGGATTGGAACGAAAAATGGTCGTTGATCGCGCTCAGCCGGAAGGCAATCAAAAAGGATCGAGACAACCGCGCTACGGGCAAACTCCCCGTTCGTATGGCAATAAGCCTCGTCGCCGATAATCAGGTTCCTATCCGTTTGAATGAACCATATTCACCCAAAAAGCTGCTTTTGATAATAAGGTGGCTTTTTTTGTGGCTATCCCAAATCGTTATACTAATTGTTTGAGCACCTTGTCTATTGCGCGGATGGCAAGTGTGGTGCGGTATCGTTGTGTCAGTGCAATCTGTCACAGCGAAATCTCACGACGAGCATTTATTCACTTCTTTTCTTCTCTAACTTCCGATCTTCATTAATTTTATAATCCCATATAGATCGCCTTCAACTGTTTCAAATGCGACTGAATGCTATACTGCTGACGCGCCCATTTTGCGGCTTGTATTGCTTTTTGTTTATAAAATTCCGGATTTGATAAGAACTCGTTGAATTGCCTTAATAAATCGTCTTCTTGCCTGGTTTGATATAGGCTGGCGTAGCAGCCATCATCGGTGATTTCGCGCATCACCATCCAATCGTTTACAAAGACAGGCAGGCTGCTTGCCATTGCTTCAATCACGGCAATGCCGAATGTGTCGTGGTCGCTGGCATAGAGGAAAGCGTCCAACTGATGTAAAATGGCGGGGACATCGTTACGGGAACCTAAGAAAAGGACGTGTGAACTAAGCCCGTTGTCATGGCAGAACTGCACACAGGCATCGTAAAGTTCGGGTTCGGACTTGCTTTTTGCCCCCACAAACAGAAAGCGGAAATCGACATTCGCTTCGTGAAGGCGCTTCAAAAAGCGGCAGAGCATCATCTGATCCCTGACTGCCACAAAATTTCCTACACTGCCTAAAAGCAAAATGTTGGTCGAAAGTTGTAATTCCTGTCGTATGTCAGTTTGTTCCGCTGTATCTAATTTTTCGAAAGATATTCCGTTGTAGAGTGTCCTCGTTTTGTTTGTTGTAAGGGCATACTTTTGTTGATAATAGGCTTTTTGCGTGTTGCTGACAAAGATGGTTATATCTGCTGCACGCATTGCCAAATGAAGTATGCCGGCATCCATCTTGCTCAAATCAACATCATAACCATGAAGGGTGAGCACTGTTTTTGTATTCATTCCCAAACAGGCCAAACGGGCATATAACGCATCCAACGGTTGTTGCGCATGAACAATAGTAATATGCTGTTGTTTAATGAGTTTTCGGAGTTGGAACAAATACGTGATATCCAACTTGAATTTGGGGAAGAGTTTGAATACAGGAGCTGATTCGGAGTGAAATAATGCTGAAAGTTGCCCTCCTTTGCGATAAATGCCGATAAACGGAAATTCAGCCTGAGCGCTACTCCGAAAATAATCAAGTAAAAGATTTTCTGTTCCGCCCCGATTGAGCGAACCTAGCATATAAGCGATCTTCATCAGGCAATCATTTTAGTGCAACAAATAGATAGCTGTGCAGACTCATTTATTACATCCAATGTTTGAGCTTTTGTTTCACTGCTGAACCTGTTTGCATGATGTGAGAATAAGTTTGCAGCAAAATCAGGGGGCTTCTGTAGCGGATGCGTTCCTTTATCGGCTGGTTGTCCCAATCTACCTTTTCTAATTCGTGCACGGCGGCTATTCGGGTTTCCTCATTCAAATAGTAAGGAAACAACACATAAACACGAAGAGCATCGAGCAATGTTTTGAAAGATTCATTACGCATTTCGGCGGCATGTAAATAATCGAGGTTGAAAATATAATGTTCGTCCGGTCGATATAGCCCGTTGCCTTTTACGGCTCTGTTTTTTATCTCCACATCGTGATTGTAGAAAGCTAATGGCTTGTTTAACAAAGCCACTTTTCGCTTCAGTGCCACGCGAATCCACAAATCGAAATCTTCTCCCAGTTTCAAGTCGGGTTTAAATCCGTTTTCTTCGAGAAAAACCTTTTTGCTGATCACGACGGCGCTTGAACATATCGGCATGCAAAGTGTTTTGGCATATACCCGGCAATAATCAATATAACCTGCCGTGAAATGGGATTCGACGCCAATAGGAGCTTTTGTCCGTTTCCCGTTTTTCACCTGATAGTAGGATGATCCATACAGCGATGCATCAGGGTATTGCTCGATCAATCCTTTCATCTCGGCCAAATAGTGCTTGTGCCACCAGTCGTCGGCATCTAAAAAAGCGATGTAATCGTACTTCGCGGCTTTTACGCCATTATTGCGTGCCATAGAGACGCCTGTATTCTCCTGATTGATAATGCGTACGTGATCTCTTACGGATGTATTTCCTCCTTGTTGTTGGGCGCGTAGATAATGCTCTATGATGTGCAGACTGTTGTCGGTTGAACCATCGTTTACCACGATTAATTCAAACTCGTGGAACGACTGGTTTAGCACCGACTGTATCGCTTTTTCGATATGGGCGGCTTTGTTATACAGGGGAATGATAACGGAAAACATGGTATTTGGTGTTTAATGATGAGTTTTGAAACGAGCATGTAAATTACTAACAACTAAGAATATGAGAATGGTTAACATGCGAATTCCATACGACCTTTAAAAACAAATTATTCACGTATGAAATCTCCATATTTCACGAAACGCCAATGGACATGAAAACAAAGCAACAGGAGATTCCATTTGTCCTTTAAAATCAAAATTATTTAGAAATGAAAGTACTCTTTCCTAACATTGAATGTGCGCAAAGATAAAGATTGTTCATGGAAATTCTTTCAATCTTGCCGCTTTTTTTGGAAAGGCAAGGATCCTTCGTTTGTCGTAACCTTGCCGTAAGTTCTCAGTGGGTAGAAATTTGGAAGAACTTCATACAATGACCATGTAGAAGACAAGATGAATTGTCGCCGGATTTATCTTGTGAAAAAAAGAATTCTATCTTTGGGGTTAACCTAAAAATAGCAAGACAATTGAGGTGGTGAAAGTGAGTTTGTAGGATCAGCTCACTTTTTTCATGTAGTATCCTAACACATAATGACGAAATAGGATTAAGCCCGCCACGCAGAGTATGGCGCAGAATAGAAAAGCCGTGGAAAGTGAGGTGTGTGCAGAAATGAAGCCGATGGCAATCATGCCACTACCCATGCCAAGATCCAAAGCGGTGTAGAGTGTCGAGTTGGCAGCGCCACGATGGGATGGTTCTGCCAGGTTGTTGACCATCGTTTGGAAAACGGGAAAAACCACGCCGTTGCCAAAACCTATGATCATGGCAGAGGTGAAGTATCCTACCGGATTTTTCAGCAAAGCCAGCATAACAAAACCTATGATATCGAGGACAAGACAGACCGTCAAGATACGGCCCGGCCCATGTTTGTCGAATACTTTGCCGACGGTGATCCGTGAAATGGCAATGCCTATCGCGAAAATGAGAAAGAACATAGAGGTGTTTTGAACCCCAACCTCACGACCATAAAGCGCCACGAAAGAGAGTAATCCACCATACGCCATCATCACAATTAAGAGGTTGAATGAGGAAGAAACTGCTTTTGGTTCAAAGAGATTGTGTATGTTCAGATTCAGATTGGCGGCTTTGGCGGCGCTGTTTTTGGGTGTTTTTACTAAATAGCCACTAAGCGCTCCCAGAAAACTGATGCTTAACAAGCCCCAGAACATAATCATGTAATCCCATTGACGTGCAAAAAACAAGCCGATGATCGGGCCAATGGACATGCCTAACGTGGTGGAAAGGGAATAATATCCAATGCCTTCGCCACGTTTGTTTGCCGGCATAATATCGACTGCCATTGTAGCGCCGGAGATGGTAGATACACCCCAGCCCAAGCCTTGCGTGAAACGTAGTAAAGTGATGAATGTGATGGAAACGGCGGCTATATAACCCACAAAAACAACGGTGTAGAGCAATAAGGCGGCAATGAAAATCATTTTGCGCCCGAATTTATCAAGCGCAAAACCAGAGAAAGGGCGAACGGTGACAGAGGCAATGGTATAAACTGCCAGCACAATGCCAATGGCGCTGTTATCGGCATGAAGATTGACCGAAAGGTAGATGGGAAGGGTGGAGATAAGTGCGTAATAGGTGATACACAATAGAAAATTGGAAAGAGTCAAAAGTATGAAATCTCTGTTCCATATTGATTTATACATCGTTGCTTGTGCTGGAATTGATGTTGCAAAGTTACAATGCTTTTTACAAGATGAGTTGTCTGAGCATTTGTTTTGCGATTTTTTAGCCGTGAGTGGGAGAGTAGTAGGCATGAAAGGTGTAAAAACCTGTCAATTTGAAGATTTGAAAGTGAGCTATTTTGCTAATGAAATCTGATGCAAAGTTCGTTGTGTATCTCTGTCAAAAGACTATCCAAGCTGCAAATTCATTGTTTTGTTACCGTCAAAATATCAACACCAGTGTACCAATGATGATAAGAGACGCTCCCAGCGCAATTTTCCATGTGATGACTTCTTGCAGGAAAATAGCTGAAAGAATGATGGCAATGGCAACGCTCATCTTGTCAAGCGGCGCCACTTGCGATACTTTCCCTATCTGGAGTGCTTTGAAATAAAAAATCCATGACAAACCGGTGGCTACACCGGAAAGTCCCAAAAATATCCAGTTTGTTTTGCTTAACAAGGTGATGCCTTCGCTTTCATTACGCGCAAACACAATGCCCCAAGCGATCAGCAGGATAAAAACGGTTCGGATCGCGGTTGCTAAGTCGGATGAAATGCCGCGAATGCCTATTTTGGCAAGGATGGCCGTTAGCGCTGCAAAGAAAGCTGCTACTAAGGCAAAAAACCACCAAGTGTTGAGACCCTTCATTCGTTTCAATATTTGCGATGTAATCTGTTCTCTTTCTTATCCGACAAAGATAAAAAAAAGCCCTTATACTATGAAGGGCTTTTTCGTGGTTGTGTTTTTAATTCATTAAAAACATTATATTTTTACTGACAGTCCTATTTTGACCCACCGTCCGGGCTGAGGTAAATTGCCAAAATCGAAATAAGTTGTGTTCAATAAGTTGTCGGCTTCGGCAAACAGTTGATAGGATGGTTTGTTCCACATCAATTTCAGATCGCACAACCAATATGGCGTGAAAGTGGTTTCCTGATTGTTCGTTGCATTGAGATAGGTGCCGGCACGATCGCTGTAGCTTACTTGCCATGCCGCGCTCAATGATTTCCAAATGGGATTCGCGAGACGTATTCTTACCTCGTTCCGCAGATAATCGGTTGCATATAACGAAATATACGTACTGCTGTTTTTGGTTACATCCAGATACGTGTAATCGACGTGCACTGTTTTCAACCAGCTCAATTGCGGACGATAATCGACGGCCAATTCAGTGCCCATCGACTTCACATTGGTCAGGTTCTGACTATGCCATACAGGGTCGGAAGGCAATCGCACCCAGTCGATGATACGATGTCCGTCACGTTGAAAAAAAGCTGCGCGCACCGTCCAGTTAGAAGGAGTCCAGAGCAGGTGAAAATCCGTGTTGAACGCCTCTTCGGGTTTGAGTTGTGCATTACTGATTTGTGTCGGACTGTTATAATAAAGATCGGTAAACGTGGGTAGCCGGTACGAGTTATGAAGCCAAAACCCGAGCGTCAGATTCTGAGTAAATGCGTAATCGACATTGCCTCCGGCATAGACATGAAATCCGAAGTCATTGTTTCCACTACCCAACATGCCGGCTCCGAGCGTCCACTTGTTGATTGTTTTCAGCTGTTTCAGCGAAAATGACCCATATTGCCTTAGCGCGCCTAAGGTAAAAACTTTTTTGCCGGAATAAGGATCATACACCGGTTGAGGAAGCGGCGTTCCCAGCGCGTTACTGAAAATGTGCTCCGAGCGGAAGTCGCCGGCGAGTGATGTTGTTCCTGCAATCCAAGTGTAGGAGGCTTGAAGCGATGCTCCAAAAATGTCCGTCAAGTGATAATTTGGACTTGTAAACCACGAAGGCGCCTGATCTGGATAACGGAAAAGGGTAAACATGTCGTGATGTCGCCGGTAGTATGTGTTGGCGGTGAACAGCCAATTCCGCCACTGTTTCTGATATTGAAGCGAAGCCAGCAACGTGCGTGTCTCTTCATATTGATTGGGAAAACTGGGTGAATAGAAACTATTAGCACCAAAGTTTTTGCTTTGCGCTCCCAATTGCATCATCCATTGTCCTGAATGGTTGGTGAGAAACCGAATGTTGGAGTAGGCGTTGAGAATTCTGAAATCGGTATTGGAGGCATAGCCGCTGCTTTGAGTAGTATTAGCTCCTGCGGCGACGCGCCATCTCCCACTATTCAAATAGCCGTAAGCATCGGCTTGTTGATAGTTGTACGCTCCCGTTGACAATTGTGCATGCAGTGAAGTGGGAAACACCTGCCGCGTGATGATGTTGATCGCACCGCTGAAAGCAATGGAGCCGGCTGTCCATGCGCCCGGGCCATAGAGAATTTCGATGCGATCGATGAGATGAAAATCAATGGGAATGTCTAAGTTGAAGTGTCCTGTTTGGGGATCGGTGAGGTTCACTCCGTTGAGAAGAATCGCGGTTTGATCGAAAGTGCCTCCGCGAAGGCTGATGTCTGCTTGCACATTTTCTGCTCCGCGTGTTCGCAAGTCAATGCCTTGCACATAACGCAACAGTCCTTGTAGGTTTTGTACCGCCGCTTGCGCAATTTCTTTACGCGTCAGCACTGCCACCACTTTTACCAATTGTTGTGTTTTCGGGGGCAAATCACTGTTTACCTGTACCTCTTTCAACTGGATGGCAGGATCATTGGTTGTTGTTTGGTATGCTTGCGACAATACGGGTTGATTGCTTGCCGTAAGCATAGCCGCACCTAATACACCGATTTTAACGGTGATGTGTAAACTGTTGAACACGGCATAAGGCGCTCGTGTCCATCGTCGAAAGCAGGGTGACGCTTTCATCTTCTCCATTTTTCTCATAAAAAAACTATTTAAGTGAAACAAAATAAACTCTCATCGTAAGAGCTTCTTTATCGATATATTTTGATACAGATGATGCGCTAAGCCATTCATAAATTAGAGCAAAATAAATATCAATAGCTTTTCAATAATCACAATTTGGTTTTGAATTGCCTCCGGATTTATCTGGAGGAGCAAGAATTTTTTATGTATAAATTGGCTTTAGCCAAATGATAAATCAGATGGTTTCTATTTTCCTCTATTCCTATTTTGACTCAAGTTGTTTCGTGTAAATATCTTTCATGTGAATGGGTTAAAATCCATTCCTATTCATTGTTGCAAATATATTTACTTGAAAAACAGGTAGGCTACAATGATGGCTGTGATGGCGCCGGCAAGGTCGGCAAGTAACCCCGCTGAGATGGCATAGCGGGTTTTGGTTATTCCGACAGAACCAAAATAGAGCGCAACAATATAAAACGTCGTATCGGCAGCTCCTTGAAAAATACAAGAGAGATGACCGGGGAATGAATCAGGTCCGTACGTTTTCATGGTTTCCACCATCAGCGCTTTAGCGCCGCTTCCACTCAAAGGTTTCATCAACGCATTGGGCAAGGCTGCCACAAAATCGGTATTTATGTTCATGGAATGAAACACCCATGCGATGCCATTGATTAAAATATCCATTGCCCCCGATGCTCGAAAAGCTCCGATGGCAACCAACATTCCGACTAAATAGGGTATCGTTTTTAATGCCGTTTCAAATCCTTGCTTCGCGCCTTGAATAAATGCCTCGTAAACATTGATCTTTTTGATTAAGCCTCCTATCATAAAGGCGGCGATAATGGAGATCAACAACACATTTCCCACAACGCTCGATACCATCGTCATTTCTTGAGGCGAGAGATGCGAGAACCCAACGACAATAAGTCCGATGGCCAACGAGATACCTCCTAACCATCCAACGACGATGCGATTCCACAAATTGAGGCGTTGGCGGATGCCTACATAGATAATGGCCGTTAGGGTCGATGCGTAGGTAGCTATCAAAATGGGCAGAAGAATGTCTGTAGGATTGGCAGCCCCTAAAATAGCGCGTTGTGCCATGATGGAGATAGGCAACAACGTCAAGCCGGCAGTATTCAATGCCAGAAACATGATTTGAGCATTCGAGGCAGTCTCTTTGTTGGGATTTAATTCTTGCAGGCTTTGCATGGCTTTCAGGCCAATGGGCGTCGCAGCGTTGTCGAGGCCCAGCATATTGGCCGAGAAATTCATCACTAACTGGCCTCCGGCAGGATGTCCTTTTGGTATTTCGGGAAACAATTTTTCAAAAAACGGGGCCACAATACGGGATAAAAAACGGATGGCGCCTGCGCGTTCTCCAATATTCATCAACCCCAGCCAAAGTGTCATCACGCCGGCTAAAGGCAATGCAATGTCCATGACTGAAAACTTCGCCATGTCGAAAGTTGCTTTCACAATGCGCTCAAACACGGCATAATCGCCTGTGAAAGCAAACTGAATGGCGGCAACCAGAAAGGCAACTAAGAAAAAACCAACCCAAATATAATTCAGCATAGATAGTGGTTACTTTGCATGTGTCAGCGAAGCTGCAAAAGTAGTGTTTGTTTTTTGTTACGGCAACATTTCCTTTTTTTAGATAAAGCCTTCGCTTCAAATGACGGCTTTACCACCTTGTCCGTTCGCCTGTCTGCCTGCCAAAAAGCATACGAAGTTTTAGTTGTTTTCAAGTACAAACCCAACCTGTTTCAAATCGTCCCAAAACGTGGGATACGATTTACTTACCACTTCTGGATGTGCAATGATGACAGGATGTCGTAATGATGCGATAGCAAACGCCATAGCCATGCGATGGTCGTCGTAGGTGTCAATGACAGCGGGAGTCGATGGGAATGTGCGCTCTCCGTTCCATTCCAAGACTCCATCTTCGGGATTATTGACCAGGTAGCCTATTTTGACTAATTCGTTCATCAAAGCTGCGATGCGGTCAGTCTCTTTAATCGTTAAACTGTGCAATCCTTCGAAACGGAAGGGCACACCCAATAAACAGCAGGTAACGACGACGGTTTGTGCCAAATCGGGTTGATCGACAAAATTGTATGAAAAGAACGAAACGGTGTTACCGGTTGAGGTGATAACAACTCCTTCCGGTGAAAAGCGGGATGTAACGCCTAATGATGCAAAAAGTTCCGCACATTTCGAATCTCCCTGCAGGCTATTCTGTTGAAGTCCGGGTAAAGTGAGTTCGGTGTTTGGTATTAATGCCGCCATACCATACCAATACGATGCTGCCGACCAATCGGATTCCACTACGAATGCAGAAGGGTGATAGGGTTGAGGTTTTACGATGATACGTTGATCCTTCCATGCTGCCTGCACGCCAAACGCTTCCATCATGTTTAATGTCATGCGGATGTAAGGCCGTGAGATCACCGTACCTTCGAGCGTAAGCGTCATTCCTTGTTGCATGGTGGGCGCTATCATCAGTAATGCGGAGATATATTGACTGCTCACATTTCCTTGCAGGTGAAGTTCTCCTCCTTGCAGTGGTTGTCCTGAAATCTCCAATGGAGGAAACCCCTCTTTTTCAAGATAACGGATGTCTGCTCCCAATGAGTTGAGCGCTTCTACTAATAGTTTGATAGGACGCTGCTTCATGCGCTCGCTTCCTGTCAATGTCCATGTTCCATCTTGGGTTGCAAAATAGGCCGTTAAAAAACGCATGGCTGTTCCGGCGGCTCCGATGTCGATGATTTGGGTGGTATGTTGTAGCGCAGCTTGCATCACGCGGGTGTCGTCGCATATTGCAACGCACGTAAGGGGCAGCCTGTTGTTTGCTAATGACGATAGCAACAAAGCTCGGTTGCTGATGCTTTTGGAAGTTGGCAGGTCAATGATTCCCTGAAGTTGTACTGGCGGTGTTAATGAGTACATCATGACGAAATAAAACAAAAACTGCTCTATAAAAGAGCAGTGAATGTAGCGCGATTGCTGAGTTTATTATAAAGGTGCCAACCCGAAGCCCAAACTGTTGAGTCGTCCCACCCATACTTCTTTCAAAAAGTTGTCGTTTGCATCTTTTCCTCCAATAATCCAGATCCGATAGTTGCTGTCCACCACGACGGATTGTTTGTAACGAGGCGTGTAGTGAAGTGGTTTTGGAATCATAGTCAGTGAGTCGGCTTTATCCCAGAACAAGCCATCACTTCTTGACCACAATAAGGTATCGTCTTTCACTTGGTTTGACGCCAGTTTTCCTCCCAGCAACAGTACTTTGCTGCCATACCACGTTACGGAAGCATCGCGTCGGGCAGGGAAAGCGGTCAGCGTGGTTTCCGAAGAAAAATCAGCCCAACTGCTTCCAAGCATGTAGCTATAAGTGGCATTGACTATTTGTCCGGCTGCATTGTATCCACCTAAAACTAATACTTTGGGGCTCCCAACGGTAGGTTGATAGGAAGTGGCCGCAAAATCGCTTATTGGGAAATTGGCCATATTGTTGGTTAACGCCTCTCCGGTTGTCCAGGTCTGGCCGTCGTTTGAATAACAGAGATAATAATTACTCCCCGATTGTTCAATACCAATCAGTTGTTGCCCTATGGAGCTTACTAACGTGGTTAGCGGATAGGTGCTGTTCACGGTAACCGCACTCCAGTTAATCCCATCCATCGATTGAAGAAGCGTTTGCCCGTTTTCTACCACGCAAAGTGTATTATTGTAAACTACGAGTTGTTGTAAATTTACGGTAGCCGGCAGTCCGACGATTGATTGCTCCGCCCAACTTTTCCCATCTACAGAGGTATATAAGTGCATTTGAGTTCCGTCGTTGACATACAACATGAGTTGTTGGTTGAAATAGACGGCTTTTTGATCGATGGTTTGAAAAGAATAGGAAGGATACGAGCGTTGTTGCCATGTGATGGAATCGGGATCTACCTGATGAACGTTCACTTTTACAATGTATTGACGAATGGTAATTCCGTCTTGAGCATAGTTTTTCAGAATTACAGGGCGGGTAAAATCAACGGTATCCGATCCGGTATAAACGCTATCGTTGAAATACATCCGGGCGGTTGAATAAGCCGTCACTACCGGAATTGCTTGTCTCACATTGGTATGGTAAGGGAGTGAATCAACGTTGTAAATCGTTCCGTTAGTTTCATCAATGGTAAATACTGCTTTTGCCAATGCAGGCACACTATCACTTTTCAACGAGAAGGAGAGTACAAGCCCATCTGTCGAATAGGTTGGTGTGGTGGTGCTCAGGCAAGAATGAAGAAGTAAAAGACCAAAAATAGCGAATGGAATGAATAGACCCTTTATTATTTTCATACGGTTGTTTTATTTTTCTACACTAAGGATGTATGGAACTCGCAAATATTAACTCGAAAGCGTTTATTATTTCAATATCTCGTTGAACTCGTAAACTCGTTTCAGCATCTTGGGGTTGAGCCTGATTTAATGCTCGTTTCATAAATGCCACATGATGGTAATTGTCGTGCAAATGTAGCAACAATTTTCGAGATGAGCGGCTTTCCTTCCAATTTCAAGGTTTTTAACCGTGAAAAGGGAGATGGTGACAGCGGATTCATCGCTCTGTTATTCATTTTTTTGACCAATATAGAGATACAAAAAACTCCGCGAATGGTTTCTTATTCGTGGAGCCTTTTAGTGATGAACATCTTGATGAAGATGGTCTGCTTTCTACCGATGTTTCTTTTTCCCGATCGCTTTTTGTTGTTTTGATAAATAAATCATCAATACATCGTGTGAAGGTACGGTGGCTTTGAGCGCTTTGTCGGTATTTCCCATCGCTTTGTTCGTCCATAAATTCACAATCGTATAAGGGTGTGTATTTGCATTCAGCTTGGCGTTCGACAAAGAATCTTTCACCACGTTGTTTTTCCAGTCAAAGGCAACAGCTTTTGGTTCGGCTGCGGTGTTTAAGAAGCAAACAGCCCAATCGCCGCCTTCTAAGGGCTTCATCCAGGTTTGAACGCTATCGTTTATTGCATATCGCAATCCCTGAACGCCCAATGAGTCCTGATCAACGGCAATGACTCCTCTGTTGGTTAAAATCGCTTTTGTTTCTTCGGTCATGTTGCGTAAGTCGTTGCCTGCAATCAAAGGAGCGGCAAGCATGGCCCACATGGAGAAATGGGCGCGATCTTCATTCACCGGTAAGCCGTTGCCCACTTCGAGCATGTCGGGATCGTTCCAATGCCCGGGGCCGGCGTATTGACGCAAAGGAGCATCTAAATTGATAATTTGCATGATGCCTAATGGAGACCATGATGTGCCTGGCTTACGTATAATTACCCAACCTTTACCTATGTCTCCCGTGGCACGCCACAACTCAGCAATCGGGGCACCCCACAGCCATGGTTTGTTGTCCCCCCATTCGCACATGCTGAAAACAATGGGACGATGCGTAGCGGCTAAGGCTTTACTCATGGTGGTGTAGGCTTCTTTGGCGTTGATGCCTTCGGTGTTGCACCAGTCATATTTCAAATAATCAACACCCCATGACGCGTATTTAAGGGCATCTTGGTATTCGTGTCCGCGGGTTCCCGGGAATCCGGCGCATGTTTTGGTTCCGGCACAATTGTAAATGCCGAATTTCAATCCTTTGGAATGAATATAATCGCCGAGCGCTTTCATGCCATCGGGAAACTTTTTCGGATCGGCTTGTAAATTTTGAAGAGAATCACGTTCAGGCGCTAACCAGCAGTCGTCAAGAATCAGGTATTTATAGCCTGCATCACGCATCCCCGACGAAACCATGGCATCAGCCATTTCTTTGATCATTTTTTCGTTGATGTTCGCAGCAAACGTGTTCCAACTATTCCAGCCCATGGGTGGAGTTAAGGCAAGCGAGCGATCCTTTTGCGCAAAAGAAGCCACTGTAAAAGCAGTCAACAGCAAAAAGGTAAAAATTAATTTCTTCATAGCAATTACGAATGAGATAATAAAGTATTGAAGTTTGTAGATAGCGATATGATTACAATCGAATCCTCGTTTCAAAGGAAAGAAATGAAACCATGTTTTCAGGTTTCAAAGATAGCAAAAATTGAGATAGCCGCTGCAATCGTTTGATTTTTTTGAAAAATAGGAGAAACTGACTGAATCTTGATGGTGCAAGTGTCTAAATTTGCTGGTTTAAGTTTTAGGCGATAGCCGTAACCTGGACAGGAACTCAGTATGGTTTTCAACTAGTTAGATGCTGAAACCTCTGAATGTGTCTGTGGTTACAAACTACCCTTAGTTTAGAGCATTCATCTTTCACTCCGAGTGAAGGCCTTACTATTTTCAACATGCAATTCTGTAGACAATAATCAGCTATTTTCCTATTCTCGCAAACAAGATGGCCGTAGATGGGATTGGCGTCGATGTCAGGTGATTGTAGAGACGTTGCATGCAACGTCTGATATTGCAAAAATTGCTATCTGCTGCATGTTGTTTGGTTTGGGTCTTTGTATTATATGAGACGTTGCGTGCAACGTCTCTACATGCATGCTATGAAATATTTTGTTCAGCGATAGTCTCTCTCGAAGAGAGGCTATCGCTTAGGGGTCCAAAGGCAGGGCATAAAAAAACATCTCTTTCTGGGGAGATGTTTTTTTGAAACTTATAGGATTCGTTCTCTGCTTAGAAGAACCTTGCTCGGTTGTCTTGAATATCGGCTTTTTCTTTCAACACCTGGAACATGATGTATGGCAACATGTAGCTTTGTTTTGAATCAAGCGACTCTTCTTCATTTTGCAGGATAAATGGATCTTTCCGTTGTTGGATGTTGGAAACGGTAAACACGTACACGCCCATTTTTCCTTGTAGAGGAGCTGAAAGTTTGTTGGCCGGACTTGCTGTAGCTGCACCGATAATGGTCGGTTCGTTTGTTAGCGATCCTGCTCCGTTGCTATAGAAATTCAAATTGGTTGCGGTGTCTGTTTTCAATTTCAACGAGGCGGCAAGTGCAGGAAGCGTTTGTGCTGTAGTCATTGCTGCACTCATGTTTTTGATCATCATTTGAGCCTTTTTGTCGGTGATCAGTTGTGCTTTCAGGTCAGGGGTAACGGCTTCGAGCGAACGGTATCCTTTTTCGTGTTTTGCAGCAACAGCAGCCACAATTAATTGATCGTTCTGAGTTCCACATTCCAAAACATCCGATACGGTACCAACTTTGTTGTCGTTTACCCAACGGACAATAGAGCGTGAGTTTTTGATCATCCCCACTTGTGGCGCGTTTGGATCAACCTGATTGGCGGAATGAACGATGAGGTTTTGTGCTTTGGCGGTAGCGTCAAAGTTGGAGAGCGAAGTGGCAGCAGCTGCAAATTGTTTTGCCTGATTATAGTATTGTTCGCGGGTAGCATCGCTTGGTATGACACGAATGGCAATAACGCCCAATTTTACTTTCGGAATCATGTTCTTTTGTTCCGTTACTTGAATGAGTTGAATGCCTTGCGGTTCTTTGTCAACGACAATTTCTTTCAATCCGGCTTTGAAAATCTTGTTGGCTAAACTTTGATTGAATCCCATTTGGAGCAAATTGGGTTCGCGCACCCAGCCAATTTCTCCACCATTAGCAGCAGTTTGTTGGATGCGGGAGTATTTCTTGGCTAAAGCGCCAAAGTCAGCGCCTCCTTTGATGGCTTTTTCAATGCTATCGGCAAGAACAGTGGTCGCAGTATCCGTTTGCGCTGCTACAAAAATGTGTCGAATGTTGACTGAATCAGGCTCCATCGTTTTTGCTTCCACAATTTTAGCCATGACGTATGTATCGTTTTCTAAAGTCGGACCAAACACATCGCCTGTCTTACCATTGAAAGCAAAATCCTGAAGGAATGGCGGCATGTCGTCTTTCGTCATTGGTACGTTGACGTATTTTGAATCCGAGTTATTGTTGACAATCGAAGCAACATCTGTTGCCGATGTAAAGTTTGCTTTCAGTCCGTTGATTTTTTGTTCTACGACTGAAAAGTCAGCTTGCGAAGGTTTGATTGGAATCAAAACATATTTGAAATCGTTACTGGCTTCTTGGCGGTAACGTTCTTTCTGTTTGTTGTAGAGATCTTTTATTTCGCTCTCAGTCACGGTAACCGATGCATCGGGGATGCTATAATATGGTTGCATGATATAGTTCATATCCACCGAAGTCTCGTTACGATCGAATGCATATTTGGCATCCAGTGCATTGCTTGTAATTGTTTTGGAGAGCAGAGTAACATATTTCTGTTGCAGGGTGTTTTCTTTCACCATCGTAATCCAGAAATCCCAATATTGTTCATATTGTTTAATCTCGTCAGCATGTTGAGGGTCGTTTTTCAGAAGCGCCTGATTAAGACCAGTCAAAAAATTGAGCAAGGCTTGTTTACTGAAAACGCCGGTTTGAGGATCGACGAAAACACGACGACCGGTAATGAGCGGGCTGATGTGGTCACCAATCGTCAAATCGTTCAACTCTTCTTTGGGAACGGTAAGACCTAATTCTGAAGCTTGTCCGTCAATTAATGTCGAGTTGAGGAAGTTTGTCCAGACTTGCTCACGAATTTGTTCATTCATCTCGTCATTTCCCGATTGACCGGTTTCAATTTTATACACGTCGGTCAATTGATCAATGGCTTTTTGAAAATCCGGATACTTAAGCGTTTTTCCATCTACGACGGCTACTTTCTGTTTTGCTTGTCCAAAATAGGTTTGGCTGGAGTTCAGGAAGTCACCGATGATGAATGCAAACATGGCTAACCCCACGACTACCACCAAAAAAACTCCCCTGCGTCTGATTCTTTCTAATGTTGCCATTGAATAGTGTCTATTAAGAGATGATTATAAAGTTCTGTAATTTGCGTTTCCGCTTTTCAAATCAATGATTTTCAATGCTATGAATGTAACGTTCGATGTGTCAACGAATGATGCCTCCCGCGTAAAATCAGGGCACGAATATACAAAAAAATGTTTATAGTAGCGCAATGTGTTGTGTCTTCAATTTTTTTAAAATATCAATCGCTAATCAGGGCGCTAAATCCAAGTGTTTCTACTTGTTTGGCAATTGCCGCCAACTGTTCATGTGTCGCCTTTTGTAGGGTATTTGTCGGGGTATCGCGATCGAGCGTGTAGATCATCACCTGTTTAGGTTTTATTATTTCAAGTGCTTTCAGCCAAGCCGCAATCTCAACGGACGTTGTGTTGTCTATTGCTTTTCCGTCAACGATCCCGTGTAAAAAAAGCGTTTGAATGATGACGTTTCCTTCAAATTTTGTCAAATGATCGATCAACCATGCCGCTGTGAGTGCTTTTGACCCGGGTTGATTGAGCAATTGAATAGTTTCATCAAAAGCGGAGTCAAGTTTCAATATGTTGTTGTCAACTTTGTTGAGCGCCACAAAAACTGCCGGTTTGTCAATTTGGGTGCTGTTGGATAACACGCTGATTTTTACATTTGGATAAAATTCGTCGCGTGCGGCAAGGGTATCATCAATGATTCCTGCAAAATCTTTGTGAATGGTTGGTTCTCCATTACCGGCGAAGGTTATGACATCTAGCGGCTCATGGTTTGCCTTCATCCCCGATAGCGTCGCAATCAGTTCTGCCTTTACCTCGTCGCGGGTAGGGATATGCGCTTCTTTGGGTGCGAAATTGAAGCCGCATTCGCAATAAACGCAATTAAACGAACAAACCTTGGCATTTGTCGGCAAAAGATTTATACCCAGCGATATGCCGAGTCGTCGGCTTTTGACGGGACCAAAGATGATTTTGTCAAATAAAAACGTGGACATGTTATTTTTCTTGTTGTTTTGGAACCCGCAAGCCTGATTGGTTGTGGGAATGAATTCGGTTTTGGCTAAAGCCTAATCCTATTCATATTTTTTATTTCCTCATAAACTCGGCACATTCAGCAATGTCTTAGTGATTTTCCAGCTTCCTTAACTTCTTAACTTCTTAACTTCTTATTTTTGATGAATGGGCTAAAAGCCCAATCCTATTTATAGCTTCCAATCGGCGATGCGTTGCATGGCTTCTGTGGTTTGTTCATGGCTTCCGAAAGCAGTAAGCCGGAAATAACCTTCGCCATGAGGACCAAAACCAACGCCGGGTGTTCCAACCACGTTTACCTCGTTAAGCAAACGATCGAAAAATTGCCATGATGAGATGCTGTCGGGAGTTTTGAGCCAAATGTAGGGTGCATTGACTCCGCCAAAACAGGTAATGCCTTTTTGTTCAATGCCTTTCCGAATTGAGGTGGCATTGTGCATGTAGTAGTCAATAGTTTCTTTGACCTGTTGCTGCCCCTCACTGGAATATACAGATTCAGCGGCACGTTGCACAATGTAAGCAGTCCCGTTGAATTTAGTGGTTTGACGGCGGTTCCATAAGCGGTTAAGCGGGATGCGTTCGTTTTTCTTCGTGCGTGCCATCACCGTTTTAGGTACGACTGTGTAGCCGCAACGTAATCCGGTAAATCCTGCCGTTTTTGAGAAACTGCGAAATTCAATGGCAACCTCTTTCGCTCCTTCAATTTCATAAATGGAGTGCGGCACGTCGGGTTCGCTGATAAATGCTTCATAAGCGGCATCAAACAAAATGATGGCATCCTGCTCGCGCGCATAGTCAACCCATTGTTTCAATTCAGCACGTTTTAATGTAGTGCCCGTAGGATTGTTTGGATAGCAAAGGTAGATGATGTCGGTACGTTTTTCGGGAAGTGCCGGAATGAATTGATTTTCAAAGGTACAAGGTAAATAAACGATCTTGTTCCATGCTCCGTTACCATTTTGTTCGCCGGCGCGTCCTGCCATCACGTTTGTATCAACATAAACCGGATAAACCGGATCGGTGACGGCAATGATATTATCCGCTCCGAGAATGTCACCAAAATTCCCAGTGTCACTCTTAGCGCCATCGCTTACAAATATTTCATCGGGTGAAATTTCGATGCCACGTGAAGCAAAATCATGGTTTACAATAGTCTGGCGTAAGAAGTCGTAACCTTGTTCCGGCCCATAACCACGAAACGTTGCGGCTTGTCCCATTTCGTCAACAGCCGAATGAAGCGCTTTTACGACAGCAGGCGCCAAAGGTCGGGTAACGTCGCCAATGCCCAATCGAATGATATTGGCTGTTGGATTTGCTTCTTTATACGCCGTTACTTTTCGCGCTATTTCCGAGAATAAATAAGTTTCAGATAGAATGATAAAGTTGTCATTGATAAGTGCCATAATATCTTTGTGTCTTTGTTTTAATTGTCAATTAAGTATTTCGATAACTGCTTATGAAACGAAATATTCTCCTTCAAAAACTGTCGTGGCAGGCCCTGTCATATAAACATGATTGTCTGTTTCCGACCATTCGATGAATAACGTGCCTCCTGTCAATTCCATCGTAACCTTTCGTTCTGCTTTCCCGTTAAGCGCTGCCGCAACGGTTGCAGCGCAAGCACCGGTGCCACACGCTAACGTTTCGCCGGAACCACGCTCCCAAACACGCATTTTCAATTGATTTGGAGAAATTATTTGGAGAAACTCCGTATTGGTGCGTTTTGGGAAAAGCGGGTGATGCTCTACTTTTGGTCCGATCTTTGGCAAGTCAATTTCATTCACATTATCTACAAAAATGATTACATGCGGATTTCCCATGGATAATGCTGTGATGTTGACCTTTTTGCCATCTAATGCGATGGGAAAATTGACAATCCGCTCTTCGTCGATGTGGGCTGGAATAAGCTTTGGTAACAGGATCGGCTCTCCCATATCCACACGGACAGTGGACACTTTCCCGTTCTCCACCTGTAAATCTAACCGTTTTTGTCCCGATAAGGTTTCGAGTGTGATCGATGTTTTGTCCGTCATCCCGTGATCGAATACATACTTGGCAATGCAGCGCGAAGCGTTGCCGCACATTTCTGCTTCCGACCCATCGGCATTGAAAATACGCATACGAAAATCTTCTTTTTCCGAGGGCAGAATGAGTACCAACCCGTCGGCTCCAATTCCAAAATGGCGATCGCTGACCGCAATGGATAATGAAGCGGGATCTTCGATTGTCTCAACAAATCCGTTGACATAGACATAATCATTGCCTGCTCCGTGCATTTTAGTGAACTTCATATACTTTCCCTTTCCCTAATTTAGTTGTGATCTATTTGGTCTGTAATGCGTTTGAATAACGCTCACTTGTATCAAAACCGCTTGTTTAATCTCATTCTCCCGGTGATTTAATCGGGCGGGTGTTTTTATTTTCGTAGTAATTGATAAAGGCCTGATTGACTATTTTGTTCCCTCCTGCGGTAGGATAATTTCCCGAAAAATACCAATCGCCCTGATGGTCAGGGCAAGCTTTATGCAAGTTTTCGATGGTTTGATAAATGATGTCAATCTCTATACCGCAATCCTCCGGGCGCACTAACTGACTGATCTTTTTTGATATTTCCTCATCGCTAAATGGCGCGTAAATTTCTTTTACATAGTTGACAATTTGCTCTTTGGCCATGCTTTCCTGCGCTTTGCTCTTGCGATACACTTCGTCGATGATGGCTTGTTTTCCCTGTTCTTTAAGCAGGGCAATTGCGGCTGTGAACGCAATAAATTCACTCAAACGTGACATATCAATGCCGTAGCAATCGGGGTAACGTATTTGTGGCGACGAGGACACAATGATAATCTTTCGGGGTTGAAGCCGGCTTATGATTTTGATAATGCTTTGTTTGAGCGTTGTTCCTCTCACAATGCTGTCATCAATAACCACGATGTTGTCTTCGTTTTCATGCACAATGCCGTAAGTCACATCATATACGTGTGCTGCTAAGTCGTTCCGACTGGAGTCTTCGGTGATAAAAGTGCGTAACTTGATGTCCTTTATCGTTAACTTCTCACTGCGCACTTTTTTTGAAAGAATCTCTTCTACCTCTTTTTCGGATAATTGCTTCTTTTTGTTTAAGATAGCATTTGTTTTTTGTTGATTCAAATAGCTTTCAAATCCTTCCAACATGCCATAATAAGCCACTTCCGCTGTGTTTGGTATAAAAGACATTACCGTATTATCCAAATTGCTATCGATTGATTTCAGAATTTGCGGCGTTAGCAACTTACCTAACATTTTTCGTTCGCGATAAATATCACGATCGCTTCCGCGCGAAAAATAGATTCGTTCGAATGAGCATGGCGTCACTTGAGCGGCTGTATGGAGTTGCGTGACTTTAAATGTGCCGTTTTGTTTAATGAAAATCCCGGCGCCTGCGGGAAGCTCTTGTATGTCGTCTGTCTTTATGTTGAGAACTGTTTGCATAGCAGGTCTTTCCGAGGTTACCACCACAACTTCGTCGTTGGCAAAGTAGTAGGCTGGCCGAATTCCCCATTGATCACGAAAGACAAACGCATCGCCACTTCCTGTCATGCCGGTGATCACGAAGCCACCATCCCACATTTCAGTTGCTTTTCTAACAATTGGTTCTAAATCAATTTCTTGTTCTATTTTCTTGTTGAGTTCTTCGCCGGTTAGTCCGGATGCGCTTAATGAAGAATAGAGATGTTCGGCGGTTGTGTCGAGCATGCTTCCCAACTGCTCCAAAATGATAAAAGTATCGGCGTTGTGGCGTGGGTGTTGGCCTTCAGCCACTATCTGATCAAATATCTCGTCAACATTGGCTAAGTTAAAATTACCGGCTAAACACAGGTTGCGGCTTCTCCAGTTGTTACGCCGAAGGAATGGATGTGTATAGGCAATGCCCGAACGCCCAATCGTACCATACCGCAAATGCCCCATATAAATTTCACCTAGAAAAGGCGCTTTTGAGCTGTTGATACCTTCCGGATCGTGTTGTTCAAATGAAGCAAGTTGCTGATTGATTGTGTTGAATATTTCTGTAATGGCTCCGTTTCCTAACGCTCTTTCTCTGAAAATGTACTCTTCACCCGGGTTTGCATGAAGTTTTACCGTGGCCATGCCGGCGCCTTCCTGTCCTCGGTTGTGTTGTTTTTCCATCAACAGATAGAGCGTGTTCAAGCCATATCTTTTGCTCCCATATTTCTTTTCATAATAAGCCATTGGCTTTAATAGCCTCAACAGCACAATGCCGCATTCGTGTTTTATTGGATCGCTCATCGTTTATGTGATATATGTGTAAGAGAAAATCGTTCATTAAATGAGTGTGCAAAGGTAGCGTTTTTTTAGGCTTCTCCGTTCTCCGGCTCCCTAATTTGCTATGATTGACTCTTTTTGCTATCCATAAAACAAGGTTAATCCCTTGTTTTTGATGTTTGTTCGTGATCACCTTCTGAGAACGTATGTCATTGACAAGCTGAAAAGTTCATGATATGTACTCCTGTCAATCTTTTCTGATTTCATTTTTGGAGGAGAAATATTTTTTATGCACAATATTCTGGCAAATGTGCATTATTTGTCTTTCGGTTGCACATTGTTGGAAATTATGTGTAGTTTTGCAGCTTCATTTTATGTAAATTTAAAAAAGTAATTTGTGAATTGGTCTTCGGCCTCTGTTGAGAGTTTGTCAGACGTATTCTTGTTACTTTTGTTCATCTAAAAACGATTACAATGAGAAAAAACTTACTTTTGGCGATGTTGTTAACATTCCCTACAACGGCCTTGCTGGCGGGCGGTTTGTTGACGAATACGAATCAAAGCGTTCATTTTCTGCGTGACCCTGCTCGTGAGGCTTCCACCGAAATTGATGCTGTCTATACTAATCCTGCGGGGCTTTTATTCTTGACCGATGGATTCCATTTGTCTGTGACGAATCAAAGCGCTTTTCAAACAAGAACCATTACTTCGACTTTTACCCCTTTTGCGGGATATGGCGGTAATGCCACGAAGGTTTTTCAAGGAGAAGCCTCTGCTCCCATTATCCCAAGTTTTCAGTTTGCCTACAAAAAAGACAACTATGTTATTTCTGCTGCTTTTGCCATAACAGGTGGTGGCGGCGAAGCTACTTTCAATCACGGATTGCCTTCCTTTGAAGCTCCTATATCCATGATTCCGGTATCACTTTCGGCAGCCGGCGTTCCAACGACAGCATACTCCGTTGACGGATATATGCAAGGGCGTCAATTCCTTTATGGCTTTCAGATAAATGGTTCTTATAAACTGAATGATGCTTTTTCTGTTGCAGCGGGTTTGCGTTTGAACATTGCCAGCAATGCTTATCAGGGCCATTTACGTAATATCATGATCAATCCCCAACATCCCGTGTTGAATCCGACGGGCGGTATGATGTCGGCAAATACCTTTTTTACCAATGCAGCAGCTTTGGCTACCAGTACTTCGACATCACTTACCCCGATTGTTGATGCAGGTTATGGGACAGCGACACTGGCGCAATTACAAGCGTCAGGAACTCTGAGCGCAGCACAAGTGGCACAATTAAGCGCAGGCTTGGGAAAAGATGTCAGCGGATTGCAGGTAACGCAGGTGCAAAGTCTTTATAACGGAGCCGCTGCTACCTATTCTGCTAATGCACAAGCTACTGCTGATAAGTATTTAGATTGTACACAAACAGGGTGGGGCGTTACTCCCATTATTGGCGTCGATTATCATGTGGCAAACTGGAATGTTGGTGTAAAATATGAATTCAAGACTTCGCTGAATATTCAAAACAACACGGTGATTGACGATACCGGCTTGTTTCCTAACGGAGTAAACACGCCAAACGATGTGCCGGCATTATTGACGGTTGGCGTTGCATACAACGTGCCGCATCATTTCGATTTTTCAGTAGGGTTCCACCATTTCTTTGACTCCGATGCTAAAATGGCCGATAACAAGCAACAATACATTCACGGCGGGGTGACCGAATATCTTTTTGGAGGTGAATATACCATCAACAAACTGTTTTTGGTAAGTGCCGGTGCACAAATCACACGCACAGGAGTCACCGATCCTTATCAAAGTGATATGAGTTTTAGTTTGAATTCCTATTCTGTCGGCTTTGGTGGTGCAGTCAACCTAACTTCCAAATTGAGGCTGAATTTGGCTTATTTCTTCACCAATTATGCCAAATGGACGAAACAATCTTCCAATTATAACAACACGACGCTGGCCGGAACCGATGTGTTCGATCGCACCAATAAAGTGTTCGGCATTGGCGTTGATTATGATTTTTAATCGCATTTCCCTGTGAGTGAATGATGAATGAGAATGAATAAAGGGGAAATAGTAAAGGAGGCTACTTGTTTCAGGAGCCTCCTTTTTCTGTCTCTAAAACCATTATCTTTGCATTTTTATTGTTTAATTCCATGTTTATAAATTCATGAGTATTGTTATTCGCAAAGCCACTCCCGAAGATTTTCCTTTTATCTTGTCGATGATCAAAGAGTTAGCTGTTTTTGAAAAGGCTGAAGAAAAAGTGACCAATACGGTTGCCCAGATGAAGGATGAGCAAACCTTGTTTCAATGTCTGATAGCGGAAACTAAACAGCATGAACCGGTTGCTATTGCACTTTATTTTTTTGCATACTACACCTGGGTTGGTAAATCGCTCTATTTGGACGATTTGTATGTAAAGGAGAATTATCGGCAACAAGGCATTGCGACTCAATTATTGCGAGCAGTTTTTGATGTGGCACGAAGCGAAAAATGCCACCGTGTTCGCTGGCAAGTGCTTAATTGGAATGAAAACGCATTGTCTCTTTATCGCAAATGCGGCGCCACGATAGACGAGCAATGGTCAAATTGTGATTTTGATGGAGAAGGCATTGCGACCTTTTTACTCTGAAATTTGATGATTCGTGCCCCGTTATACTATCAATTCTAATGGTGTGATAAACAATAAAATATTTGCCGCATTGCTGGTGTTCATGTCTTTTTATTGTTGAATATTAACATCTCTGTATTGTATTTTGCTTCCAAAATGCGTATCTTTACTCAGAATATTTAATAAACATTTAAATCTTTCAGAGTATATGAGATCATTAATTGGAAAACAGGCGCCCTTATTCAAGGCTCCGGCAGTTGTAAACGGGAAAGAAATTGTAAACGACTTTTCGCTCGAACAGTTTGTAGGAAATAAATACGTGGTCTTCTTCTTTTATCCGATGGACTTTACTTTTGTTTGTCCAACGGAATTACACGCATTTCAGGAACAATTGGCTGCTTTCGAGCAACGCGGTGTAGCGGTGGTGGGTTGTTCTGTCGATTCAGAGTATTCACATTTGGCGTGGTTGTCGTTGGACAAAAATCACGGTGGAATCAAAGGGGTTACCTATCCGATTGTGGCTGATTTTTCGAAAACCATTTCTGAAAATTTCGGTGTGTTAGCTTCTGAAATTGATTATGACGACGAAGGAAATGCTTTTTCAATTGGAGCTCCCGTCGCTTATCGCGGATTATTTTTGATTGACAAGAAAGGGGTTATTCGTCACTGCGTGATCAACGATCTGCCCTTAGGCCGCAGCGTGGATGAAGCATTACGGATGGTAGATGCTTTACAACATTTTGAAGAATATGGCGAAGTTTGTCCGGCAAACTGGAGCAAAGAGAAAGATGCAATGAAAGCGACCACCGAGGGGGTAGCTGACTATTTGAGTAAACATTAAATTAGACAATTAGTCTATACAAAAAGAGAGTTTTCTTTGTGATAAGAAAACCCTCTTTTTTAGTTTGTATTGATGCTATATCTATTTGTTGATCAGTCGAAATATCCTTTCATGATGCCGCGTGGCGAATTGCGGACGAATAAGATTACTTCATCTCGTTCTTTGGTTGCAGGCAGTTCCGCTTCAATATGCTCAATGGCCGTGCTATTGTTTAACCCTGAGAGATAGAGAAAACGATAAATTTCTTGTATGTCACGAATTTGCTCATTGGAGTAGCCTCTTCGGCGTAGCCCTACAGAGTTGATTCCGCAATAGGATATGGGTTCGCGAGCTGCTTTTACAAATGGAGGAATATCTTTATTGACTTTTGAACCTCCTTGAATCATCACGTGAGCGCCGATGTGCGTAAATTGATGAATCAGGGATCCGCCTCCAATAATTGCCCAATCGCCGATAGTGACTTCGCCTGCCAATTGCGTGGCATTCGACATAATCACATTGTCGCCAAGCGTACAATCGTGAGCCACATGACAATAGGCCATAATCAGACAGTTTTTCCCGATGATGGTATGTCCTTTGGAAGCTGTCCCGCGGTTGATGGTGACACATTCACGGATGGTTGTGTTGTCGCCAATGATAGCGGTGGTGTCTTCCCCTTGAAATTTCAGATCTTGTGGAATAGCGCTAATAACGGAACCTGGGAAAATTTTGCAATTTTTGCCGATTCGCGCACCTTCCATGATGGTCACGTTGGAGCCAATATGGGATCCTTCAAGGATAACAACGTTTTTGTCAATCGTCACAAATGGTTCAATGACTACGTTAGAAGCAATTTTCGCTTCCGGATGAATGTATGCTAACGGTTGTTTCATAAAAAGGGATTCGCTTTTAATTATTTGTTTTTAGCAATCTGAGCCATGAATTCAGCTTCTGCCACTATTTTGTCGCCTACAAAAGCATAGCCTTTCATGGTGGCACAGCCGCGTCGAATTGGGGATAGCAACTCCAAACGGAAAATGACGGTATCACCCGGGACTACTTTTTGCCGGAATTTTACCGCATCAATTTTCATAAAATAGGTGGAATAGTGCTCAGGTTCCGCCACTTGATGAAGAATGAGCAGCCCACCTGTTTGAGCCATGGCTTCAACCAAAAGCACGCCTGGCATAACAGGTTCGTTTGGAAAATGCCCATTAAAAAACGTCTCATTCACGGTAACATTTTTCAATCCGGTGATGACGGTGTCGCTGATGTTTAATATTTTGTCCACCATTAAAAAAGGCCAGCGATGCGGGAGCATCTTCTTAATTTGATTTGTATCTAAGAATGGCTCTTTGTTGGGATCATAATCTGGAAGTGGAACTTCTTGTCGTTTAATCTCTTTTCGGATGATCTTGGAAACTGTCGTATTGATTTTATGACCTGGTCGCGTGGCAATAACTCTTCCTTTGATGGGTTTCCCTATGAGCGCCAAATCACCTAAAACATCCAACAATTTGTGCCTTGCCGGTTCATTTTCAAATTGCAGCTCGGATAGATAACCCAGTTCATCTACCTTTTTATGCGGATGATGCAGCAAATCGGCAATTCGATCCAATTCCTTCTGATCAATGATTTCGTCGTAGATCACCAACGCGTTTTCCAAATCACCCCCTTTGATGAGATCCATCTTGAGCAGTTGTTCCAATTCACGAACAAACACAAAAGTGCGGCATGAAGCAATTTCGGTGGCAAACTGATTCAGATCTTCCAAAACAGCAAATTGATTGTATAAAATGGAAGATTTAAACCCTATAAGCGTTTGGATACTGAAGTGATCGTCAGGAAGAATAACAATGGACGAATGAGAGTTTGGATCGGTATACTCAATTTTTTTCTTTACGACGTAATATTCTTTTTCAGCATTCTGCTCAACAATCCCCACTTGTTGAATCTCATCTATAAATGGTTTTGCACTGCCATCTAAAATCGGAAATTCCGGTGCATTTACTTCCATCAAACAGTTGTCAATTTCGGAAGCAAACAGAGCAGCCATAGCGTGTTCGATGGTACTTACCTGTACGTTGTTGTGCGATAAAACCGTTCCGCGGGTGGTTTGTGTGACATATTCCGCTAAGGCTGGAATGGTGGGTTGCCCTTCTAAATCAATTCGTTTGATGATGAATCCGTGATTTTCGGGTGCGGGTTGAAAATTCAACTCAATGTCTATCCCTGTGTGTAATCCTTTCCCTTTCAGGGTAAATGCATGTTGTAACGTTTTTTGTTTTGGCATGTGATTGGATGATTTTCCTAAGTTAGTGAATGTTTTTACGCAATTCTTCAATTTCTTTTTTCAAAGCATCAACGCTTTTGGCTAACTCCGGAAGTTTGCGAAAAATTACATACGCTTTGGTATATTGAACGTATGGCATAGCAGGCGCTCCCATATAAGTGGCATCGTATGGGATATTGCTAATGACGCCTGATTGAGCCGCTAATTTTACATTATTCCCTATGGCTATATGGCCGGAGATACCTACTTGGCCTCCAAGCATACAGTTTTCTCCGATTTTGGCAGATCCCGCAATGCCTGATTGAGCTGCTAATACGCTGTTGCTCCCAATCTCGACGTTGTGTGCAATCTGAATCAGATTATCCAGTTTTACCCCTTTACGAATATAGGTGGATCCCATCGTTGCTCTGTCGATGGTGGTGTTGGCTCCCACTTCTACGTCATCTTCCAAAACGACGTTCCCAATTTGGGCTATTTTGTTGTACCCGCCGTCATCGTTGGGAGCAAATCCAAATCCATCAGCGCCTATAACAGCGCCCGAATGGATCACGCACCGATTCCCAATGATACAATCAGCATAAATTTTCGCTCCCGGGTAGATGGTCACATCATCTCCTATCGTGACATTATTGCCAATGTAAGTTTGTGGATAAATTTGGGCATTATCGCCTACTTTCACCTCTTCTCCAATAAAAGAAAAGGCACCGATATAGGGATTTTCACCAATATGTGCCGAGTTGGAAATGAATGCCAGTGAATCAATACCGCTTTGCTGTTTTTTTGAGCTGTTTACCAAATGGAGCAATTTCGCCAACGCTTGATAGGCGTCATCAACTTTAATAAGGGTCGTTGAAATAGGTTGTTCAGGTAAAAAGTCTTTGTTGACTAAGATAATGCTTGCTTTTGTGTCATAGACGAAATGGGTGTATTTCGGATTCGATAAAAAAGTGAGCGTACCCGCCTTGCTTTCATCAATCTTGGATAGATTGCTAACCTTGATGTCAGGGTTGCCTACCACTTCTCCTTGTAAGAAATCAGCAATTTGTTGAGCAGAAAATTCCATTCGTCAAAATTTTTGCAAAGGTATAATAAATGTCTTGTGTGACAAACGCTGTTTTTGCAACATAAATCACACGCTTTCGTCTAAAGATGCTGTACACACCCTTTATGTTGCATCACTCAGGTATGCTACAAGCACAATGAAAAATCGACTTTTTTCTTGTTGGTGTAAAAAGCTGAGGATATGAAACAGCTTATTTTTCAAGGTTCCCCTAATTTTCCTACCTGTTGTGACTGGCAAAGGTAACGCTATTTCTTCAATTTTCACTCGTTTGTCTCCATTAATAATTTCATTAATTCTATCTTTGTTGTGTTTTATTGTGTTTATGTCCGCCTGTACGGCAAGGCTACTGGAGACCCATTTTGCATCCATTCGTGGAATAATAGAAGGTAGCAGTGTGCACGTGGTGATCTATATGAATGGAAGAATTCGGTGATGAAGTCTATAACTCCACAAAAAAATGCTACTTTTGTACTCTTAATTCATCACTCATTGTCGTAATAATATGGATAAGAAGGAATTTTCTCGATTCTTGCATTTCTTTACGCATAGTTTATTGATTAAAAATCTTGTGCTTGCGTTTGCTATTATGGTGCTTCTCTTTATTTTAGTGCTTTTCTCGTTGAATATTTACACTCATCACGGACAAGCATTAGAGGTGCCTAATTTGGTTGGATTGCAATTGAACGATGCCTCGAAACTATTATCAAATAATGAGATGCAGTATCAGGTCATTGACTCGGTATTTCAACCCAATATGCAACCGGGAGTGATTGTTCAGCAACAACCGTCGCCTGGGTCATTCATTAAAAGTTATCGCGATGTTTATTTGACGATCAACTCAAGAAGGCCGCCCGGGACTGCTATCCCCGATGTACGCGACATGTCGTTGCGTCCGGCTCAGGCGTTACTCGAAAACATGGGTATGCATGTAGTTAACGTGGAGTATGTCCCTTCTGAATTCAGCAATTTGGTGAAGGATATTAAATACATGGGAAATATTTTAGCTCCGGGGCAGAAAATTCCTGCCGGAAGTAATGTGACATTGGTGGTTGGAAGAAAGGCATTACCTTCGGATGGTCTGCAAGTGATGCCCGATTTGCATGCGATGAGTCTTGAGGAAGCAACTTCCGCGGTGAATAACGATATGCTGACTTTAGGGGCTATCAAATTTGATGAACAGCCTGCGACCGATCAGGATAAGGCAAGTTTTATGGTATATCAGCAAGAGCCTTTAGCCGGAGATTCAATACAAGCCGGAAAAGCGGTCACCATCTGGTTGACAAGAGATAACAACAAAGTAAATCCTTCCGATTCATCTGCTTCGAATACAAAAAAAGCAGTGAAACCTAAGAAGAAGAAAGATATCGAAAAGTTCTTTTAATGACACGAAGTGTTACATTCACGCTATGATGTCGTTGTTTGAAGATGAACAAGAAGAGATCGACACTTGGAGCGACAGTCCTGATCCCCAACTCTATGAGCATTTCAGGTTTGTAGTTGACCGTGGACAAACGCCGTTGCGCATCGACAAATTTCTGTTCGACCGGATTCAAAACGTGTCTCGTAATCGTATTCAGGAAGCTGCTGCGGCAGGCGCCATTTTAGTCAGTGACATTCCGGTGAAAGCAAACTATCGGGTAAAACCCGGTGAAGTGATTACCATTGTAATGGCATATCCTCCTCACGAAGTTATTGTCACACCCGAACCAATTCCATTAAACATTGTATATGAAGACAGCGATTTGTTGGTGGTGAACAAGCCCGCAGGATTGGTCGTTCATCCCGGTCATGGAAATTATCACGGAACGCTGGTGAACGCGTTAGCCTATTATCTCAAAGATGAACCATTATTTGATCCCAACGATCCCCGTTTGGGCTTGGTGCATCGCATCGACAAAGACACTTCCGGTTTATTGGTCATTGCAAAAAACGAAATGGCTAAAACAAAACTTGCCGAGCAATTTTTCCATAAAACCACAAAACGACTCTATCATGCACTTGTTTGGGGCATCATGGAACAAAATGAAGGCACCGTCGAGGGACACATTGGCCGGAGTTTGAAAGATCGGCAAATGATGACGGTTTTTCCTGACGGTGAACATGGCAAAGCTGCTGTTACGCATTATCGTGTTTTGGAACGTTTGGGCTATGTCACGTTGGTGGAATGCCGTCTCGAAACCGGACGAACGCATCAGATTCGCGCTCACATGAAATATATAGGACATCCGCTGTTTAATGACGAACGGTATGGCGGACATGAAATTCTGAGAGGCACCACTTTTGCAAAATACAAACAATTTGTGCTTCATTGCTTTGAAACCTGTCCCCGTCAGGCATTACACGCCAAAACATTGGGTTTTGTTCACCCGCGAAGTGGAGAGATGCTCTATTTTGACAGCGAATTGCCGGAAGACATGCTGTCGTTGCTGCAACGCTGGCGAGCTTATATTTCTTCACGCGACTGACATACAATCGATAAAAGGAGGTGATTATGCAGACAAAGAAACGTAAAATAATCAATGATCCTGTTTTCGGGTTTATCACGATTCCGACTGAAACGTTGTACGATATTATCCAGCATCCTTATTTGCAGCGATTAACAAGGATAAAACAGTTGGGACTGTCCTCTTTTGTGTATCCCGGGACACAGCATACCCGTTTCCAACATTCTTTAGGGGCGATGTACCTTATGGGTGAAGCCATTCGTCAGTTGCGCTGGGTAGGCGCCAACATCACCGCCGAAGAGGAAGAGGCTGCTTTGGCGGCTATTTTGCTTCATGATATTGGTCATGCCCCCTTTTCGCATGTGCTCGAAAATAGCCTGGTATCAGGCATTACGCATGAAGAAATTTCGCTGCTTATGATGCAGGAAATCAGTCAGGAGCTGAATGGTTGTTTACCGATGGCTATCTCTATTTTCGAGGGATCATATCCGAGATATTTT